>NZ_JFAQ01000062.1 GCF_001304695.1 Xanthomonas axonopodis
GGTTGTTCAGACCTTCCTTAGTTGACGCGCCCAGTAAAAAGACACCCGCAGTACGCGGGCGTCTTTGGGTAACACATGACTGCTGGTTTTCTAACGCAGGCTCGTAGTATTACGCCTTATCCGCCTCCAGGTGATACCGCGTGGCCTCGTTCACTTCATTCTTCGAGCCCAAAAATACCGGCACGCGCTGATGCAACTGCGTCGGTTGAATATCCAGAATGCGTTCGCGCCCGGTGCTCGCCGCGCCGCCGGCCTGTTCCACTAGCATGCTCATCGGGTTGGCTTCGTACATCAGGCGCAGCTTGCCGGGCTTGTTCGGGTCTTTTTTGTCCCAGGGATAGATGAAGATGCCGCCGCGGGTAAGGATGCGGTGCACGTCGGCCACCATGCTGGCGATCCAGCGCATGTTGAAGTCCTTGCCGCGCGCGCCGTCCTTGCCGGCCAGCAGGTCGCCCACGTAGGCCTGCATCGCCGGTTCCCAATGGCGTTGGTTGGACATGTTGATGGCGTATTCGGCGGTGTCTTCGGGCACGCGCATGTTGGCCTGGGTCAGCAGGAAGCTGCCTTCCTCGCGCTCCAGGGTGAACGCGTGGGTGCCGTGGCCCAGCGTGAGCACCAGCATGGTGCTGGGGCCGTAGATGCAGTAGCCGGCGGCGACCTGTTGGGTGCCCGGCTGCAGGAAGTGCTCATCGCCCGGCTTTTCGGTGCCCTTGGGGGCGCGCAGCACCGAGAAGATGGTGCCGACCGAGACGTTGACGTCGATGTTGGAACTGCCGTCGAGCGGGTCGAACAACAGCAGGAAATCGCCGCTGGGGTATTGGTCGGGCACCGGTTGGCTGTGGTCCATTTCTTCGGACGCGCACGCGGCCAGATGGCCGCCCCAGGCGTTGGCTTCGAGCAGGATGTCGTTGCTGAGCACATCGAGCTTTTTCTGTGCTTCGCCCTGCACGTTACCGGTGCCGGCATCGCCGAGCACGCCGCCCAGGGCGCCCTTGCTCACGGCGATGGAGATGCGCTTGCAGGCGCGCGAGACGATGGTGATGAGCTGGCGCAATTCCGCATCGATACGGCCGGCGTGTTGCTCTTCGATCAGGAAGCGGGTCAGCGAGGGGCGCGACATGGGAGCGGGCAGCCTGTGTAGGAAGTGGGCCGCCATTGTCGCCATTGCCGCATTAGATTTCGATCACTTGATGCGCGGTTTGCAGCGCCGGTGATCGAATATGCGCGGATGGCGCGTGGAATAAGCAGGTGCGCCCGCGCTGCCAGCATCCAGCACGCCTTGTGTCGGTGGGGGCGAAGCAGCGGCACGCACAAAAAAACCGGGAGGCTTGCGCGCTCCCGGCTCGATGACTGCGGTCGACACAGCCGACGAAGGTCAGCGCTGCATTACACCCGGCTGACAGTGGCCACGGCCTGGGCCACGTAGTCCAGGTTGCGCTGGCTCAACGCTGCTACGCAGATACGGCCGGTGCCGACGGCGTAGATCGCGAACTCGTCGCGCAGGCGGTCCACCTGGGTCCTGGTCAGGCCCGAGTAGGAGAACATGCCGGCCTGGCGCTGGATGAAGTCGAACTCCGGCGCGCCCAGCGTGGCGAGTTTTTCCACCAGCCCTGCGCGCAGGGAATGGATGCGCTCGCGCATTTCGGTCAGTTCCTGTTCCCACAGATCGCGCAGCTCCGAGCTGGTCAGCACGCCGGCCACCAGTGCGGCGCCGTGCGTGGACGGGCTGGAGTAGATCGTACGGATGATGCGCTTGACCTGCGACTGCACGGCCTTGGCTTCGGCCGCAGTGGCCGAGACTACCGACAGCGCGCCCACGCGCTCGCCATACAGCGAGAACGACTTGGAGTACGAGCTGGCGACCACGTAGCTGTCGATGCCTTCGGCCGCCAGTAGGCGCACCGCGTAGGCATCGGCCTCGATGCCCTTGTCGAAGCCCTGGTAGGCAATGTCGACGAACGGGAACAGCTTGCGTTCCTTCAACAGCCCGGCCACCTGCTTCCACTGCTCTTTGCTCAGGTCCGCGCCGGTGGGGTTGTGGCAGCAGGCGTGCAGCAACACCACAGTGCCCGGCTCCAGCTTGGCCAGGTCGGCGAGCATGCCGTCGAAGTTCAGGCCATGGCTGGCGGCATCGAAGTAGGTGTAATCGACAACCTCGAAGCCGGCCGCGCCGAACACCGCGCGATGGTTTTCCCAGCTGGGGTTGCTGATGGCGATGGTGGAGGTGGGCGGCAGCTTCTTGAGCAGGTCGGCGCCCACGCGCAATGCGCCGCTGCCGCCGACGGTCTGCGAGGTCGCCACGCGGCCGGAGGTCACCAGTGCAGAGTCGGCGCCGAACAGCAGCTCCTGGGTGGCCTTGTCGTACGCAGCCAGGCCGTCGATGGGCAAATAGCCGCGCGGTTTGGCGTCCTGCGCGAGCTGCTGCTCGATCTTATGCACGGCGCGCAACAGCGGGATGCGCCCGTTTTCGTCGTAATAGATGCCCACGCCCAGGTTGACCTTGTTGGGGCGGCTGTCGGCGTTGTAGGCCTCGGTCAGTCCCAGGATGGGGTCGCCTGGAACCTGTTCCACGTTTGCAAAGAAGGACACGGCATGACTCGCTGAAGGACGAAAAGAGTGGGGTACTTCCGGATCGTTGGCCGCTGCTGGGCCAAACCACCTCATCGTAGCAGCCCATGGCCGGCGTAGCATGCATCGTTCCGTACGCAACGATGCGGCCACAGTACGGAATAAGGGACACTACGCCCATGCCCAGACTCACCCTGTTGGCCGCCGCCTGCGGCCTGTTCGCCACGAGCGCCGCGCCGCCCGTCCTGGCCGCCGATGCGGCGCCGCCCGCCTCCACACCGATCCAGCGATTGCCCACCGTGCAGGTGGACGCCGCGCGCGTGCGCGGGGTGGACGACTTCGACCTGCCGGCCTCCTTCACCGTTGTGGCGGCCGATGCCGACAACCGCCGCGGCGCGCAGGTGTCCGAGCTGCTGGACGGCATCCCCGGCCTGGTGGCGCGCGATCGCCAGAACTACGCGCAGGACACCCAGTTGTCGATTCGCGGCTTCGGTGCGCGCTCCACCTTCGGCGTGCGCGGCGTGCGGCTGCTGGTGGACGGCATCCCGGCCAGCATGCCCGAAGGGCAGGGCCAGCTCTCGCACTTCAACGTGCAGGGCGCCGAGCGGGTGGAAGTGCTGCGCGGGCCGTTCTCGGCGCTGTACGGCAACTCCTCCGGCGGCGTGCTGCAGCTGTGGAGCGCCGACGGCAAGCCGGGCGACCCGTGGCGGCTGCGTGCCACCGATGGCAGCAACGCCACCGTCAATGTGGGCGCGCAACTGCTCGGCCAGCAGGGCGCGGTGCACTACAACCTGGCCGCCAATCTTTTCGACACCGATGGCTTCCGCGCCCATAGCCGCGCAAAGCGCGATTCGGTCAACGCCAAGCTCGGTTTTGATCTGGCCGAGGGTCGCCGGCTGGAGCTGGTGCTCAACTACCTGGACGCACCCGACGCGCAGGACCCACTCGGCCTGACCCGCGCCCAGTTCAATGCCGACCCGGCGCAGGCCACGTCGGTGGCCACACAGTTCAACACCCGCAAATCGGTGCGCCAGTCGCAGGCCGGCGCCATCTTCTCCCAGCAGTTGGATAGCCAGACGTTGCGGCTGATGGCTTATGGCGGGCAGCGCAGCGTGGAGCAGTTCCTGGCGATCCCGGTGGCGGTGCAGCGCAACCCGCTGCATTCGGGTGGGGTGATCGATCTGGACAGCAATTACGAAGGTGCCGATGCGCGTTGGGCTTGGCAGGGGCAGGCGCTGGGCCGGCCCCTGCAGCTGACCATCGGCACCAATGTCGATCGCCAGCGCCAGCACCGCACCGGTTACGAGAACTTCGTCGGCGACATGCTGGGCGTCAAGGGCGCACTGCGCCGCAACCAGCGCGACCAGGTCGAGAACGTGGACCAGTTCGCGCAACTGTGGTGGCAGTGGAGCGACCGTTGGTCGGCACTGCTGGGCGTGCGCCATAGCGAGGTGCGCTTCGCGTCGGACGACCACTACATCGTTGGCCGCAATCCCGACGACAGCGGCCGGCGCGATTATTCGGCGACCACGCCGGTCGCCGGCATCGTGTTCCGTGCCGAGGAGGATCTGCGTTTCTACGTCTCGGTCGGACGCGGCTTCGAGACGCCCACCTTCAACGAACTGGGCTACCGCAGCGATGGCGGCGCCGGCCTTGCGCTGGATCTGGGCGCGGCCACCAGCCGCAACTACGAAGTGGGCAGCAAGTGGCACGCGCAAAGCGGCGCGGCGCTGGAATTTGCGGTCTTCCGCGCCGACACCGACGACGAGCTGGCGGTGGCCAGCAATACCAACGGTCGCAGCACCTACCGCAACATCGGCGCGACCCGGCGCCAGGGCGCAGAGCTCAGCTGGCTGCAGCCGATCGGTGTCACGCAGCAGCTGCAGCTGGCCTACACCTTCGTCGATGCCACCGTGCGCGATGGCTACCTCACCTGTGCCAGCAGCGGCTGCGCCACGCCTACCGCAGTGGTGGGCAGTGGTTCGCGGCTGCCCGGCGTGCCGCGTCAGCAACTGTTTGCGCGCTGGCAATGGCAGCCGGCGCAATGGCAGTTCGCTGCCGAATCGGTGGCCTCCGGCGCCACCGTGGTCAACGACCTGGCCACCGAACGTGCACCCGGCTACGCATTGGTCAATCTGGAAGCCTCCCGGCGCTGGAGCACCACGCAGGGCGCACTGCGTACCTTCGCACGCATCGACAATGTGCTGGACCGGCGGTACGTGGGCTCGGTCATCGTCAACGATGGCAACGGCCGCTATTACGAGCCCGGCCCGGACCGCACCTACACGGTGGGGCTGCAGTGGGATTTCGCGCACTGAGTCCAGCCTGTCTGCGCCGCGCAACCTCGCCTGGCCGGCTACCGTTTTTCATGCAGTAGTTCGCTCCGGGCCGCTCGCCAGGCAGGGGCACGGCTAAGATCCCGGCGGACTTAGAGTGGCTAACAAAACGTAGCGAGCGGTCGTCAGGTGGGCGTGGACGGCGCACAGGAACCGGAGTGTACGAGGGGTACATGAGGATTCCGAGCACCGGCCGCGCCCGCCTGGCGGCTGCGCAGTAGTTTTGTTAGCCGCTCTTATTCGGAAGCTGCGCCATGCGAACGACTGCGACCTCCTCGCCAAGTCTGCCGTCCGTGCAGTCGCCCGGCGCCGACGCCAGCGCGCCTGTCTGCGTTGCCGTCTCGCCCTGCCGCGAGCGCGACCGCGCGGGGGTATTCGCCGGCCTCGGCGCTTCGCCGGTCAGGCGCGTGCGCCAGGCGCCGCGTTCGGTCGCGGCAAACACGACACCCTCGTCTGGCGCGCGCCTGCTGCAGATCGATGCGCAAACCTCCGATGTCGCCGGTGCGATTGCTAAAGGTAGATGGCACATTGGCGCAGTCGCCTGGGCGGGATCCGCAATGGGAGATGCACTGCTGCGTGGTGCTTGAATGCATGCGCACCGGCGCCGGCGAAGCGTACACGGCGGATCTGGCGGCGGTAGCCGATATCGGTGGGCTCCATCTGGATGCGCCGATGTCCACGCCGCGGTTGAAACTTTGGGAGGGCGCGACGGACGATGCGATCGTCGTGGTGCTGGGCTGTTCCGGCACGTGCCTGGATGCTGCGGACGATGTGTTATGCGACCTGAAGAGCCAAATCGCCCGGCCGCACGTCAATATGTTGGACGAGCGCTTGCCGACGTTGGGCAATGTGGGAGCCGGCTGGCAGGAATGGTGGCAGTCCGAAGCGCAGCTGCCGCGCACCGACGGAGCTGTCATGAAGGACGTGCTGACACGCTATGCGGACCGCGCGAAGGGCAGCGGCAAGGCGCTGTCGATCTCATTGACGGGGCATAGCCTGGGCGCGGCCGTGGCCATGGTCGCCGGCTTCGATATTGCGCACTTCCTGCGTGCGGACGGGGTCAGCGGCAATGTCAGCGTGTATGCCTTCAACCCGCCACGCCTGGGGCAAGCGGGCATCGAGACGCTCTATATGTACAGCGCATTGCGATTCGCGCTACGCCAGTTCGCCCGTGCGCTGGATCCGATCCAGTCCACGCCCTTGTTCATGCATCACCCGCACTGGGACCACGACAGCACTGCCGCTGCCGCTGCCGAGCGTGCCGGCAACGCCAGCGGCGATCGCTTCGCGCAGTTCGTCACCTCTACCGACCAGCCGGCGAGCAGGATCAATCTGGCGGACAACCACGAACTGACGCTGTGGCGCCCCTATTTCCTGTCCACGATCCAACCGGCCGAGCTGCAGCGCATCTTCGCTCCCATGCAGGCGCAGCCAGCGATATCTACAGGCTCGCGTCTTTGCCGCAGGGACCTGCTCGCTCCGTTCCTGCCGCGCCCTCAGCCACTGATCGAGAACGGGCCAGAGTGAGGCGTGACGTGCGTAGCGGATGCGTCGAGCAACGCGCCTGATCTTGCTTGGCCGGTAAACGTAGCGACGACATGCGTCGCGATGGGCACGCTTCCCACGTTGTGCGTCTGCCAGCGCCGAGCGGACAGGCTGTTGGCTGGGATCTCGTCCAGGAACGGTACGCTGCCGTCGGCCTGGCGCAGCCGCTGGGCCGATCCGCCGCGGCACACGGGCATGACGCGACGCAACAGCGAAAATCTGACATCGCTCTTGCAGTTACCACTTAGCCGGATGGGCGCTTCCTCTTCCTTTTCCACCGGCGCAGGCGACTCGGATGAACGCCGTCGTCGCCGTCACTGCCGCCAAGACGCATGCCACCGCTCCGCAGTCCATCTTCAAGTCGGGCGGCGGCAATGGCATTGGCGGGCAATCGGTGGAACCCAATAGCGGCCGCTCCTTCGACAACAGCACGCCGATCGCCGACGAGTCTTTCACCTCGGTGGCGCGCTCCGACGCGCAGGACCTCGGCCACCGAGCGCAGCAGCATGCTGCTGAAGATCGCAGACCGCATCGAGCAGAACCTGGAACTGCTCGCCGATGCCGAACCCTGGGACAACGGCAAGCCGGTGCGCGAAACGCTCAATGCCGACGTGCCGTTGTGCGTTGACCATTTCCGCTATTTCGTCGGCGCCATCCGCGCGCAGGAAGGCGGTATTTCCGAGATCGACAGCGACACCATTGCATATCACTTTCACGAACCGCTGGGTGTGGTGGGGCAGATCATTCTGTGGAATTTCGCGCTGCTGATGGCGTGCTGGAAACTCGCACCGGCGCTTGCCGCCGGTAACTGCGTGGTAATGAAGCCGGCAGAGCAGACGCCTGCCTCGATCCTGGTATTGATGGAACTCATCGGCGACCTGCTGCCGCCTGGCGTGTTGAACGTGGTCAACGGTTTCGGCCTGGAGGCCGGCAAGCCGCTGGCCAGCAACCCGCGCATCGCCAAGATCGCCTTACCGGCGAAACCACCACCGGCCGGCTGATCATGCAATACGCCAGCCAGAATCTGATTCCGGTGACGCTGGAGCTGGATGGCAGATCGCCCAACATCTTCTTTGCCGATGTGATGGCCGAAGACGACGATTTTCTCGACAAGGCGGTGGAAGGCTTCGTGCTGTTCGCCTTCAATCAAGGCGAGGTGTGTACCTGCCCGTCACGCGCGCTGATCCAGGAATCGATCTACGACAGGTTCATGGAAAAGGCACTCAAGCGCGTGGCGGCGATCAGGCAGGGCAATCCGCTCTATCCCAACACCATGGTCGGCGCGCAGGCATCCAGCGAGCAGCTGGAAAAATCCTCTCCTACATCGACATCGGCAAGCAGGAAGGCGCCGAAGTGTTGATCGGCGGCGAGCGCAACATGCTCGACAGCGAACTGGCCGAGGGCTTTTACGTCAAGCCCACGGTGTTCAAGGGCCACAACAAGATGCGCGTGTTCCAGGAAGAGATCTTCGGCCCGGTGGTCTCGGTCACCACCTTCAAGGACGAGGCCGATGCGCTGGCGATCGTCAACGACACGCTGTACGGCCTGGGTGCCGGTGTCTGGAGCCGTGACGCATCGCGCCTGTATCGAATGGACCGATCCAGACTGGCCGCGTGTGGACCAACTGCTACCACGCCTAGCATGCGCATGCTGCGTTCGGTGGCTACAAACAGTCGGGCATCGGCCGCGAGAATCACAAGATGATGCTCGACCACTATCAGCAGACCAAGAACCTGTTGGTGAGCTATTCGCCGAAGGCGCTGGGGTTCTTCTAACGACACCTGCGTGGCTGATCGCATCGATTCGCGCACACACGAAGGCCAGCCGCCCTCGATCCGTTGCACCATCGATGCAAAGGCATGCACACGGTGTCCGCGTGCATGCACACTTGCACGCAGCGGCGGGGGTATGGTGCTCGACAAGGCGGCCAGAACGGCCGCGGGAGTTAGCCGATGCAAGACAGCACCATTGAGCTGCCGGCGCAGGTCACGGCCACGCTGGCGGCACTGCAGCTGATCGACAAGCTGCGTGCCCGGCGTGGCGATGTGTTGTTCCACCAATCCGGCGGCTGCTGCGATGGATCCTCGCCGATGTGTTTTGCGGTCGGCGAGTTCATCGTCGGCGACCGCGATGTGTTACTGGGCGAGATTGGCGACGCGCCGTTCTACATCAGCGCGCCGCAATCCGACTACTGGAAGCACACCCAGTTCATCATCGATGTTGTGCCGGGGCACGGTGGCATGTTCTCGCTAGAAAACGGCGAAGGCGTCCGCTTTCTGGTGCGGTCACGGCTGTTTGACGATGACGAATTCGCACGCTTGCAGCGCGCCGGCCGGGCATAGGCAATGGCCATGCAGCCAGCAACCCTTGCTATGTAGCAAGCTGACGCCAGCCGGTTTGCCTTCGAGAACATGCCTTTAACAAGAAACATCCACATCGCGCGCCTGGAGCGGCCACACAACGACTGCGCTCACCACCATCCGAGCGGGGCAGGTGCCGCCGGTTGGTGCAGCGTGCATCGTGGAGCCGCCTTCACGTCCGCCCGTATCTGACGATGGCGCGCTTCCGGGCTTCTTGGCCGGCGTTTCGCCATCGGCGGGAATCAGGCGCCCCGGCGCATCGCCAGCACCGCGGTCTTCATAGTGTTCTGCATCGCGCTTGCCATGCTGTTCGCCCGGCTGGGTGGGTTGGTCGCGTAAAGGGTCGCGGGACATGATGACTCCTGACAGCAAGATGAGCGAGCAGTTCACCGCGCCTGCGGTGAAGGGCACGCAAATCGCGTAGTGCAAGCGAATTTCTCACGCATGGCTCACGGCAGCGGCGTTACTGATGTCAGCCCCCAATGCCGCACCGTGAAGCCGCCCATGCGCCCCCAGGATCGCCGTCCCGACCGTCGCCTGTTCAGTGCCCATGTCGAGCCCGCTCCGCCCAGGCGCGCGCATCGCAATTCACGCATGCCGGACACCGCTGGCGTGGCGCAGGACTTTCATTGCTACAGCCTTGCCGACTACCAGCGCCGCCGCCGGCGTGGCGGGCTCACCTGGCGCGATTTGTCGCCGGCGTACGCGTTTGCGCGGATCACCCATGCCGCCGACTGGCCGCGTGGGGCCGATATCGACTGCGAGCAGGCCCTGGCTGCGCAGTGGGACAGCATGCGCGGCGCGACTGGACTGGCCGCATGTGCGCGACATTGTCGAGGATGCCTGGCTGGCCTTGGACCACATTCCCGAAGCCGCAATTCATGGAGCAGCACACTGATGGCACGACCGATCTGGACCGGCACCCTTTCCTTCGGTTTGCTCAATGTGCCGGTGTCGTTGATGTCGGGCGAGCGCAAGGTGGATCTGCATTTCCGGATGCTGGATTCGCGCGACAAAAAACCGATCCGCTTCGAACGCGTCAATGCCGACACCGGCGACGAGGTGCCATGGAAGGAGATCGTCAAGGCATTCGAATACGACAAGGGCAGCTACGTCATCGTCGAAGAACAGGATATTCGCTCTGCGGCACCGGAAAGCCATGAAACGGTCGAGGTGGAAACCTTCGTCGACGCAGCCGACATCGACCCACGCTATTTCGAAAAGCCCTATATCCTGGTCCCGGGCAAGAAGGCCGAAAAGGGCTACGTGCTATTGCGCGAAACCTTGCGCGACACCGGCAAGGTGGGCATTGCCAAGGTGGTGATCCGCACCCGCGAATATTTGGCGGCAGTGATGCCGCAGGGCGATGCATTGATCTTGTTGCTGCTGCGTTATCAGCAGGAGGTCGTGGACCCGCAGGACTTCAAGCTGCCGGCCGGTGCGGTGGGCGAGTACCGCATCACGCCCAAGGAACAGGAGATGGCCAAGCAGCTGATCGAATCGATGTCCGGCACCTGGCAGCCGGAGGACTACCACGACGAATTCCGCGGCAAGCTGGAAAAGATTCTGCGCAAGCGCATCCAGGAAAAGGGTGGCACGACCACGGTGGACGTCGAGCCGCCTCAGCACGAAGACGCCACCACCAATGTGGTGGACTTCATGTCGTTGCTGCAAAAGAGCCTGCAGGCCAATACGCGCACGCCTGCCAAGAAATCCAGCACCGCCGACACGGCAAGCGCACCTGCGAAGAAAACGGCAACCAAAAAAGCGGCGAGGAAAGCCGTCAAGAAGACTGCAGGCAAGGCGACCAAGAAGACTGCCGCCAAGAGCGCCGCACCCAGGCGCAATGCCGGATAGTCGGGCGCGCCAAGCGAAAACATGCCTGGCGTGCAGCTGACGTGGCGTGCTTCCTGCGGCGGTGCTGTGCACCTGGCGTTGCCAGGGGCGACGCTGGGACTAGAAGCGCCGCCCTCATCAGCCGGGCCTGTGGCGCCAGAGCAACAACACGCCGTACGAGCTTCGTTGACTTGCGAGAGATCGACACCGCTTGCCGGCGCTATCTGCGCCGGCAAGCGATGAGCTCAGTATCGTTCGCCGTGTCGAGAGCAATCAAAACATTGCCGTGCCGCCATGCGCGCCCGGCCGGTGCCTGGAATCGGCAGTACCGCGCTGGTCACGGCGCGCCTTGCACACCTGCCGGGCGACGGTTGCGACATTGCCAGCCGCTTCAAGGCGAGACCGCATCGGCCCGCTCGCGCGTGACCCGGCTCAACGCGTCGGCACTGATTTCGGCGATGGAATGCGTGCCGGTCAGCGTCATCGCCACGCGCATTTCCTTTTCGATCAAGGTCAGCAGGTTTTCCACGCCGGCCTGGCCGCCAGCCGCCAGCGCGTAGACGAAGGCGCGGCCCAGCAGCACCGCATCGGCACCCAGGGCGAGCATGCGCACCACGTCCAGCCCGCTGCGGATGCCCGAGTCGGCCAGAATCTTCAGCTCGCCCTTCACTGCATCGGCAATGGCCGGTAGCGCGCGTGCGCTGGACAGCACGCCATCAAGCTGACGGCCGCCGTGGTTGGAGACCACGATGCCGTCGGCACCGAAGCGCACCGCATCGCGCGCGTCTTCCGGGTCCAGGATGCCCTTGATCACCATCGGCCCGGTCCAGAACTCGCGGATCCATTCCAGGTCTTTCCAGGCAATGGACGGGTCGAAGTTGGCGCCCAGCCAGCCGATGTAATCCTGCAGGCCGGTGGGGCTGCCGCGGTAGGCGGAGATGTTGCCCAGATCGTGCGGCTTGCCGAGCAAGCCCACGTCCCATGCCCAGCGCGGGTGCGTCACTGCCTGCAGCATGCGCCGCAGCGCCGCGTGGGGCCCGCTCATGCCCGAGTGCGCATCGCGGTAGCGCGCGCCGGGCGTGGGCATGTCCACGGTGAACACCAGCGTGGTCACGCCCGCGGCCTTGGCCCGTTCCAGCGCATTGCGCATGAAGCCGCGGTCCTTGAGCACGTAGAGCTGGAACCACATCGGCCGTTCGATGGCCGGCGCCACTTCCTCGATCGGGCACACCGACACCGTGGACAGGGTGAACGGAATACCGCGCGCGGCCGCCGCACGCGCGGCCTGCACTTCGCCGCGGCGTGCATACATGCCGGTGAGGCCGACCGGCGCCAATGCCACCGGCATCTCCAGGGTTTCGCCGAACAGCTCGGTGCTCAGGCGCAGATCCGACATATTGCGCAGCACCCGCTGACGCAGCGCCACGTCGGCCAGGTCCGAAACATTGCGCCGCAAGGTGTGCTCGGCATACGCGCCGCCATCGATGTAATGGAACAGGAAGGGCGGCAGGCGTGCTTCGGCGGCGGCGCGGTAGTCGGAAGCGGCGGAAATGATCATCGAAGACGGGACGGCAGCGGCGGGAGAGGCGCCGAGTGTAAGGCGATCGGTGGGGCCGGTGGGTTGCCAGGCCCGCCGCGGCGGGGCGGCGAGATTGCTGAGCGTTTGGGTGCCTGGCGTTGCTTGCCACATAGTCGCTAGACTCACCACACCAGCGGCAGCAGGTGCCGGCTCTGCGCCGCATACGCCTGGTAGGCCACCGGAAACGCGCGCCGCAACGCGGCCTCTTCGATGCGGATGCTGTGCAGGAACACCCAGGTTACCGGCACCATGATCGCCCTCACCGACAACGCATTGCCCATGCCCAGCGCCAGCCCGTAAAAGGCCAGCAGCGCGCCGGTGTACGACGGATGCCGCAGCCGGCGATACGGGCCGCCACGCACCAACTGGTGATCGGGCTGGATGGTCACATCCACCGTGAACCAGCGCGCCAGCACCTGGATGGCCCACACGCGCAACGCCAGGCCGCTGCCGACCAGGGCGCAGCCGGCCCACTGCAGCGACGCCGCCCAACCCTGCGGCCAGTGCGCCAGGCCGCTGTAGGCCAGCACCACCGCAACAGCGACTGCCGCAGACAGCACCCGCCATAGGTGTTCAGGGTGCCTTGATCGTGCGCGCCACCATCGCTGGCGCGGCGACGACGGCTGAGCAGCAGCTCATAGCCACCTCAGACCAGATTGAGCGCAACAAACAGACTGGAAGCCGACATGGCGTAACTCCTTTGCGATGGGGCGGGTTGGTGACGCCAGTGTGTGTGTGCGCACTGCACCCATGCCTGGGGCCGCAGGTCATCGATCCCACCTGCCAGAAGTCACCTTCTGCCCGCGCATCATTGCCGAGCGCCTGCATGGCGGTCAGCATCGCCGCATGAACTCTTCCTTCTACCACCTGTTGCACCCCCTGCGCCTGGCCGCTGCGTTCACCATTGCCGCGGTCGCGCTGTCGTTCATGCCAGATGCGTCTGCCCACGGTGCCTGGCGCTGGGGCGCGCTGGCCGGCTTCACCGCATTGTTCGTGTTGCACACCTTGTTGCCGCAAACGCATGCATTGCGCACGGTGGCCACCCTGCTGCAAGCGGTGTTGGCATTGCTGCTGGTCTGGATAGAGCTGCGTGCCGGCACCGCGCCGGTCCTGCTGGTGATGCTGGTGGCGCAGGCGGGCATGACCTGGCCGCCGTTGCGCGTGCTGCTGCTGGCGTTGGTGTTGAACGCCGGCATGTACGCAGTGTTGGTGCACGCAGGCTTCGATCGCGCCTTGTTGATCGTCAGCATCTATGCCGGCTTCCAGGCCTTTGCCGCACTCACCGCGCATTACGCGCGCAGTGCCGAGCGGGCGCGCGACACCTTGGCCTACGTCAACGCCGATCGAACGGGTGGCCGCAGGCGACACCTTGCTGCAGCCGGTCAGCACCGACCCGGTGCGCGCCCGCTACCAGTTCCGCGACCAGCAGGCCCCGCGCGCGAGCTTCAGCGAACGCGAGGTGGCGATCCTGCGCCTGCTGGCCGGCGGCTATTCCAACAAGGAGATCGCCCGCACCCTGTTCCTGGCCGAAGGCACGGTGAAGAACTACGTCTCCACCATCCTGGAAAAGCTGGGCACCCGCGACCGCACACGGGCGGTCTTGAAGGCGATCACGTTGCGGGTGATTTGAGGGCGGGGAATGGGGATTCGGGATTCGGGATTCGGAAGGGCGGGCAGTTGGAGACCGGATTGGAAAGCCCCTAGCGCAAGGGAAACCTGAAAGCCCCTCTCCCCTCGGGAGAGGGGTTGGGGTGAGGGTACGGGCGACACCACTTGCTGCCGTTTCGCCCCAAGCCAATCTGTCCCGAGTGCCGAGCTTGTTCGGTCATGCATTGCTACGTGGCTGTTGCACAAGGATTTATGCGCAACCGTCAGCTTCGGCCCGCAACCGTAAGGTTGCCGTCAGGTCAGGCGCGAACCCACGAATGAAGGTGATCCGGCGGCCAGCGAAGCCGCCCGGGGACGTGCCGCGCTCCGGTCTGCTGCGGAGTCCGTCATGCGCCTGGTCCGAATCCTCATCGTGCCGATCGTCGTGCTGTGCACCGGCGCCTGGACCGCGCCCACCCAGGCCGAAGTGCCGGTCGGCTGGCCCCAGGCTGCGCTGCTGTTCCAGCCTGGGCAGGCCGAGCGCGATCTCAGGATCGTGGTGGGTCAGTACAAACGGGCGGGGCAGGGAGCTATCGTCCATCCGCGGGCAGATCAAAGTGGCTTTCAGCAATGAGACTGAGCGCGGCCGCGCGCCGCGCGCGTCTGCCGGAATCTAGCTGCGCTCGCGGATTTGCAGAGGATGCGCCACTACCGCATTTGACTGGCAGGGCAGAAGTCACGCAGTCGAGGCCGCGCGGTGTCTATGTCGCGGAACGCGCGCAGCGTCAGGCCATCGTGCAGAACCGACCGGTCGTTACGGTGCGGTTGCTCCCGTCCGGCGGCAACCCATCGGACGGGAGTGTGTCTGCCTGTCAGCTACGGCCAAATTCCTGCGGTGAAATTTCTGGATCGTTGCCCACCTGGGGGTCGCAGCTGAAATGCGCGCCGGTGTGGGTGTCTTTCACCACCACGCTGAAAAAAATCAGTGTCCGATCTTTATTGGCATTGACCACCTGCACACCACGACCGTCGTGGTCGATCTGCTGCGGGCCGATCTGCCCGGTCGCATCCGAATTCAGCAGGCTGATGATCTTGAAGTGGTGAGGCACCGATTTGCAGAACGCATAGCGCAGGGTCACGCCCTGTTCGCCTTTGCCACAGATGAGCAGGTCCGGCGAGAAGCTGTAGAAGTAGGCGCCCTTCCGGTATTGCCGCCGAAGGCCACGTGCGCCACGGTCAGTTCGATGGGGATGATCTTGGGGTCCGTCATGACGTTGGTAATTCCTCGAAGAGCGGGGCATAGAGGGAAACGAACCCCGGGTGGCGGTAGCCCGCTTGATACAGCCATCCGAGCTGTTGCGTCACGGCAGAGCGCCGACCTAGATGGATCTGTGCGCGAATCCAGGGGTCGAGCAGGGTCTTGTCGCGACTATTGCCGATCTGCGCCGAGCACTTCCACCGCGCGCTGCCAGGCGGCGCGTGCACCAACGTGATCGCCGCTGGCGTCCAGTTGTTCGCCATACCAAACCAGGGCATGCGCCAGCGCCGAGACGCCGAGCAGATCGGTGGGCTTGCCCTGATGCAAGGCACCCAGCCGCGCCACGATCGCCGCCAGGCTGGACGTCTTGTTGCTGCCGTGCAGCCCCTGTACCCGGTTCAAGCGCAGCGCAATGATGGCATCCAGCCATTGCCACTCCGGCAGCGGCTGTCGCTGCAGCAAGCCTGCCAGCGTTTGCTGCGCCTGGGTGAGTTGGCGTGTGGCCGCGTCAGCGTGCCCATCCAGTCCGGCGACTCAACCGGCCTGCGCGTAAGCATGCGCCAGATCCCGTTGCCACGTCCGGTTGTCCGGCTGCTGTGCAACCAGCGGTTTCAGTATCTCCACGCTGGCTTGCGCGTCGGCCTGCGCCTGCGCAAGGTGGCCGCGCGCCAGCGCCAGATTGGAGGTGCGTAGCAACGAGGTGGCCATGCGCCGTCGCCACGCATTGGCATCCGGTTCGTTTTTCACCAATACGCGCAGCAACGCGATCTGCTCGCGGTAGCCTTGTTCTGCTGGCGCCAGAAGACCCTGATTTTCCTGCGCAAGGCTTAGCCAGGACAGGCTATCGACAAGTTCGTAACGCACTGCCGCGTTATCCGGCGTGCGCGCCAATACTTGGCGCTTGAGCGCGATGGGAACGTGCAAAGAAGTCGATCGCCGCAGTTGCGTGACCTTCGCTTCTGGACAATGTGCCCAGATTGTTGAGCGCATACGACAACTCCAGTTGCCAGCGCGGATCTTGCGGCGCGGCGTGTACCAGGTGTTCGCACGTAGCCAGATATTGCGACCAGTACGTACGCGCCAATGGCGGTTGCTTGGCCTGATACGCCAAATAGCCGAGCCAGTACGCGGCCTGACCGGTTTCCGCATGCGCTTCCAGTGCATCGGGCGCCCGCATGCGCGCCCGTTGGGCGGTAGCGGCGGCACGCGTGAACGCGGCATGGGCCTCTTGCACCTTGCCCTGGTTCATCAACACTTCGCCAGTGGTCCGCAGGGCACGGGCGTGGTTGATCAAATCACCGGTGTGCATGCTCGCGCTGGGCAGATCCTCCAGATAGCGCAGCGCACGGCTGCCGACGCTATCGAGCAGTTTGAGGTTGCCCACTGTGCGCAACTGCTCGGCCAAGTCGCTCAGCATGTAGCCCACCAGTTGCTGTGCTTGATCGCGGCGTTGTTCGGCAGCCTGCTGGGCCTGGCGCGCCTGCCAGCCGAGCAGCAGCGAGGCGTTGGCCAGCACCACCAGCAAGGCGGCGGCGTACAGCCGCGGCGCTGGCGTTGCGAGCGCTCGCAGGTGCGCATGCACGAACGCATCCACCAGCACGCGCGCTGCGCTGCTCGCCGGCAATGCCGACCACAGCGCACGCCGCGCGGTGACGGCATCGCTGTCGGGGTGGATCACGCTCAGCAGCGTCAGCACGTGGCCCAGCGCGGCCTGCGCATCGGAAGGCAATGCGCGAAACGTCTGCTCGGCATGATGCGCCAGCGCGCCTTCCAGGCGATCGGCACCGCTGTGCTCTTCTTCGAAGCGCAGCCCGGCCATCGCTGCCGGCACACGGATGATCTGACAGATCTCGCCATCGCGTGGCGGCAGCAGATCCACGTGCCTGTCGCCGCGTTTGAGCTCGACAATGTCCGGCAGTGCATCGATCAGGCGTGGATAAAAATCGTTGCGGGTGAGCATCAGCACGGCCACGTGCGCGCTGGCGCACAGCGCGTGCAAGGCCGCTGTCAGCGCAGCGCGATCGGCGGCGGTGATGCCGGGCGTGGCCACCATCGCTTCGGCATGGTCGATGACCAGCAGCAGATGGCGCTGGGTGTGCGCGTTGTCGCGCGCGGGAGCGCTCTGGCGCATGGCTGCGCGATGGCCGCATGCAGCGGGGCAGGTTGCTGCAGCCATTGGGGCAGGCGTGCCGTCTGCGCCGGCGACAACACCGCGCGTTCGCCCGGTGCCCATTGCCCCAGTGCGCGCGCCAGCGTGTCCAGCACGTCGCCGCCGCGGCATTGCGCCAGGTTGCAGTACGCCACCGCGATGGCGTCCAGCCCATCCAAGGCGGCCGGGCTGGCACAGCAACGGCACCACGCCGGCGCGCAGCAACGAGGTCTTGACGCAGCCGCTGGCGCCGCTCACCAGCACCAGCCCGCGCTGGCTGTGCAATTGCGCGCGCAATGCGCCCAGTACCTGCGCAATCGCATGGCTGCGGCCGAAGAACACCTCCGCATGTGCCGGGTCGAATGCCTGCAGCCCCATGTACGGGTTGCCATGCCCCCACGCCTGCGTACCGATCACCGCACCGCGGTAATCGTCGGGAAACACCACCTTCGGCAGCAGCCGGTAGCCACGCTTGCGGATGGTTTCGATAAAGCGCGGCTGGCGACTGTCGTCGCCCAGCTTGCGGCGCAGCTGGGCGATGGTCTTGTGCACCGGGTTATCGCCATAGAAGCTGCCGTGCCACACCTCGATCAACAACTGCTCGGCGCTGATGACCTCGCCGGCGCGCTCGGCCAGCGCGATCATCACTTCCACCATGCGCGGTTCCAACGTGATGGTCTGGCCGTCGTCGATCAGCGTCAGCAGCTCCGGCTCAACCAGCAACGGGCCAAGGCGGAACCGCGGAACGGAGCCCAGCTGCGTGACACGCTCGCTTCGAAGAGACATCGCTCGGATACCGGTCGTACAACTGGAAGGGGCCTCGACAATCGCCAACAGGCGCGACCAGGCAGGGCAGGGCCGAAAAATAGCACAGCTCGCTGCCGCGAAGGCGATTGTGGTCGCTGTTCGTCGCGGCGCCGCAAGGTGTGCTCGGCATACGCGCCGCCATCGATCGAATGGAACAGAAAGGGCGGCAAGCGTGCTTCGGCGGCGGCGCGGTAGTCGGAAGCGGCGGAAATGATCATCGGCAACGGACGGCGGCGGTGGCCCTTGGGTGCAAGACAGGCGGCGAACGGGTGCCGCGATGATCGTTCAGCGGCCACAGCAAATGTTCGGCGCCGCGCCCCGGTCTGCTGCGGAGTCCGCCGTGCGCCTGATACCCAAGTCTCATTGCGCTGATCGTTGCCGCATCTGCAACGTCACGATGCTGAACGTTTCTTCGTCAAGCCCACACGCATTTCGGTCGAGGCATCACGCTTTCGCTGCTCACCGGGACATGGATGCGAAATCGTATTATGATGAGTGCCCCATGATTTGAATGAGGAGAAATAAAGTGCGTCGAATTGGACGATTTCTTGGATCCAGCAGTTCTTCTTCAAGTTCTCGCCCGGCCGAAAACGACCACCGCAGAGATAGAGATGCTGGCAGTGCACGGCGCGGCTCAGACGCCAATTCGCGCCTTGCGGGATTGTCCAGCCGCCCCGCGTCGCCTCCACGGGCGCTATCCAACCAAGAGCATTCGGCAAATCAAGATATTCAGAATCAGATACTCCCAAATCTGATCAATGTAAGAGACCAATGTGCGAGTAATCCCGCACTCGAGCGCACGTATCGGAGAGCCGCCAAAGGCGTGCAGCATGCGCAAGATCGACTTGCAGGTAATACCAGGACTAGATCCAGAGATGAGTTAGCCGGCATGCTAGCGAAATGCAGGAGTGAACTCGAAGCGTTCACTAGGACGCAGTATCAGGCTGTCCAAGCGTCAGAATCAGAATCCTATAGGCGAGGGGAGAGCACCCTGCCTGGATCCCATGCGCAGATCCCTCCCCAAGTGATGGGCAGAGCGATGAATATGTTGTACGGGTTTGAGACGATGATAAATCCGGTACAAATGAATGACTGGCAGAAGACGCAGGTGGGAAATCTACTCAAAGATATTGCCGATAACAAACCGGTGAGTCATGCAGCGGTCTATAATGCCTATCAGGTTAGGAATGATCCCCGTGCATTGATCGAAACACTTGTTGCGCACGTGTCGCGCTAAGAAAGGTCTGATCAAC
>NZ_JFAQ01000063.1 GCF_001304695.1 Xanthomonas axonopodis
GCCCGCTTCCAGCATCCGTGCGGCAAGCCCATGGGTCTCCAGCAAGCGCCGAAAGTTGAGAATCGTGGTCTCGTCCGGAACATTGTCCAAGCCACCGAGCTGGGCAAACCGCCGCAGGGTTGGGATCTCGTGCAGCGCTTCTTCCATCGCTGGATCGCTCAACGCATACCACTGCTGCAACAGATGAATCCGCAACATCGTCGCCAGTGCGTACGGCTGCCGACCGGGCCGCCCCGACACTGGATAGTGCGGCGCGATCAGGGCAAGCAACTGCTGCCACGGAACGACCTGCTCCATCTCGGCCAGGAAGATCTCGCGACGGGTCTGTTTGCGCTTGCCCAGGTCCTCGGCGTCACCGAACGTCAGCTGCATGGATGAATCCTCACTCCGAAACGATAGTGTCGCGCTTTTTTGGCGCGTTGTTCAGAGGTTCCCTAACGCGACTGAAGCAGCGACATCCTGAAAGCCGCTTGCCGTTTTTTGTTCAACGCGCCGCGTAACGCTGCACGACGAATGCGGCGGCGGCGTGCCGGACTGCATGACTGCGCCGCACCGCACGTCGCCGCGCCAACAGCAGCGTTTGCTTGTGCGCTTGGCCACATTGCTGACGCTGCGCGTGTCACGGAGCAATGCCGCAGGCCGCGACGCGCTGGCGGTACCCGTGCAGCCGCGTCGCAGCAGCGCTCCTAAACGGCTATTCAGTTCGCAACGCATCTGTGCGGGCAGACGCTATCGCGCAGTCATGCTGACCTGTTAACGTTTCGGCATGGCCTGTGGCATTCTCCTCATTACTCATCCCGGTATCGGCGCAGCGTTGTTGAACGTGGCGAAGGGGCTGTTGCGGCAGTTGCCGTTGAAGACCGAAGCATTCGACGTGCCGTTCGATGCAGACCTGGACGCGTTGCTGCCCCAGGCGTCGTCGGCGATGCGCCGGGTCGACAGCGGCGACGGCGTGCTGGTCATGACCGACCTCTACGGCGCCAGCCCCAGCAATCTCGCCAACCGTCTGGCCAAGCTGGGCACACCGGTTCGCCGGGTGTCGGCACTTAGCCTGCCGATGCTGCTGCGCGTGATGAACTACCCCGAACAAGGACTGCAGGAGCTGCCCGCCACTGCGGCGGCCGGTACCCGCAACGGAGCGATCATCGACGATGCTTGAACGCGAACTCATAGTTTCAAACCGACTCGGACTGCATGCGCGGGCCACCGCCAAGCTGGTGCAGACGCTGTCGTCGTATCGCAGCAACGCCACCCTGGCGGCCAAGGGCCGCGAGGTGAATGCCAAGAGCATCATGGGCGTGATGTTGCTGGCCGCAGGCCAGGGCACCAGCGTGGTGGTGCGGCTGGATGGCGAAGACGAAGCCGAGGCCTTGCAGGCGCTAGTGGACCTGTTCGAGCGCCGTTTCGACGAGGACAGCTGAGCATGCGCGGCGTCGGTGCCGTTGCGACCGACACGGCGCCGCTGCGCCAGCGACGCGCATGAGCCTGCGCCTGCGCGGACATGGCGCTGCACGCGGCAATGCGCTTGGCCGCGCACGCGTGCGCCAGAGCCATACCCTGGAAGTGGCCGAACAACGCGTGCCCGCCAATCAGGTGGAAACGCAGCTGCAGCGCCTGCATGCAGCCATCGCGTCGGCTCGGGTCGAGATGCAGCAGCTGCGCGGCGACCGCCTGCACGGCGCACTGGCGCGCGAGGTCGGCGAATTTCTCGAGCTGCATGCATTGCTGCTCGACGACCCCGAGCTGCTGCAAGGCCTGGATGAGCTGATCCGCACCCACCGTTACAGCGCCGACTATGCCTTGCGCGTACAGCGCGACCGCCTGGCGGCGGTGTTCGACGGGATGGAGGATGCGTATCTCAAGAGCCGCATGGACGACCTGGATCACGTGATCGGCCGCATCCATGCGTTCTTGCACAAACGCGCACCCGACCTCAAGGGTGTGGCCGGCGAGATCCTGGTGTGCGACAACGTGGCACCTTCCGAGCTGGCGCAGCTGCAGGCACAAGGCGTGGTCGGCATCGTCACCACCGCCGGCAGCACGCTGTCGCACAGCGCGATCCTGGCGCGCAGCCTGCATCTGCCGTTGGTGGTGGGCGTCAGCGACGCGCTGCAGCGCATCGAAGATGGCGATGTGTTGATTGTCGATGCCGGCTCGGGCCAGGTGATCGTCGACCCCAAGCCCGAACATCTGCGCGACTACCGTGAGCGCCTGCGCGCGCTGGCCAAGGAACAACGCGAGCTGGGCCGGCTGCGCTCCAAGCCCACGCGCACGCGCGACAACGTCGATATCACCCTGCTGGCCAACGCCGAATCGCTGGAAGACGTGGCCAACGCGCATGCGCTCGGCGCCAGCGGCCTGGGCTTGTACCGCACCGAATTCCTGTTCCTGCAGCGCAACGAACTGCCGGACGAAGACGAACAGTTCCACACCTACCGCGACACCGTGCTGGGCATGAGCGGCCGCCCGGTCACCATCCGCACCCTGGACCTTGGCGCCGACAAGGCCGACCGCACCGGCCTGACCTTGAGCGATGAGGACAACCCGGCGCTGGGCCTGCGCGGGGTGCGCCTGTCGCTGGCGCGGCCGGCAGTGGCACAGGCGCAATTGCGCGCGATCCTGCGTGCGTCCGGCTACGGACTGGTGCGCATCCTGGTGCCGATGGTCAGCGGCCGCGAAGAAATCCTGCAGCTGCGCAAGCAGTTGAAGAAGCTCACCGCGCAGCTGCGCGAGGAAGGCCACGAGATCGCCGAGCACATTCCGTTGGGTGCGATGATCGAAGTGCCGGCCGCCGCATTGGCGCTGGACTGCTTCATCGACGATACCGATTTCCTGTCCATCGGCACCAACGACCTGGTGCAGTACCTGCTGGCGGTGGATCGCAACAACGAGGCGTTGGGCGAGCTGTATTCGCCCCTGCATCCGGCGGTACTGCGCTTGATCGCAAAGGTCATCGCCACCGGACGCACCTACGGCAAGCCGGTCGCGGTGTGCGGCGAAATCGCCGGCAATCCGCGCTTCGTGCCGATGCTGCTGGCGCTGGGGCTCACCGAGTTCAGCCTGCATCCGGCCACCCTGCTGGAAGTGCGCCGCGCGGTGCGCGACACCCATCTGGGCGAGTTGCGCGTGCACGGCGAAAAATTGCTGCGCGCCCGCGATCGCAAGGGCATCGAGAAGTGGCTGGCCTGCAATGCGCAGGCCGTGTTGCGTTAACGCCACAGGCGACTGTTAGGGCTCACAGGGGACTTCATGACAACTCAAAAATCACCATGGGACCAGTGGGCCGAGCTCAACGAGATCGATTACAAGCTCAAGCTCAAAAGCGACAATGAGGTGCCACCCGAGGATGGCTGGACCGACGATCAGCGCATCATGGCAACCGTCAACCAAGTCCATTTTCGCTCATACCGCATCGAGCGGCGGCAAGACATCCTCTTTACCCTATTGCGACAGCAACAGACTGCCCAAAGGGTTGACCGCGTGATGCTGATTACGGCTGTGATGCTGTTGCTATACGTGCTGCTGAGGTAAGCCCTAACAGTCCATTCAAGCCGGAACCGCTTTGCGTGTCGACGTAATTCAGGCAACTCCGCCCCCGCACACGCAGCGATACGGAGAGTTGGCCACGCGTAGCAGCTTGCGCACGCCTCACGTCGTTCGTCCGATGCGGCGGACTCCCGCGCAATAGACTCACCAATTCAAGGCGCATCCGGCATCACTTCGGCAATCCGCACGCGTCCGGCACGCGCCTGTATGTTTCGTCACCATGCGCAAGCGATAATGGCTTGCTGACCCAGCACCGCGTCTTCCACTGACGGCGCGTCCACTCTTCCGGGAAGCCGCATGGCCGAAGCCGTCCGCCACGACAAAACCGCGCGCCAGCTACGCCTGCTGTCCGACGCGCTGGATAGCGGACGCCTGGGGCCGGTACGCCGGTTGGTCAATACGCTGGCACCGGCGGAAATCGGCAACCTGCTCGAATCGTTGCCACCGGGCAAGCGCGAGGTGGTGTGGGGGCTGGTCGATCCGGAAGACGATGGCGAGGTGCTGCTGCACGTCGGCGACGAAGTGCGCGAAAGCCTGCTGGCCGACATGGACCCGGACGAGATCGTGGCTGCGGTCGAAGACCTGGACATCGACGATCTGGCCAACCTGGTCGAAGACCTGCCCGACACCGTCATCGATGAAGTGCTCAAGTCGATGGACCGCGAAAACCGCGAGCGGCTCGAGCAGGTGCTGTCGTATCCGGAAGACACCGCGGGGCGCCTGATGAACCCGGACGTGGTCACCGTGCGCGCCGACGTCAATGTGGACGTGGTGCTGCGCTATCTGCGCCTGCGCGGCGAACTGCCCGACCACACCGATCACCTGTACGTGGTGAGCCGGCGCCACCAATACCTGGGCCGCGTGCCGCTGGCGGCGCTGGTCACCCACGAAGACAGCACGCCGGTCAACCGGCTGATCGACGACGAGCAACCGGCCATCGATGTCGGCGATGGGTCCGACGAGGTGGCGCGGCGCTTCTCCGACCACGACTGGATCTCCGCGCCGGTGGTGGACGACAACAACATCCTGCTCGGCCGCATCACCATCGACGACGTGGTCGACATCATCCGCGAGCAGGCCGAGCACCAAGCCATGAGCGCGGCCGGTCTGGACGAAGACGAAGACATGTTCAGCCCGGCACGGCGCGCATTCCGGCGCCGCCTGATCTGGCTGAGCATCAATCTATGCACCGCATTTCTGGCGTCCAGCGTGGTCAGCAGGTTCGAAGGCACCATCGAAAAACTGGTGGCGCTTGCGGCGCTGATGCCGATCGTGGCCGGCATGGGCGGCAATGCAGGCACCCAGGTGCTGGCCCTGATGGTGCGCGGCCTGGCACTGGGCCAGATCGGCTCATCCAACGTGATGACCTTGCTCAAGAAAGAGCTCACTGTCGCACTGATCAACGGGCTGTGCCTGGGCATCGGGCTTGGCCTGATCGTGCTGGCCTGGTTCCGGCAACCGATGCTCTCGCTGGTGATCGGTACCGCATTGACGGTGAACATGCTCACGGCCGCCTTCGGCGGAGTGCTGGTGCCGGTGACGCTGAAACGGTTGGGCTTCGATCCGGCATTGGCCGGTGGCGTGATCCTGACCACCTTGACCGACGTAATGGGCTTTTTGAGCTTCCTGGGCCTAGCCACGTTGATCCTGCTGCCCTGACCTGCGGTGCCCGGCGTTGTAGTGAGCCCGGCAGCAGGCATGCGATGACGACAAGCAGATGAATATTCGACAGGAATTGCCTCGCCTCGACACGCCAGCGCACCGGCATGCGGTAATACTGCACCCATGTGATCGGTCGGGAGAGCTGCGTGATTCGTCGTTGTCTTGTTGTCATTGCCTTTGCGCTGCTGCTGGCCGGCTGTTCCAGCATGGCTGAGCGCTACCACGACCAACGCCGCGGCCACTTCGTCACCCGCACCCTGAAACTGGAAGGGCGCCTGTACCGCTATCAGGTGTTCGTGCCCGCGTCCAAGGTGCCGCAGCCGCGGCCCATCGTGCTGTTCCTGCATGGCTCGGGCGAGCGCGGCGATAACGGGCGCGACCAGGCCGAAGTCGGCGTGGGCCCTTACTTGAGCGAACACACCGCCGACTTCCCCGCACTTGTCGTCCTGCCGCAAGTGCCAGATGACGAAGAGTGGATGGGTGTCAACGCGCGCATGGCGATCGCGACGCTGGATGCGGCCAGCGCCGAGTTCGGTGCCGACCCGCAGCGCACCTACCTCACCGGCATTTCGATGGGCGGCTATGGCGCCTGGGAAATCGGGCTGATGCAGCCGCAGCGGTTTGCGGCCATCGTGCCGATCTGCGGCGCGCTCAAGGCACCGCGCGATGAGCGCCGCACCTTGTACGTGAGCCTGGTGGCGAAGGAAGCGGACCCGTACACCGCGGCAGTGACGCAACTCAAGCACGTGCCGATCTGGATGTTCCATGGCGCCAAGGACGATTCGGTGCCGCCGCACGACGACCGTGCGATCTACCGTGCCGCCAAGGGCGTCGGCGCCAATGTGCGTTACAGCGAATATCCGCAAGGCAACCACAATGCCTGGGACGCAACCTATGCGGACCCGGCGATGTGGGAATGGATGTTCAAGCAGCGCCTGCGCTGACGGTGTGCAGCGCCACGCGGGCACCGCGCTCGCGTGCCGGCATGGCTCGGCCAATGCGCATCAGGGGTGATAGCCGTTGTCAGCGGTGATCTTGCCGCGGAAGACGCGGTACGACCATACCGTGTAGCCCAGGATCAGTGGCAGCAACATGACCAGCCCCACCATCGCGAACAGCTGCGAAGACGGCGGCGCGGCGGCCTGCCAGATGGTGTAGACCGGCGGCACCAGATACGGCCACATGCCCAGCACCAAGCCCAAAAAGCCCAGCACGAACAGGCCCATCGCCAGCAGGAATGGCAGCGCATCCGAGCGCGCGGCCTCGCTCGCACGCCATAGCGCAACCCCCGCGATGGCGACCAGCAGCGGCACCGGCATCAGCCACAGATAGTGCGTGCCACTGAACCAACGCTCCATCACATGCGACTGCAGCGAAGGCAACCAGGCGCTGACCAGGCCGATGAAGATCAACACGCTGATGGTCAACGGTCGGCTCAACTGCCGCGCCAACTGCTGCACATGGCCTTCCGTCTTGAGAATCAGCCAGGTACTGCCGAGCAGCGCATAGCCGAACACCAAGGCGGCGCCGGTCAGCATCGCGAACGGGCTGAACCAGCCCCAGATGCCGCCAACATAGCGGTCGTTCTCGATCGGCAGACCCTGCACCAGCGCACCCAGGATCACGCCCTGCGCGAAGGTGGCCAGGATCGAACCGGCGGCAAACGCGTTACTCCACAAGCGCCGCGAGCGATGCGCCTTGAAGCGGAATTCGAACGCAACGCCGCGGAACACCAGCGCCATCACCATCAACAGCACCGGCAGATACAGCGCCGACAAGATCACCGCATACGCCTTGGGGAATGCGGCCAGCAGCCCTGCCCCGCCCAGCACCAACCAGGTTTCGTTGCCGTCCCAGATGGGCGCGGCGGTATTCATCATCAGATCCAGCTGCGCTTCGTCCTTGCGGAACGGCGCCAGGATGCCAATGCCGAGCACGAAGCCGTCCAGCACCACGTACATCAGCACCCCGAAACCGATCACCGCAAACCACGCTACCGGCAAGACGCTCGTCATCTCCATCATGCAGCTACGTCGATCGATTCGTCGGCCGCCGACAGCGGCCGTGCGGGCGTGTGTTCGCCATGGTCCAGCTGCGGCGCATCATGCGGTGTCGGTCCGATCTTGCCGATCTTGACCAGATACCAGATGCCCCAGCCGAACACGAACGCGTAGCCGGCGACATACACCGCCAGCGAGATGGCGGTCATCAGCGCAGACTGCGGGCCCACCGCACCGGCGGTGCGCAACAGGCCGTAGACCACATAGGGCTGACGGCCGATTTCGGTGACGAACCAGCCCGAAATCAGCGCGATGAAGCCGCTCGGCAACATCCAGCGCCACACCGCCAGCAACCAGCGCCACTGCACCAGCTTGCCGCGCCACAACGCAAACGCAGACACCCAGGCCACGAGCAGCATCAACGAGCCGATCCCCACCATGATGCGGAAGGCGAAGAACACCGGCGTCACCGGTGGGCGCTCGCTTGCCGGCACCGACGTCAGCGGCGCGATGCTGCCATCCGGGCGGTGGGTCAGAATCAGGCTGCCTAGGCGCGGAATCGCCATCTCATAGTCGTTACACTCGGCCTGCGCGTTGGGCAACGCAAACACCACCAGCGGGAACCCCTCGCCCGGCTTTTCGGCATGCCAGTGCGCTTCCATCGCAGCGATCTTCATCGGCTGATGCTTGAGCGTGTTCAAGCCGTGCATGTCGCCGACGACGATCTGCAGCGGTACGGCGATCGCGGCAAACACCACGGCCAGCTTGAGCATGCGCAGCCCTGCCTGGCGGTGCACGCCACGATGCAGATACCACGCGCCCACCGCCCCCACCACGAAGCAGGTGGTGATGAACGAGCCCAGCGCCATGTGCGCAAGCCGGTACGGGAACGAGGGGTTGAAGATGATCTTCAACCAGTCCATCGGATGCACCACGCCACCGATGACCTCATAGCCGGCCGGGGTCTGCAACCAGCTGTTGGACGACAGAATCCAGAACGTGGAAAACAACGTGCCCAGTGCCACCATGCAGGTGGCGAAGAAATGCAGGCGCTCGGAAATGCGCCCCCAGCCGAACATCATCACGCCCAGGAAACTGGCTTCCAGGAAGAACGCGGTGAGCACTTCATAGCTCAGCAATGGCCCGATCACGCCACCGGCCACGCGGCTCAACTCCGGCCAGTTCGCACCGAACTGGAAGGCCATCACGATGCCGCTGACCACGCCCATGCCGAAGGACACGGCAAAGATCTTCTGCCAGAAAAAATACAGCTCGCGCCAGACTGGCAGGCGGGTGCGCAGCCAGCGCCATTCCAGAAACGCCAGCAGACTGGAAAGCCCGATGGTGAATGCCGGAAACAATACGTGGAACGCGATGACGAACCCGAACTGGATCCGCGATAACAGCAGTGCGTCCATGGAGAACCCTCCAGGAAAAAGTGATCGTCGGCGTGCCGGTCGCAGGTCGATCGCCGGGATGCACTGCATCGGGCGATCGCGCGCACGCTGCTGCGCTACGTGATCATGATAGGGACGGTCGGGCCCGTTCCCGATGCGACACGACGTCGCATCTGCGACAAATTGCCGCCCTTGTAACATTGCGTCGCATCACACGCAGTGCAGTGCACTGAGGTGGCCCAATGGCGCGAACGCTGTCACTGCGACATGGCGGGCGCCGGTCATTGCATGCCGACAAGCGACGCAACCCGCCATGCCCGTGCCATCCAACCAGGTCGCCGAAACGCTATGGCCGCACCCGCTCCCAGATCCGCAGGAAGTTGCCGCTATACACATCGACGATGCGTTGCGTGGGCCAGCCGGCATCCATCATCGCCTGCGTGAGCTTGGGCAGATCCGTACCGCTGCGCATCCCGGTAGGCAAGCTGGAAATGCCGCCATCGAAATCGCTGCCGAAACTCAAGTGTTTCCACGGATCTTCGACGAGCTCCATGGCGGCAATCTATCGGGCGAACGCTTCGTAATAGCCAACGACAAAGGCAAGATCGGCATCCATATTCGGCGTGCCATCGGCCAGATAGGAATGTTGCAAGAAGTACGGCGCCAGGATGACGCTGATGCAGCCACCGGTCTGCACGATGGCACGGATCGCCGCGTCGTCGAGCGCCCGGTCCAGGTGACGCGACGGCCGCGTTTCCACACCCCGCGTGACACTGCCCGATGCGCCATGCGAGACGAAGGCCGGCACTTTGCGACGGATGCAGATGCTGCAGGCATCAAGGATCCCTTGGGTCGAGGTATGCGAAAGATCCACCAGAAGCCCGGCATCGATGCAGCGCTCCACCACCTGCCGGCCAAACTCTGAAAGCCCCGCGCCTTTCTTCTCGCGCCACGGATTGAGCGATGCATCGCCGGCCTGCGAGATGTCGGTATGGCTGAAATGGTTGAGCGTCAGGTAGGCGGCGCCGGCCTTGGCCGCACTGTCCAGCCGCGCCAGCCGCAGCGCCTGGCTACGGACCCCGCGTGGTCCAAGCATGTGCGTACCCTCCAACGACAGGATGGCGCAGCACAGACCCTATGCGCGAATCGCGCGTAGCTCGGCGGCGCTGCGTGCCAACCGCATCCGCCCGCCACTCGCCGCCACCATCTCCTGGACATAGCGCTGATGCTCCACCCAGTGTTTCCAAGGATCGAGAAAAGGCACGCCGACGAGGTTTTCCCAGAGTGCGTGGGCGCTGAAACAGGCACCGCCATAGCCACCGGCGAGAAAGTCCGGTCCGCTCACGTGGTACATCAGCGGTTGATTGCGACCTCTCGGCGAGGTCTTGGACATCAACCAGAGGATCGGAGAACGCCGATGCGCTTTCCAATCGCCCTTCCAGAAATCGAAGCCGCCCAGGCGCGACAGATACAGCGAATCCAGATGCGTATCGACCGGAAACGCCAACGCATGTAATGCTTCCAGCGTGAGCGGCGGGGCCACGTCAGCCACGTTGTCGGATGAAACTGCATGCATGGGCGAACCCCGGCAATGACGTCTGAAGAAGTCCCCAATAAACGCGCGTTTCCTGCGTCGAATATCCGGCCGATACTCGTCGAGCGCCCTGATGGGTCGAGCATGTGCGTTCAGATGAGAATAACCGAACTGAACCATCAGATCCCCAAGACGATTGCCCGGCCCGAGAGGAAAACGCAGGACTGCTGACGCATTTCTCGTTTCGCTGCGCAATGCAATCGGTGCGGCGGTTTTTTTCGTTGTTGGACCCGTGGTCATCTGACCAGGGGTCGACGAGTCCTGGACGCTTTAGGAGACGATGCGGCCGCGAATGCCGACGACGTCGCATGCCGCGACGAAGAGCCTGCCGATATCGGCTAAGAGCGGCTAACAAAACGTAGCGAGCAGTCGTCAGGAGGGTGTGGACGGCGCGCTCAGAACAGCAGTGTTCAAGTGGTACATGCCGATTCCGAGCACCGGCCGCGCACGTCCGGCTGCTGTGCAGTAGTTTTGTTAGCCGCTCTTAGTCCTGCGCGCGCACCCGCAGCGGCTCCTGGACAGGTGGACTAGTGTGCGTGCGCGATTGCGGACGCACTGCCGCGACGCCGTGATCCGTGGTCAGGCCGAAACCGGGACACATAACCTCGCCAGCAATGACGGGGGCAATTCCCGGTTGCCCACGCGTCTTAAGCGCTGCCCACTGCTTATAGCCGACAAGCACGCCCGCGCACTGACACGCTCTAATCCCTCACATCCGCGCACGCACGCGTCGCGCAACTTCGCTGACCGCTGCGATGACTGCGGTCAGCGCGACCATCGAGAGAAATTGCGCGCGCGTATCCGCCGAAGAGGCCAACAACACGAAGATCACGGCCAGGATGACCAGCGCCAGCACCGTCAAGAACGGATAGCCGCGCATACGGAACGGCAACGCAAGGCCGGCACGGTCCGCGCGGGCGCGCAAGATCAGCTGCGACACCAACGAGATGGTCCACACCAGCAGGCAGGTGGAGCCGACGATATTGAGCAGCATTGGCAACACCTTGTTCGGATACAACAGCTCCAGCGCGGCAGCGGCGAAACCGAACAACACGCTGGCGATCACCGCCACCAGCGGCACCTGCTCGCCACTGGTCCTGGCCAGCAGCCGCGGCGCTTCGCCGCGCTGGGCCAGCGAGAAGATCATCCGCGAGGCGCCGTACAGATTGGCGTTGAGCGCCGACAGCAGCGCCACCACCGCCACCAGGGTGATCGCCGTGGCAGCACCGGGAATGCGTGCCACGTCCAGCACGGCCGCGAACGGCGAGCTGAGCGCGGCGCTGGTCCACGGCACCACCGCCACGATCACGCTGATCGACCCGATATAGAACACCAGAATGCGCCAGGCCACGGTGCGGATGGTGCGCGCCAGGCTACGTCCCGGGTCGGCGGTTTCCGCTGCGGCCACCGCCACGATTTCGGTGCCGCCGAAGGCAAACACCACCACCAGCAACGCCGAGCCGACACCGGCCAGACCATTCGGCACGAAGCCGCCGTTCTGGGTGAAATTGGACAGCGCGGGCGACGCCACGCCGGGCAACCAGCCCGCCAGCAACGCCATGCCGATCAGCAGGAACACCACGATCGCCAGCACTTTCAGAATGGCGAACCAGAATTCGAACTCGCCGAAGTTGCGCACGCCGAGCAAATTGATCGCAGTGAACGTGGCCATGAACAACAACGCCAGCAACGGCACCGGCAACGCCGGCCAGACCGTGGCCAGCAGCCCGGCTGCACCTACCGCTTCGGCCGCGATCACCACCACGATCTGCAGCCACCACAGCCAGCCCACCGTCGCCCCAGCGGTCGGCCCCATCGCGTCGGCCGCGTAGACCGAAAACGCGCCGCTGGTCGGCTTGGCGGCCGCCATTTCGCCCAGCGCATTCATCACAATGATGACCAACGCCCCGGCAATCAGATACGAGATCAGCACCGCCGGCCCGGCCGCGTGAATGCCCACACCGGAACCAAGAAACAGCCCGGCGCCGATCGCCGTGCCCAGGCCCATCATCATCAATTGCCGCGGCTCCAGCGCATGGCGCAATGCAGGCGCGGCGGGCGCAGCGGTCTCAGCAACGGGATCGGTCGGAAGCGGCATGGACAGACTTGCATGGATGGAATCACGACACGATACCGCGTCGCGGCGCCTGCCGCGCCTCTTGACGCCAGCCCGGGGAAGGAGCGGCGACCTCGCGCGATCGCGTCCTTGCGCTTGGGTTTGCGGCAGACAACGCCAGGCAACCTGCCAGCGCACGCTGCCACCTGTCGGCCTTGCAGCGCGCGTATGACCTGTCGTCTTCAGGAAACGGGCAAAGCACATCCCCGGACAATCCGGTGACGCGCATTGATGCCGCCAAGCGCAACGGGAAATCATCTGCGCAGCCTCAAGATCGACGGCCGCCACTCGCACTCGGCGTGCCCCCCCAAAAACGCTGCGCTTACCGTGCGCCGTCCACGCCTACCTGACCAGTGATCGCTACAGCTTGTTCGCTGCTCCAGGCGCTACCGGTCACTCCGCCAGGTTCTTGCCCGCGCCCGCCGTGGCGATCACCTTGGCCTTCACCTGTGCGGCGGGGGTGACGGTATAGATGTAGCCCAGCGACTCCGGGAACACCTTGGAGCTCACCCAGTTGGTGGCATTGGCGTAGGGCTTGCTGCCGTCCGGCGTGCCCCAGGTGATGCCGCTGCCAACGTAGTTGTTGATCAGGTCCCAGTAGCCGATCTCGCTGCTGTCGCGCGAGTCACCGGGTTCTTGATGTTTTCGAAGTAGTTCGACTCGATCTTCGCCACCCCACCCATGCGCACATTGATGCCTGAGGTGAACACATTGCTGAAGTAGTTGTTGTAGATGTGGCTCAAGCCGCGGCGCTGCAATGGCAAGCGCGATTCCACGTTCTCGAAGCGGTTGTGGTGATATGTGGTGCGCGCAGCCGAGTTCTTGGTGTCGCTGTAGCCGTTGAGCGCGACCTTTTGATAGTTGTAGACATAGTTGCAGGACACGGTGACGTGGTGCACGCGCTTCTTCATGTCGATGCCGCCGTCGAAGGAGGCATCGCCTGCACCGGAGCACTTGGTGAGCGAGGCGAAGATGGTGTTGTGATCGATCCAGATCTTGGACGGCTCGCCGCTGGAGTTGCCTTCCAGCGAAATCGAATCGGCATCTTCGCCGCCTTGCAGCAAACCGATGGTCATGTTCTGGATGATCACGTTGTGCGTATTGCCCACCACACGCACTCCGAAGTTCGCCGACGAGCCATTGGCGCCCTTGATGGTGATATCGCTCTTGTTCTTGATCTGCACGGTTTTGGCCGGCAGCTTCCATTGCGCGCACACGTCCTTGATGGTGCCGAAGTCGAACTGGCCGGTGTCGTTGAGCACCAGCCCGCCGCTACCGGAATAGTTGTCGATGGCGGCCTGCACCGCTTCGAACGTCGCCACGTTGACTGGAGTCTTGGTGCCGCCGCCGGTGGTGGCCGCACCGTAGCCAACCGGGCCGGCAATCGCGCCCGCGGCGCAAGCGGACAGTGCAAGCGCGAGTGCGCCCTGGAGCGTCTTGATGATCATGCAGCCTCTCCCAAAGAAGTCGACAAGCAACGCAGGCCGTCTGCGCAGTGGCGACGACAACAGCAATGCGACGCGTGGGGGCTGCATTCTTCGCGCGATTTAACGCATAAAACAATTATCCATCATCGAAAATTAGAGCGGCTAACAAAACCCAGGAAGCATGCGTAAGCAGATGATGGAGCATGCGAGCGAGAGCAACGCCAAGTGGATATCGATGCGGCGTTCGAAGCGGATACGCAGCTTGCCCATGCCGGCAAACCAAGCGTGCGTGCGCTCGACGACCCAGCGGTGCTGGCCCAGTCGGTCGTTGCGTTCGATGCCCTTGCGTGCAATCCACGCAGTGATGCCGCGCTGCTTCAGGGCGTTGCGGCAACGGTCGATGTCGTCGGCCTTGTCGGCATGCAGTTTGCCTGG
>NZ_JFAQ01000064.1 GCF_001304695.1 Xanthomonas axonopodis
CCTCGGCGTCACCGAACGTCAGTTGCATGGATGCCTCCTCACTCCGAACAGATAGTGTCTCGCATTTGTGGTGCGTTGTTCAGAGGTTCCCTAACGCATCGGCGGGGCTACCGTCTGAAGCAGTTGAAGATCCCAGGTGCCTGGTGCACGCGCGCACGATGTGGAGCGACACATGGCGATTCCCGTTCGCGCGGGCCAGCGAACAGCTGTGCATCAAGCAAGCGCTGACCTTCCGCCTGCCTCTACCGATCGCCTCCTCATCGGAGAACCAACTTGCTGAGCGCGCACATCGTTTTTTCTTCGAGGAAACTCGCGTGAGAGACGCCCTGCTTGCGGCTGCACGCGCAATAAAAGTGAGCTTGGTCTTTTTGGGTTCGGTGCTGTCGTCGTGCGTCGCCGCGACGATTCTGAGCGGCTTCCTCATCGCGCTTATTATGGCAATGTCGGGCAGTGGTGGGGCGGCACCCAAATTTTTTCTGTATTACTGTTTTTTTGCATTCGGCATTAGCTCACCTCTCTTTCTTATTTTTGGCGTCCCCACGCTGCATTTTGTTCCTGGCCTGAAGCATGCACATCCCTATGTCGCGGCAGTCGCTGGAGCAGCAATTGTGGGAGGGCGGTCTCAACTTGCAAGCGCAACACGTGATTTGAAAGCCTGTATCTCAACATCCATTACTTCAGCTGGCGTTTTCCAGCCCAATGTCTGGCGTGGGCGCGTGTTCATCAGCCAGGCTACGTGGTTGAGGTATTCCTGGCTTGCCACGGACAAGTCCACGCCCTTGGGCAGGAACTGGCGTAGCAGGCCGTTGGTGTTCTCATTGCTCCCACGCTGCCAAGGCGCATGCGGATCTGCGAACCAGACATCCATATCCAGCCTGGCCATCAACGCCGCATAGCACGTCATCTCCGTGCCGCGGTCATAGGTCATGCTCGAACGCATCGCGGCGGGGAACTTCTTCAGTTGGCGGCTGAAGCCTTCCAGCGCGGCCTCTGCCGTACAGCCATCCATCTTGCACAGGATCACAAAGCGGGTTTTCCGCTCGACCAGCGTGCCCACGCACGACCGATTGAATGCGCCCTTGATCAGGTCGCCCTCCCAATGCCCTGGAACCAGGCGTTGCTGCACTTCCTCGGGGCGATGGGCAATGCGTAGCTCCCCCGGCACCCAGCTGCGCTTGGCGGCGGTCGTGCGACGGCGTCCGCGCGTGGGCTTGCTCTGGCGCAGGGCCTCCACCAGTTCCTTCTTCAGCCCAGCACGGGGATGGGCGTAGATGCTGGCGTAGATAGTTTCGTGGCTGACGCGTTGGGCAGAATCATCCGGGTGCATGGAACGCATGCTTGGCAGCAATCTGCTGGGGCGACCAGCGATATAGCACCAGGTCGTCACGAATGCTCTGGAACAAAGCGCTGCCCTCAACCATCTTGTGCCTGCGACACTGTTCCTGCGGCGTTGCCGATAACGCTGGGCTGCAAGGGTGGCAGCATAAGCAGGCTCCTGTTGCCGGCCCAGCTCTCGGCACATCGTCGATGCACTGCGGCCGAGGCGTCTGGCAATAGATCGCATGCTCGCGCCGTTGCTGATCTCAATCTGGAGCACGGCGCGCTCCTCAGAACTCAAGTGACTGTACTGCTTTCCCATGCGTGCACCCTACTTGACTGCGGGGTGTTGCACTTGGAAGTTGAGTCTAAGGAGGCTTCTGTCTCCTCCTGCGCTTGATGCACGATTCTTCAGGGCCATTCGACTCATTGGCGTCCCCGGCCTCATTTGTCGCTTGCCCGGTACTTTGGGCCGCAATTGCAAGCTGCGTCTATCAACGCATTAAACAACTGACATTTACCGCGTGACTGCAGCGCACCGAGGGCGATTCTAGGCGCAAGAGCGATAGAAGACGCGCCAACCCACAGGACGCCCTATCGACGAATAGCTTGGAATTCCCCGGACATACGATAGCGGTCTGCTTTGCTACGCTTGGTCACCAGCCGCCAAGCGCCAGCTGATTCGCTTTGGGGCTGCACTCCCGCCATACGTTACAAGCAGATCGGCCGTATCGATCGCCGCTCACACGGTGACAGACCAATGACCGACATCAAATTCACCGACGGCGAACGGGCGGCGATCACCCGCAAGATCCAGCTGTATTTCACCGAAGAACTCAAGCAGGAGATTGGGCGGTTCGATGCCGAGTTCCTGCTCGATTTTTTTGCCGAGGAAGTCGGCGCGTATTTCTACAACCGCGGTGTCTATGATGCGCAAGCCATCATTGCCGGCAAGCTGGAAGATCTGGGTGAGGAGGTCTGTCAGCTGGAGCGTCCCACCGATTTCAAGAAGTGATGGGGTGAGCTGAGTCACTGCGCTACCGCGCCGAGCACGCAGGAGAATGTGCCCGGCGCAGAGGGAGCACGCATGATCAGTGGTCGGATGCGTGCCTTGCGATCTACATCATTGGCACGCGGCTGTGCGTGCGCCGTTGGATACCGGCTCCCACACATAGTCTTCCACTGCTTTGCCTTCATTGATCTGGTGGCGCGGTTGGCGCTGCAGGCAGGGACCAAAGGCATTGGAGGGCGGCACGATCCGTTGGGTGGCGTCGATAACGACCTGGCGGAAGCGGATGACTTCGGCATCGCCCAGTTCGGCCGGCCGCGCACGGCGAGGTCGCCTGCACGAACACGTTGACCCCTTCCGCATACCAGGGCTCCACTGCATTGGTGAGCTGGCCCACCCACTGGTGCCCCATCTCGTGAAAGATGGTGCTTTGCACGCTATGCAGATCCTGCCCTGGCGAAAACACTTGCTTACCGTGATCAGGCCGCTACCGCCCGCCAAGCGTGCGGTGCCGGTTTCGTACGAGGCCACCGGCAACGCGCGGATCAACAGATCATAGCGCGGCGACCGGATCGATTGCGCAGCACCAGGTAGGCGCACGCAGTGCACGGAATTGACAGGGACCACGCATACGTTCCCGTTCCTGCGCGCCGTCCATGCCCACGTGCTCAACGGATCGCTACTCGCGAGCTTTCGTTAGCCGCGCTTGGTACAGCCTCCAACACTGTTGCGCACGCTCACTTGCCAGCGATGCGCCAGCAGTGCCCACCCATGCGACGTGCCGGCATCGTTCCGGCACGCTACGCGCTCGCTTGTCCATCCATATGCAAGCGGCAAGAACAATGCTGCCTGCAGCGTCGTCACGGCGACTCGAATGCGCCCAGATCCGGGGCGCGCCCGTTGAAGACCTCGCCACTCGCGGCACCGGCGTCGATCAGCGCGCTACCCGGCACCAGCGTGGCGAAGGTATCACCGGCAGATCGCCGTTGGCTTGCCGCGGACGGGTAAGCTGGCGATCGTCCAGACTGACGAAGTCGCGGGCAAACGGTGTGAGCGGGATGCTGAAAGAGTTGCGAACGATGTCGTTGGCCGTACCGGTGCCGAGGTTGGCGATTTCGCTGCGCGCCCCGTAGCCCAGGTTGTTGGCCAGCGTGTGATAGTAGCCGGCCACGTCGGTGCGGTTGTCGGCCAGCGTGGAGAGCATGTCGTAGTTGGAGCGTGCATTACTGATGGCCGTATTGCTGATCCACTCCTGGCCGCCGATCTGGTGATTGGCATAAAAGCCGTTGGCGCGATTGGCCACCGCCAGATTGAAGCGAATCACATGGCGCGGCACCGGTTGCGGGTAGACGCTGCCATTGCGCCCGAAGCCACCGGCCTTGAAGCCATTGCCGTCCCCGAGCGGCGTCATGTCGGTATCGAAGCCATGATGGAAGGCCCAGTTGTGCTGCAGGGTTACCGCCGCCCACGCGTTGATCAGGTCGAAGCCATCGTCGCTGTTGAACCAGGCGCGGCTACCTTCGATCACGTTGCCGGTGCTGCCCGCCGCGGTGGGATGCGCGCCGAAGCCATCGATATTGCCGTGGGAAAAACTGTGCAAGCCTTTGTTGTCGTAGGCATCGACATTGCACACGCGGTTATTGCTACCTGCCACCAGATACCAGCCGATCGCTTGCCCGTCGTGGATGGCCAGACGCTCGAACAGGTTGCCGTTGCCGCCTTGCACACGAAACGCTTCCGATTGGGTCAGACGGTCGGCAATGGTTATACGCACGCCAATCACCTCGAAGCCGCGGAACACGCAGCTGTCGGCACCGATGCGAAACGCGGTTACCCGGCGGTCTGCCGGCGTTACTGCTGAGAAATCGAAGATCGGGCGTTCATTGGCGACATTGACGTAGCTGATGCCGTCCTTGGTGATGTCGTTGACGATGCCGTAATTGCGATCGGTCACGCTCACGTTCGCGTTACCCAGGCGATAAGTGCCACCACGCAGGTACACCGTATCCCCACTGGCTGCCGCGGCCTGCGCGGCCATCACGATAGCGAACGGCAATGCGCGCGTGCCGGTATTGCTGTCCGACCCGGTAGGCGAGACGTACCAGTCGGCGGCGCGGGCCAGCGACGGCAGCGTGCCGAGTGCAAGCGCGAGCGCGAGCGTTGCCCCCCACACGGCGGTGTGTGGTGTGCATCAAGCGATTTCCCCGGTGTGGTTGGTGAGTGATGGAGCGGCGCTGCGCATGTGGCGGCCGGGCTGACGGCAGTGGTGAAGGCCTGCCATTGCGCCGCGCAAGCTAGCCGCGCGGCGCGGCGCGGCCGACACCACCCTCCGGCTCGGTTATCGCAACCCTTCTTCCGATATGCACGCGCGTGATGATCGAAGTGTGCGTTGGCCAGCACTTGACCAATCGGGCGTGCGCGGTAAGTCTCGGGCATTGGCGTGCGGCACTGGCCACGCACGCATCGATCGGAGAGACCACACGTGGACCGTCGTACCCCGCGTGGCCGCCAAACCGTTACCGGTTCCTGCAAACCTCAAGCACCTCTTTGCACGGCGGCATTGGCCCGGCAACGCGCGTTTATCCGCAGCAGCACGCTGCACGCCGTTGCATCATCGACAGCTGCTTCTCCATCGGCTGCGCTCGGCAAGCCGATGATTCAACTCGCCACCGACATCCGCCGCCACACCCGGCAATGATTGTTCGCCGGCAATGCGACATCGGCGATTAACTGCAACCCCACCGATGCCGCCAAGGCATCCACCGCTTCGGCATCGCGAAGACCCGAGGCAGGGTCGCGCTCGCGCAGCATGGTGTCGAAGGCGCGATTGCTGTCGCTAGTAAATTGCCCGTTGCGGTTGAATGGCCCGTAGATCGCCAGCACCACATCGGGCGCCATCACCGCCGGCAAGCCGGAAAACAAGGCCTGCACCTGCGGCCAGCCCATGATGTGCAAGGTATTGGCGCTGTAGATCGCATCGAAGCCACGCTGGCCGTCACGCAGCACGGGCAAGCTGGGCGGTGGTGCAAGCCCGGGCGTGGGCGTCAGCACGGCCTGCAGCGGAATCGGTGGTGGCGTGTTCGGCAGTGCCGCCTCGTCCAGCCATTGCCGCATGCCGGCAAGATGCTCGAGGTGATCGCTGGCCTGCCACTGCAACCACGGCATTGCCGCAGCGAAATGCACTGCGTGTTGCCCGGTGCCCGCACCGATTTCCAGCACCTGCTGCCGGTCTGCAAAAGGCGTGTGCAGTACCTCAAGAATCGGGTCACGGTTGCGCGCGGACGCTGGCGAAAACGGTTTGGTCATTATCGGCATCTGTCGTGGTTGCGGCGATTATCGCGCGCAAGCATTGCTTGGCGGCAACCATCCGGTGAACAGGATGCCGCTGCCGTATGACCGCAGCGCGTTGCGGTGGCACGCGTCGCCCGTGGCTGCGACACCGACTGCACGATGACCTCGCAGCCTTCCTGAGGCTCGCATGCGGCGGTACGCATTACCGCGGCGGCGGCAAGGCCTCATACGCACGCCGCACCGCATCTTCGCCGAAGCGGCGCTCCAGCCGACGCACGATGAAATGTCCGCGCGCCATCGCCTGGAAGTGACGCATGAACACGGTATTGAGCGTGGCCCCGCTGACCGCGCCCACCAGCGGCACTGCCTGCACGGCGAGCTTTTCGCCCACATTGACCGAAAACTTCGCCGCGATGCGCGAGACCAGCGAGACCAGTGCCGGTGCACCCTTGCTGGCGAAGCCGTGCGCGGCCACGTAGCTGGCCGCCGCGCTCAGTTGCTGCGCCATCGCCGCACGTACCGCGAAATAGCCCGATTCGGTGCCGTTGTCGCTGGCGCTGCGGCCGCCATGCGCCAGCACTTCCAGGCACGCCAACGCGGTTTCCGGGTCGTGCAGGTATTCGCCTTCGGCACGGGCGATATCGGCGATGGAGCGCAGCATCACCGTGGTGGTCACCGGCAACTCCACCATCAAGCCCGGCAGGCCGAAAAATCCGCCTGCGCCACCGGAAACCGCCACCGCCAAGGTATGCCGCGTCGTGGATGCCGGTTGCTGCGCATCGGTCTTGCCGCGCAGGCTCAGCAACGCCGATTTCATCGCCACCTGCAACGCGCGACGGGTCACGCCGTCGATGCTGCGGGTCACCACCTTGGGAAGCCGCTTGGTGATCAGGCTCTCGATCGGCGCGCCCAACGCATTGGCCAGTTGCGCTGCCACGCCGGGGTTTTCCAGCAATGCATGGGCCGTGGCCAGATCGCGCTGCGCGGCAGCGTCCATCACCGGTATCGGAAGCGTTGTCATGCCTGCTCATCATGGTTGGGACGTGGCCGATGATACCGAGCGCGATGTGAGTGCCGCACAAGCGAACTGGACCCGGTTGGGCTAGCGGCGCAATTGGCTGTTAAAATGCGGCAATCATCGGCGTCCAAGCAGCGAATGCTTACAAGATGAATTGCGAGATCCGCCACAGCATCGTCATTGCCGCCGTGCCGGAAGTAGTCTGCGCTGCGTTGTCCGAGCCCAGGCAGCTTGCGCGTTGGTGGACCCATGAAGTGAGCCAGGCCGACAATCTGTTGCGCCTGGACTGGAGCCGGCAGGGCTGGCGTGTGGAACTGAGCATCGACGAAAGCGCCGATCATCAACTGGTGTGCTGGCGCTGCCACGATTCCAACATGCTCGACACCGACGCCTGGAAAGGCACGGTCATGCGCTTTGAACTGCGCTCCATCAGCCAGGGCACGCAGGTGGACTTCGTGCAATCCGGCTATCGCGATTCGCCGTGCAAGGAGGCCTGCGCGCGCGGCTGGCGTTTCTTTCTCGGCAGCAGCCTCAAACGCTATGTGGAAACCGGCGAAGGCACGCCGTCGGCCGATATGCGCATGCCCGAGTTGCCAGAGCACAACCCGCACACCGCGCGTTGAGGCGTCAGCAGCGAGCCGCAGCATCGTTCAACGCGCGGCGTCGATCACGGGCGACAGCGTGCCGACCTGAAACCCTGGCCACGTGTCCACCCATCACCTGCGTGACGAACAAGAACAGCTCACAAGGTTGGGACGCAGACCGCCAAGCGGTCGCTCGCGACGGTGTGTTAGGCCTTAAGCCGTCATCTTCGAGGTTCCGGCCGTCGTCCCACCTTCAAGTTGGAGCGATGCGCAGCGCCATCGCCGGCATCGCGTCTGGCGTCAGGCCACCGGTTGCTGCCACAGCACGACACGCGCCTGGCGCCACAGACGCATGCCGTGCGAATCGCCGATAACTCACGCCGTGCGTGATTGGCCCATCGACGCTGGGGTGGTAACCGGCAACTGCGCATCCACCGTCATCGGACTGTCGGCCTGCAACAGGGCGCGCGCTTCGGCGTCGCTGGCCACCGCCGGCGGCGAGCCGCGTAGCGGCAATCCTGCGGTTTCGCGCACGAACAGCATGGTCAGCAAGCCGATCGCCGCCGCACCCATCAGGTAATACGCCGGCACCAGCGGGGCGCCGCTGCGCTCTACCAACCAGGCAGTGACCAACGGCGTGGTGCCGCCGAACAACGACACCGAAACGTTGAAGGCGATCGACAACGCGCTGTAGCGCACCGGCGTGTAGAACAGCGCCGGCAAGGTGGACGGCATCGAACTGGTGAAGCACACCAAGGCCAGGCCAAGCAGCATCAGCCCGGCGAAGATCAACCCATCGTGGCCGCTGCCGATCAGCAACAGGCACGGGATCGCCAACGCAAACAGTGCGATGCAGGCACCGATGATCATCGGCCGCCGGCCCAGCTTGTCGCTGAACATGCCGCCGACAATGTTGAGCGGCATCATCACCAGCATCACCAGGATGATCAGCAACAAGCCCTTGCTCTCGGCATAGCCCATCGTGACGCTGAGATAGCTGGGCATGTAGGTCAGCAGCATGTAGTCGGTGACGTTGAACACCAGCACCAGGCCCACGCACTTGAGCAGTTGTGGCCAGTGCAGGCGCAGCAAGGGCATCAGGCCCTGGCCGGCGGTTTCGCGCTCGCGCTGTTCCGATTGCTCGGTATAGGCGCGAAAAGCCGGGGTTTCTTCCAGTTTCATGCGCATGTACAGGCCCAGAGCACCCCAACGGCCCGGCGATCAGGAACGGCACGCGCCAGCCCCAATCGAGCATCTGCGCCGGAGTCACGCTCATGTGCAAGACGGTCACGGTGGCGGCGCCGGCGATGTAGCCGCCCAGCGTGCCGAACTCCAGCCAGTTGCCCATCAGGCCGCGATTGCGGTCGGTAGCGTATTCGGCAATGAAGGTGGCCGCGCCACCGTATTCGCCGCCGGTGGAAAACCCCTACAGCAAGCGCGCCAGCAACAGCAGTGCAGGCGCCCATAAGCCAATGCGCTCGTAGGCGGGAATCAGTCCAATACTGAAGGTGCCCAGCGCCATCAGAATCATCGTGGCGGCCAGGACTCTCTGGCGCCCGTACCGGTCACCGAGCGGGCCGAAGACCATGCCGCCGATCGGCCGTACCAGAAAGGCCACGGTGAAGGTGGCGAAGGTAGCGATCAATTGTGCGGTGGGGTTACTTGCCGGGAAGAACACCTGGCCCAGCGTCACCGCCAGATAGCCGTCGTACACGCCGAAGTCGAACCACTCCATCGCATTGCCGAGCGCCGCAGCGCCGACGGCCTTGCGCAGCATGCTGCAGTCCACCACGGTAACGTCCTCCAGTTGCAGCTGACGGCGGCGTTTGAACCAGCCAAAGTGCGAACGCATCGCGCGGGCATCGTGCATCTATGGTCTCCATAAGGTGCGCCTGGGATGTCTCGCCGGGCGCAGGTCGTCGCTGCCCGCTCGCCCTGGCAACGCACAGGACACGGCACATCACGCAAGCACGGCAGCGCATTGCACTGGATGACACCGGAGGCATTCCCGGACGGCCGCGCGGATTCAACGACGCTGCGGGACAGACGACCAAGGGATGGGCATTGCCCAAGGGCTTGATCAGCGCGCTATGGTACTACAGCCGGCCGATGGATGCAGGCGCGACTGCACAAAGCGCGAGAAAACGCCTTGTTTTCTGGTCGATTCGTCTGCATTGGTGAGCGATGCGCAAACGCCCGTTCGCTCTACGTGCGCAGCCGCTGCGACGATGTCGCGCACGCCTCGCTTTACGCAGCGCCTGAAGCAGCACAACGCATCAGCTGCCTGCTTCTTACAGAGAATTAAGAACTGCTGCGCCTGCGTCAGGCGACCGCTCGCCACCTTTCTTTGGCCCATCTCAGTCTGTGCAAGCGCATCTCAAGGCGATGCGTTACCGCGCATCAGGCTGCATCCAGCACCGACAACAGGTCTTGCAGATCCTCACGCGTTTGCGGTCTGACGGCACGCGCCAGTTCCTGCCCATCGCGCAGCAGGATGATGGTGGGCCACAATTTGACACGAAAAGAGCGGCCTAGCGCCCGCCCTTTTCCATCTTCGATCTTGCGGTAGTCGATCGCTTCGTATCCGCCCAACAGCTTTTGCAACAGCGGTTGTGCGACAATGCAGTGGCCGCACCAGTCGGTACCGAATTCCAGAACCTGCAAACCGGTCTTTGCCTCCACCGCGCTGCGTTCCGGCGCCTGGGTGGCATACTCGCGAACGAACCCCATCGTCTGGATGCTCCGCTCGATTACGACAAGGCGCGCTGGATATCTTCCAGCGGCAGGTTGGTCAGATCCTTGGCCAGATCGCCCACCAGGCGCTGCTGGGTTTCCTTGTGCAGCAACGGGCGCACGCGGCCCAGCGTGGTCGGGTCGGCCACCAGCACCAGATGCGTGTATTCGTGCTTCAACGCGCCATCGTTCAAGGCATGCGAGAGCTGCTTGGCGAAGGTCATTTCGTCCAGGTCTGTTTCGATGAGGTCTTGCGGTGCCTTGCCGGCCGGGCCATCGTCATCGACGTTCTGTGCGTCGGTGCGCGCGTGCTGGCGCAGCACGACCTTGGCTTCGTTGCCGGTATTGGTAAACCAGCGGGCTTCGCCGCCGTCGGCCACCACTACCAAGGCACCCTGAGGAATTTGCAGACTCATCCGATTTTTCCTGGTCGATGTTGACGCTGCAAGTGCAGCGCACGTCGGCCTCAACCTAGGCGAGAAGATGTAAGGATTTCGCCTAGCCGGTGTCAGCATCGCGTTAGTGCTGCGCATCCAATTGCGTCGGCGGCAGCTCCAGATGCTTGCTGAAAAACGCGCAATGACGCGTAGCGCCTGCTGGCTTTCCGGGGCAGGGTGTCGGTGAGATGGAAGGCGTGTCCCAGCCCGTCCCAGACATGCAGATCCGACTCGCGGCCCAGGTCTACCAGGCGCGCATGCGTGTACGCGGCCGTGCTGAGCCCGGCAGCACGCGTGGCAGTGATCAGCAGCGTAGGGGGAAACTGGCGCAGCACCGCGTCGGAGAACACCGGCGACACCAGCGGGTCACGGAAGTCCACGTCCTGGCCGTAGTACAGGTCTTCCATGATCGGCAGCGCGCTCTGCTTGTCGGGCAGCAAGGCGTCGTTCACCGCGGCAACCACGCTGCGTGAATCGCCGCGATAACGTGCATCGCCTGCAGCGCACAACATGGCCGCCGCGGCAGGCATCGGCGGGCGCTCCTTGGCAAACCAGGCCAGCGACTCGCCAGTGAGCATGCCGCCGGCAGAACAGCCAAACAGGCCGATGCGCTGTGGTGGGTAGCGCTCGAGTGCAGCGCGATACACCGCGGCCACATCCTCGCTGGCAGCCAGGAAACGGTGCTCCGGGCCCAACCGGTAATCCACCGCCACCACAGTCATGCCGGTCATCGCCGCCACCGGGATGGCCTCCATCAATCCGAAGGAGGCCGCGCTGCCCAGCACGAACCCGCCGCCGTGCAATTCGATCAACAACCGTTCGGCGTGTGCCGAGGTGCGGGCGCGCGGCTCCACTCGCAACACCGGCACCCCATTCCACTGCTCGGGCGTGATCTCCACCGCATAGCGCGTGCGCATCTTCGCAATCACGCCGACGGCCCAGCGTTCGGTATCGGCGCGGAGGCCGGGCAGTTGTTTCAGTACCGTGGCGTTGTCGGCCTTGGCCAGCGGATCGGGCCGCGCGACTTCGGCGGCCGCGTGCGCGCGTGCTGCCGGGCTCAGGTATTCCGAGACCGGCAGGTCGAATGCACTGACATGGCGCACACCCTCGTCCGTGGTTGCGGTTGCTGCTTGCGGCGCTGCTGCGTTCGCTTCGAATGCAGATGCACTACAGACCAATGCAAGCGCGAGTCATCCCTTTTTTTTTGCCAGTCACGTGTCATGCAGTGCCCTCCCAGGCGCTTGGAGCCGAGGAGGATAGCCTGCGTTCGGCAGCGTTCGAGCAAGCGCGCTGCATCGCCTGACACCGGGCGGGGCATCAGCCCAGATAGGGGCGCTCGCTGGCAAACAACAACTGCTGGGCACCACGCCGCCATGCCTCCGGGCAGCGCTGGCCCAGCAGTACGGCCGCCATCGTGTAGGCCAGGCCGCGGCCGACCAGGCTGACGCCGCTCAACGCCGCTTCGGCCTGCTGCTGGCTGCTGCCGGCCTGCACTGCGTCGAAGAACCGCGCGATGTAGGCGCCATCTTCGCCGGTGCCCTGCAGGTTTGCCGGGCGCAACGCATCGGTTTGCCAGCCCTGGCGCGCAGCCAGTGCCAAGGCGCTCGGTGCAGTGATCGGGTCGAGCCCGGCGCGCTCGGGGAGCACGCGCCCGCTGCAGCAATGCGGCGCTGGCGCCACGGGACGCGGCCGCGAGCCGGACGATGCGCGCCTGCACGTCGGCATCGGCGGCCGCCTCTGTCACTGCCGTGTCCAGTTGCCCGTGGGCCAGGGCGTAATAGCTGTGGTACGGCGTGCCCTGGGGGCGCTCACCGCCCTCCAGTGCCACGATCGATGCCAGTGATGGCGACTGCTGCGCCATGCCCGGCAGGTCCGTCGCCAGGCCACGGTAACGCTGCAAACGCGCCAGCAACGGCAGCACCTCATCGGCCAGTGCCGGCGTGCGTGCAGCCTGTTCGTACAGCGCTTGAGCTTGCGGCAGATGCAGCTGGCCGACCTGCACGGCCGCTGCAGCGCGCTGCAGCCAAGGGTCGTTCGGCCCAGCGTGCCTGTGCGGCGACAAACGCCTGGTCGCGCTCGGGCGTATCGCTGCGGCAGCGGATCGCCGCGTACTGCAACGCAGAGGCGTCCGGATGCGCCTGCGCAGCGGCAGTCTGCTGCCGGCACACCTGCACCCGTTGCTCGGGCGTGGCGATGTCCTGCTGCATCCGCAGCGCCACCACGTCGTGCGGGTTGCGCTGCAGGCGCTCGGCCACAAGCGCAGGCACGGCCTGTGGCGCGGCGCAATTGCTCCATCCACTGCTCAAGGTACGCCGAGTCCGCATCGTCCCAGCGCGCGTGCGCGGTGATCAGCGCCAGATCGCGCTCCGGGCCCAGCTCGCCCAGCAGCTCGTGTGGCGAACGCCCGGACACGGCCGTCAGCACGTCGCGGTACTGGCCGCCCTTGCCGCTGACCTTCTGCGGCGGCTCGCTGAAGATGTCCTGCGCCTGGGTGCGTTCCCAGCGTGTGGTGCTCAGGCTGCGCGTGGTGTCTTCGCTGGCCGAGCCGTAGCTGGCGCGCCAGTTCAGCAGCAGCGCGGCACCGGCCACGTTGTAGGCGAACTGGCCACCGTGGCCGCCACTGGGCGCATCGAAGCTTTCGATCGTCGCGCCGTTGGCCGTGCGGGTTTCCACGTGATGGGTCGAACGCTCGGACAGGCGAAATACATGGCGGTCATTGGCCGGGATGGTGGCCGACTGCCCGTCGATGGCCACCGTCACGGTCTGCTGCAAACCGTTGTAGGCGACCACTTCGGCCATGCCCACCGCACCGCCGGCCCACAACACGCCAGCCACGATCGATGCGGCCACCGCCACCCGCGCCACCGACGGAAACACGCCGTCGGCAGCCAGAAAGCGCTGCCACAGGTTCTGCCGCAGATCGCGTTGACGCATCTCGCCCGGCAGGCGGGTCGGGTAGTCGGTCGGCGCCGCCACGGGGGTATCGTCGGTCGGCGACGTGTCGCCGTTGCGCAGTCGCCCGGCCACGGCGTTTTCTGCACGCAGCAACTCTTCCAGGCTGGCATCGCGCAACGCGCCCAGGGCGTCCAGGGTGACTTGCACCCAGCTGCCGGCTGCCTTCATCCAGGCATTGATGTTGTCGTCGTCGGCCTCGACCAGGCCGAATTCCGGCAGGCACTGCGACCACTGCGGCTTGCCCAGGGCCTGCGCCAACGGCGCGTTCAACTGCACCTGCCCGGCTTGCGCATACACCTGACCCAGCGCGCGTTGCACCTGATTGCAGGCCGCCACCAGCTTGCGCAATTCCTTGTCCGAAACGCGGCCATCGGCGATCACGCTATGGAAGGTCTGCAGGTACAGCAGGTTGACGTCTTCCAGATCGGCGATGGTGTGGTCGGTGTAATGCAGCACTGCCAGATACCCGCGCAGCAGCGCCGGCCAGCCGCCGCCAATACGGTTGGCCGCCGCCATGTGCACGCTGCGGCAACGCTGATCGTGGCCGCTGACGCGTGCACGCAGCACCCGCAGTTCGTCGTCGAGGTCGGCGATCACCGCCGGTAGCTGCGTGCGCGACAAGTGTGGTGCCAGTCACCACCCCGCCGGCCGCACGCAACCCGCCATCCATCAAGCCTTGCAAGGTGGCGCGTTGGCGCTCGCGCTCGCGCAGCTGTTCGATCGCCTGGCCATCGTCGGGCAGGTAAAGGCCGTCCAACGCCTGCAGCAGATCGCCGGACGGCAGCGGCGTGGCATACAGCCGGCCAGCGTGCGCGCCGTGCGCGTGCACGCGCGACCCAGGTATAGCCCCCGGTAGCGCCGCGACAAGGAAAGTGCGGCGAATTCGCTGTCCAGCTGCGCCAGCGAGACGGCAGTGTCCACGCAGGTGGGCGCCTGGCCGTCGAACATGCCCAGCGAAATGCGCTCATGCAGCGCCTGGGCGTCGTGCAGCAGCTCCATGGCAGGGCGCGCATCGATGGGGCAGGCGATGTAGCGACGCTTGAGATTTTCCTCGCGCGCGGCACTGGGCGGATGCGTGGCCCACATCTGCGAGGGCTGTGCGATGTCGCTATGAAACAGCCGGTGCAGTTGCGCTGCATCGGTCGGCACCGCCGGCACCGCCCCATGGGCGGGGTCGTTCAACACCACGCGCATGTGTTCGATGATGCGCGACTGGATGGCGAACAGATCCTTGACCGGGCGGTCCTGGGCGAACTCACGGGCGGCAAAGCGCAACGCGCTGGAAGCCGTCGCATGCCCGCGGCGCGATCGCCTCAGCGCCGCTGTAAGGCCGTCATTCTCGCGTGGCGGCGCGCTCGGCCTGTACCTGCTGCACCGCCTGCATGGCCGAGCGGGTCAATGGCGTGGGCAAGGCATCGAGTGCGAACCAGCCGAGTTCCAGCAGCACCTGCGGTTCGCGCAGCATCGCCTGTTCCGGGCCCTGGATGCCGGCCAGGTACACCGGCGCCACCCAGTGCTGCGGCGGGTCCATGTCCGGCTCGAAGTGGCTGACTACGCAGAGCACGCGTTGCGGGTGCACCTGCAGGCCGGTTTCTTCGAGCACTTCGCGCACCACCGTGGCTTCTACGGTTTCCATCCAGTCCACCTTGCCACCGGGCAGCCCCCAATGGCCTTGCTCGGGCGCACGCCCGCGCAGCACCAGCAGCAAGCGGCCGTCGGCCCGCTGGATGAAGGCACCGCAGCCAACGCGCGGGCGTAACTCGGAAGACATCGGCATCAGCAAGGCTCGCAGGCTCTGGCGCACCAGTGTCCTCGATGTGGCGGCTGCGGGGAATGCGGGCCGGCATGTGCGATCGCCACGCGCCTGGGTGTTCGAGGAGCGCCACGCAGGAAGCAACGGCCGCGGCGCGCAGATGCGGATGCATGCGCCTATCGCAGTATGGCAGTACGGGTGTGCGATTACATCGCCTTAGCACACCGCATCGTCTGGGATGGCGCCAGCGAGCCGCTGCGCATCCCCGAAGAACATGCACCTGCCGAAATCGTGCAGCTCTGGAAGCAGGGCACGCTGTAGCGCAGGCTTACTCGGCCGCGTCGCCTGCAAGCATTGTTCCAGGCCCACGCGCACGTGCAACGTACGGCATACACCTTGTGCACAAACGAAGACACCGCGCAATGCGCGGTGTCTATCGGTCAGCGAATGTGGTCCAACTGCGGATGCCTGCACCCTTTAAGCTGCCTAGATGCTCCAAGGCTGCACAGTTGGTAGCGCATAGTAGCGTGCACGGCGTTAGCGCCACGTGCAGCGCAGCGGTCACTCTGAAGACACGCCCCCCACCCATTGCTGCAGCGCAGCGCCGTCGGCGCACGGCAAGGTGCGCCTGGTTCTCCGGATGCGCTTCCACCAGATGCGCCAACAGCATCAACGAGTCCTGCCAGCCCCGCTAGCAGGCATGCAGCGGAATCTGCGCTGGAATGCCTTTCTGCACCACGTGCAGATCGGTGCCACACGGCAGCGTATGCAACTGCGCTGTCGTGCCATGGTGCCGGGCAGCGACGGGGCGTCGAATGCATCGTCGTAGCGCAGCAACGCATCAGGTCAGCTCGCCGTAGGTGCCACCGAACGCATGCCGTTCGCCGTTGGCCAGTGGCAAAGGCCATGCGGAAGAAGGGACCGCCGACATGCGCATGTAAATGCTCCACGGTGCAGGTGAAGCCATTGAGCGGCAGCCACTTTGCTACCGCATCGGCTTGAAGGAAGGCGCGATAGATCCGCTCGGGGCTGGCATGTATCACGCGGTGAAGCGTGACGGTAGACATCAGCACTCGCTTGGGCAGAGAACGTTGCTGCATGCTGGCGGTGAACGAACCGTTGCACACAGGCAGGCGATTGCCCGCCTGCATCAACGCCTTGCCCAGGCAGCGATCGCTCGGCGACGTATCGGTAGGCCGCACACGTGTGCGATGCATTGCCAGGGACGACAACGCGCGTGTGGTGCCTTGCACGTGCAAACCGGTGCACCCCGCCAACACATCGGCACACTTACGACACACGCTTGCATTGCCGCCGCGACCGGCGTCGCGGATAGTCGCCGCACTGGTCAGACGCGTTTTCCATGATGCTCGTACCTGTGTTGCTGCGCGTCGCCTGCTAGGGAACCTCTGAACGATGCCTCCCAGAGGCGCGACACGATCCGCTCACGTTGAGCAGTGATCCATGCAACTGACGTTCGGTGACGCCGAGGGCCTGGGCAAGCGCAAGCAGACCCGCGGCGAGATCTTCCTGGCCGAGATGGTCGGTTCCGTAGCGATCCACGAACTCGGTCAGCGACAATCCCGGCTGAAACTGCACGATGTTGATCCCCATCTCCCACCTCCGTTGCCTTCAGCTGGGGCCATTGTCCAACCGCCTCGTCGCAAATCCCGCAACTACGACTGAGCGATGGGGCTAATCAGGAAAAGGTTTACCGCTTGGACGAACAGGCCAAGTTGAGATACGCAAACGCCGCAAGACCAAGCGTCCGGTCAACGAAGGCCAGAAACTGGTGACGGCCTGCAGGCCAAAGGCGACCTGGAGCATGGACTTCGTCTTCGATGCGCTGGCCAATGGCCGCCGCATCAAGTGCCTGGCTGTGGTCGATGACTTCACCCGCGAGAGCGTGGACGTTGCGGTTGACCACAGCATCGGCGGCGCCTATGGGGTGCGTCTGCTGGACCAGGCGGCCTATCCACGTGTCGTGCGGACCGACAATGGCCCCGAGTTCACCAGCCACGCCTTTATCGCCTGGGCGCAACGGCACGGCATCGAACACATCCTGATCGAGCCGGGGGCACCAACGCAGAACGCCTACATCGAAAGCTTCAACGGCAAGTTCCGCGACGAGTGCCTCAATGAGCACTGGTTCACGTCGTTGCCACAGGCACGGGACGTGGCGAATGCGTGGCGACGCCACTACAACACGATCAGGCCGCACAGCCGTTGTGGCCGCATCCCGCCGGCACCGCCGCCAACTACCGCGCACAACAAGCCAACAACGCAGCACCTTTCAACCCCGGGCGTTGTCAGTAACAACTGGTACGCCGCGTGGGGGCTGGTCAGTATCGCGCAGGATTTCCACCAGCGTGCCCTGCTGCAGGTCGTGCGCCACATGGAAGCGCCGCACCTGCGCGATGCCCAGGCCAAGCCGGATGCCGGCCAGATAGCTTTTGGTACCGGTGACGCTGAGCGGACTGGGCAATGCGAAGGTGCGTAGCCCCTGCGCAGTCTGGAACTCCAGTGGCGTGACCACGCCAGTGGTGATCGAACGCAAGCCGACCATGCGGTGTTGGTCCAGCGCTTCCAGCTGCGCAGGCATGCCGAAACGTTGCAGGTAGTGCGGCGTGGCGCAGGTGAGGCGTTCGAGCATGGTCACGCGGCGTGCAACCCGTTCGCTGTCGCGCAGCGGGCCATAAGCGCAGCACGCAGTCGATGCCTTCTTCCACCAGATCCACCCAGCGGTCGCTCTCGCTCATCACCAGCTGGATCTGCGGGTAGTGCGCAAACAACGCCGGCAAGCCGGGCAGCAGGAAGTGCCGCGCCAGCGTGCCCTGCACTTCCACCCGCACAGCCCCTTGGGTGCCACGCCGCGGAAGCCGCCTTCGGCGTCGTCTACGTCGTCGAGGATGCGCATGCAGCGTTGATGGAAGAGCTCGCCATCGAGCGTGGGCATACCACGCGCGTGGTGCGCTGTAACAGGCGCACGCCCAGACGCGCTTCCATCTCGGCAATTACCTTGGTGGCGGTGGAGCGCTGAATTTCCATGTCGTTGGCCGCTGCAGTGAAGCTGCGCCGCTCCACGATCCGCACGAACAGCCGCATGGCGTCGAACCGATCCATGGCGCTCCTTGCCCACTGTTCGGGCGCTGGAAACAGTGCTGTGCAGTTTAGAGCGGCTAACAAAACTACTGCGCAGCCGCCAGGCGGGCGCGGCCGGTGCTCGGAATCCTCATGTACCCCTCGTACACTCCGGTTCCTGTGCGCCGTCCACGCCCACCTGACGACCGCTCGCTACGTTTTGTTAGCCACTCTTAGTGTGATTATCGGCGTGATTGCATTGGATAGTTTTCCGCAACGCCGCAGCCCGCGGCATAACGGAAGAACCTGCATGACTCAGCAGCAGAAAGTGGCATTGGTGACCGGGGCCTCGCGCGGGATTGGCGCCGCCATCGCGCAGCGATTGGCTGGCGATGGCTTTGCCGTCGGGCTCAACTACGCCGGCCATGCGGATGAGGCCGATCAACAGGTCCGCAGCATCGAAGCGGCTGGTGGCCGCGCGATCAGTATGCAGGCCGATGTCAGCGACCCGGTCGCCGTCGAGCGCCTGTTTGTCGCCGCCGATGCTGCATTCGGCGGCGTGGATGTGCTGGTCAACAACGCCAGCATCATGCAGCTGGCCACCCTGGCCGACAGCGACGACGCCTTGTTCGACAAACACATCGCGATCAATCTGAAAGGCACCTTCAACACGCTGCGCCAGGCCGCACGACGGCTGCGCAATGGGGGCCGCATCGTCAACCTGTCCACCAGCGTGGTCGGCCTGAAGCTGGAAACCTACGGGGTATATGCGGCCACCAAGGCGGCGGTGGAAACGCTGACGGCGATCCTGTCCAAGGAATTGCGCGGGCGTGCCATCACCGTCAACGCGGTGGCGCCTGGCCCGACCGGCACGGCGCTTTTCCTGGACGGCAAGTCGCCGGAGTTGATCGAACGCTTGTCCAAGGCCAACCCGCTGGAACGCCTTGGCTGCCCGGAAGACATCGCGGCGGCGGTGGCGTTCCTGGTCGACCCCGATGGCGGCTGGATCAATGGCCAGGTGCTGCGCGCCAACGGCGGCATGGTCTGACTCGCTGTGGCGCGCGGCAGTTTGCACGCTGCTGGTTTTCCCTTTCAAGGACCGATGACATGAGCAAACGCATTCTGGTCACTGGCGCGTCCAGCGGCTTTGGCCGATTGGCCGCGCAAGCGCTGGCCGCGGCCGGCCACACCGTCTACGCCTCCATGCGCGATACCGCCGGGCGTAATGCCGGCGGCGTGGCGCAGGCGATGGCGGAATTGGCGGGCAAGCAGCAGCTGGCCTTGCACGCGCTAGAGCTGGACGTGCAATCGCAGGCCTCGGCCGACGCGGCGGTGGCGTCCATCGTGGCGCAGGCTGGTGGGCTGGACGTGGTGGTGCACAACGCCGGGCACATGGTGTTCGGCCCGGCCGAAGCGTTCACCGCCGAACAGCTGGCGCAGGTCTGCGACATCAACGTGCTGGGCACCCAGCGGTTCAACCGCGCGGCATTGCCGCAATTGCGGGCACAGCAGCAGGGCCTGTTGGTGTGGGTGTCCAGCAGCAGCTCGGCAGGCGGCACACCGCCGTATCTGGGCCCCTATTTCGCGGCAAAGGCGGCGATGGATGCCTTGGCGGTGCAGTACGCACGCGAGTTGGCGCGCTGGGGCATCGAGACCTCGATCATCGTGCCGGGTGCCTTCACCAAGGGCACCAACCAGTTTGCCCATGCCGGTACGCCGGACGATGCGGCGCGCGCCGCTGCGTACGAGGCCGGCCCCTATGCAGGCTTTGGCGAACAGGTGCAGCAGGCGTTTGCGCGCCTGGTGCCCGAAGACGCCGACGTGGCCGAGGTGGCACAGGCGATCGTGCAGGTGGTGAACGCACCGTTCGGCAAGCGGCCGTTCCGGGTGCATATCGAACCGGCGGGCGATGGCGCAGATGTAGGCTTTACGGTCCTCGATCGCCTGCGCGCAGAGATGCTGCAGCGGGTGGGATTGGGCGACCTGTTGGCACCGCGCGTGGTGGAATGATGGGATGCAGCAGGCGCTTGGAGTGCCTGCCGGCGATAGAGCGGCTACCAGGACGTGGCGAGCAGTCGTCAGCTGGCTGTGGACGGCGCACTCACAACCGGAGTGTCGGCGTGGTGGATGCCGCACCCAACACCGGCCGCGCCCGCCTGGCGG
>NZ_JFAQ01000065.1 GCF_001304695.1 Xanthomonas axonopodis
ACTTGATCAGCGTTGCCCTAGATCTCATGTTCGGTCTCCATCAGCAGCGTGTACCAGCGTTCGACCAGGCGATTCATGGATTCATAGGCGCCCTGGGTGGGTATCGGAGCGTCCGTGTGCAATGCGGCCTGCACCCGTTCCATGATGTCCACGTCTTCGCCCACCACCACCTTGCTGCCGTGCATCTGTGCCAGTAGCACTTGGCTGGAAGAACCGTAAGGCTGTTTCTTGCGTGCGCTAAACCAATAGATTTCCAGATCGGTCCGGTCAGGAGCGATGGGGATGTGGTGTTCCAGCGTGAAAGAATAGCCGCCGTTGGAACTGGCGATATGCATGTTCGGGAAGGCCAACCAGTTGAAGTAGGCGTCCTGCTCGCCCCAGCGTTCCACTTTATCCTGCCAACCGAAGTGCTTGAGGTTGGTGATGGGGGCTTCCGGGCCGCCGAAACTGAAGCGGCGCATTTCGTGCCTCAAGGCTGCGGGCGAGCTGTCTTGCAACGCTTCCGTGGACTCCTTGGCTAGTCCTTCGTTTACCTCGGCAACGAAGCTGACACTCTTGGCCAGGGTCTTGGGGTGGACGAAGCGCGGGTGATTGGCATCCCGAAGATTCTCGTAGGCGAGCTTCCAGTTGTACCGGCCATGCCATGTGGTCACCATGACCTCGGTGTCGTAGGCGTTGGAACTACTTTCCAGCAAGGCGATGAAGTCTGGCGAAAACTGCTCCTCGATGGGCATGGGATTTGGATCGAGGTTGACGAACAGCAGGTTGCCCACCTGACGCAAGGCGAACTCTCGCAGCTTCAGACCACGCCGTTCGTCTTCGCTGAAGCCATAAATGGCATCGCATTCGGGGATATTCTCGACCCGACCTTCGGCATCGTACTTCCATGCGTGATACGGGCAGACTAACGGGCGTTTTCCCACCGCAGTGGTTTGTAGCAGTGCGCTGCGGTGCAGGCAGACGTTCTCGAACGCACGCAGGCGGCCCTGGAAGTTCTGTACCAGAACCGGAATGCCAGCGAGCCTTCGGGTGACGAAGCAGTTGTTGTCGAGGAGCAGCGTTTTGAGGCCGGCGAACAGCCAGACCTTGTGGAAGATCTTGCGCTGTTCGCGGGCGAAGATGTCCGTCGATAGGTAGTAGCTGGGGTGCATTCGCGAACGCATTGGCGTGGCTTCCTCATGAATCCTTCTGGTAAATGACCCGCGCCGGGTTGCCAAACACGCTGGCGCCTGCTGGCATATCCTTCACCACGACTGCACCAGCACCGACCACTGCACCGTCGCCGATGCGGATACCGGGCAGGATGGTGGCGTGCGGGTGCACGATGGCGTGCTCACCGATGCGTGCGCCGCCGCCGACGAAAGTCATTGCCCCGATCTGCGCGTAGTCGCCGACATGGACATCGTGGCCTAGCATGGCGTTGGCCTGCACGTTGACGAAGTCGCCCAGCCACACGTCGGGGCTGAGCTGCACGCGGTGGCACACGAAACAGCCCTGGCCGATGTGCACGCGCGGGCTCAGGAACGCGCCGGTGAGGATCGGAATGAATTGCGCGCCTTGCGCGAGCAATGGCTGCGCATAGCGCTGGCGCGAATGCGGATCGCCGATTGCGCACACGAAGCGTTCTTCGTCCCGTGGCTGGTACGCGAGCGGGCTGCCGACGATGGTTAGGTCGCAGCCCAGACCGTCCAGCATCTGCGGGCGCGTGTCGAGAAATCCCACCGGACGCCACTGCGTTCCGCATGCGGGATCGCCCTGCATCTGCGCCAGGACCTCGCGACCCCATCCGCCGGCGCCAATAATCAAAACTGGGTGGGTCATAGGATCGAGCCGCCATCCATCACCAGGCTGGTCCCAGTGACCCAACGGCTGGCGTCGGCCAGCAGATAGATTGCGGCGTTGGCTACGTCCTGTGGTTCACCCAGGCCCAGCGGATGCCGCGCTTTCTGCGCATCGAGTTGGTCTGCGCCCCATATCGGAGTGTCTACGGCGGACGGAGAAATGCCGTTGACCCGGATCGTGCGTTTGGCCTGTTCGAGCGCCAGGCATTTGATGATGCCGATGAGCCCGGCTTTCATCGCCGAGTACGGCCCTACGCCACGCGTGCCGAGGTGCGCGGCAGTGGATAGCATGAATATGATCGAGCCCTGCGGGGCGATGGCATTGGACTGCAGTAGGCGCTGCGTCAGCATCACCGGAGCGAGAAAATTGACCGTATACATCTCGGTCATCGCCGCCTCGGTCAGCTGCCGGATCGGGCAATGCTTCTGCATGCCAGCGCAGTGCACCAGACCATGTACCGTCGCACCCGCTGCAGCAGCCAGTGCTTCGCGATCGGCGGCGCTGGTCAGGTCGCCGAGCATGCCAACGTGGCCCGTGCCCTGCAGCTGCGCCTGGGTCTGCGCGAGACGGTCTTTGTCGCGTCCAGCGAGAACGATGCGGGCGCCTCGCTGAGCGCAAGCAATGGCGATTTGCCGCCCCAACCCCGACGACGCTCCCGTCACCAGGATCTTTTTGCCGTTGAGCGAAAACGCAGTGTGTGCCGGTGTGTTCATGCGTAGATGTCCATCGGCACGGTGAGGCCGCCATCCACCACGAAATAGTTGCGCGTGATCCAGCGACTCGCATCGGCCAGCAGGAAGGCGGCGGCGTAGGCGACGTCCTCTGGCTCGCCCATGCCGAGCGGTGTCAGTTCAAACAGACCTTCCATATTGCCGCCGCTGCCTTGCAGGCCAACTAGCAGCGGTGTGCGCACGTAACCTGGGGCAATACAGTTGGCGCGGATGCCGTTCCTGGCAACTTCCTGCGCCAGCGATCTCACCATGCCGAGTAGGGCACTTTTGCTGGCCGCGTACGCGCTGCTAGCCATTGGCCCGATATGCGAGGCGACCGAAGCGACGAACACCAGCGAGCCGTTTGCGGCGATGCGTTTCTTAGCCAGCAGGCCACGAGTCAGCAGCATCGGTGCGAATGTGTTGCTGGAGAAGATGTCGTTCAAATGCGCCCGATTGACCAAGCGCATCGGAACCAGCCGGGAAATCCCGGCCGCGTGCGCCATCCCGTCCAACACGCCGACGTCGGCGACCAGGCGATCAATGTCCTCCTGCCGGTCAAGGTCTGCCACGATTGCAATGTGCCCTTTGCCCGCCAACGCCTCCAAGGTCGAGGCCAGCCGCGCGTGGTCGCGCCCGCTGATCGCCAGCTGGGCACCAAGTTCGGCGCAGGAAATGGCGATCTGGCGGCCGATACCCGAGGAGGCACCGGTGATGAGAATGCGTTTGCCGGTGAGCGAGAAGGGGTCGGGGGCAATACTCACGATTCGATTAGATCCGGAAACACAGCACCCTCGATATCCACCAGACAGCTACCCCAAGAAAGCCCGATGCCGAAGCCGCACAGCAATATTCGCTTGGGTCCGGATTCCAGCTCTTTGTTAATGCGCACGGTCATGGTCACCGGCAGCGAGGCGCCGCTAGAGTTGCCAAAGTCGCGCAGCGTGGAGGGTACCTTTTCTACCGGAAGACCAAGCTTCTTGCGGATGGTCTCATTGATCATGCGGTTGGCTTGATGGAATACGAAGTAATCGATCTCATCCTTGGAAACACCGGTGTAGTCGAGCAGCTTTTGCACCGCCGGTGGAATGCGCTGGGTGGAAAAACTCAACACCGCCACGCCGTCCAGGATGAGGTCCACACCGCGGCGCCACGGGCCGTCGGGTTCTTCGCGGAATGGCATCAGGTGCTGCATGGCGACCGGTTCGCGTTGACCACCGACCGGCAGAATGATGGCCTTGTAGCCGCTGCCATCGCTGTTGAGGTCGAAATACATCGGCGGGGCGTCGGCACTGAACTCCAACGCCGTGGCGGTGCCGGAGTCGGAGAAGATCGGGTCTTCCAGGTTGGCGCTGCGGTCGCCGACCAGCAGCAGGCCCTTCTTGACGCCGCCGGCGGCGATCATCGAGCCGAGCAGGTTGATGCCGAAGGGGTAGGCCGAGCAGCCCAGATTGACGTCGAATGCGACGGTGGCATGCGATAGCCCCAGCCGATCCTGCAGAATGATGGCAGTGGCCGGGATCGGGTAATCCGGCCACTGGGTCACCACGATCAGTGCATCGATCTCCTCGCGCTTCCACTGCAGTTTCTCCAGCAGCACCTCAGTCGCATCGAAGGCCAGGTCGGAAAAACACTGCCAGTCCGACGCCATGCGGCGGGTCTCGATGCCGATGTTGCGCACCAGGCGCTCGCGCTCGGAACGGATCTGCGGCCGGCAATCGGTGAGATTGGACACCACGCGCTTGGGCACGCAGGTCGCCATGCCGGCAAAGCGAACATTGTGCAGCGTGGAGGTCGGCATGGTGCTTACGCCTCGGTCAGTTTGTAGAGATCGCCCACGGTAACGGCGGCGGTGAGATCTTCGCCGGTGATGGTCTTGCTGTATTCCATGTCGAACATGACGATCACGCCGAGCGCGGCCAGCGAATCCCATTCCGGCAATTCCAGCAGCACGGTGTCCAGCGTGACCTCCACCGGTTCCTGGAAGTCGGTGGCGGAGAGGAAGTTCTCGATAAACGTTGCCTGGGTCATGCGGTCTCGCCTGGTTGCCTGTTGAAAAAAATGGGAGTCTGGAATGCAGGTGCAGCGTGTTGCGATCATGTTGCCTGTTGGCCGGCAATCAGATCGGCAATGGTATCGACCTGGTCGCGGGTCAAACCGGGAAAGATCGGCAGGCACAGCACCTGCGCCGCCACCGAACGCGCCACCGGCAGCCATGCCGGCGCCGATGAGGGCAGGGCGCGATACATCGGGAAGTCGCTGATCAATGGATAGAAGTAACGTCGTACCAGAATGCCGTGCTCGCGCATCAATTGGTATAGCGCATCGCGCGCCAGCGGGTAATCGTCCTGCACCAGGATCGGAAAGTACGCGTAGTTGGGCGTGGAGTGATCGGGCCGCGCAACGCAGTGAATGCCGCGTACATCGCCCAACCGCTGACGGTACTGCGCATCGATGGCGCTGCGCTGGGCGATGGCGTTGTCGATGTGCTTGAGCTGCAACAGGCCGAACGCGGCGCTGATCTCGTTCATTTTGCCGTTGATGCCCGGTGCCACCACCGTGGTCTCGTCGACAAAGCCGAAGTTCTTCAGATGCTCGATGCGCTGATAGGTCTTTTCGTCGGGACAGACAATTGCGCCGCCTTCGAAGGTGTTGAAGACCTTGGTCGCATGGAAGCTCAACACGCTCAGGTCGCCGTGACGCAGGATCGACCCGCCATCGTCGCGCACCCCGAACGCATGTGCGGCGTCGTAGATCACCTTGAGATTGTAGATGTCGGCAATCCGCGTGATGGCTATCGTATCGCAGGCAGTGCCATAGCAATGCACCGGCATGATCGCGGTGGTCTGCGGGGTGATGGCCGCTTCGATCTTCGAAGGGTCCATGTTGAGCGTCACCGGGTCGATGTCCACGAACACCGGGGTGATGCTTTTCCATAACAGCGAATGCGCGGTGGCAACGAACGAGTAGGGGGTGGTGATCACTTCACCGGTGATGCGCAGTGCCTGCAGCGCGGTGATCAGGGCGGTAGTGCCGTTGGTCAGCAATGCCAGGTGCGGAACGCCCAGGTACTCGCAGAGCGCGCGTTCGAGGGCATGGTGCATCTCGCCACCGTTGCTGACGATGCGGCTGGTCCAGATCCGCTCCAGATAGGGCAGAAATTCTTCCAGCGGCGGCAGCAGCGGACTGGTGACGGGGATGGGCATCAATGCCTCGCTGGTGCGGGTGGATGTCGGGATTCCGCCGCAGCCGATGGCCGCGGGCGGTCTACCCCGGAGGAAGCAAGCGCTATGCCAGCGAGCGGAACCTCACGTGCGTCGGCATGCTCAGTTCGCCAACTCGGTCTGTTCGCGGTCGATGCCGTACTTGCGCAGCTTTTCGACCAGGGTGGTGCGACGCAGGCCTAGCAGTTGCGCCGCATGGGCGACCACGCCCTGGGTACGTTCCAGCGCCTCGTTGATCAGCGCCAGTTCGATGTTGGCCATGTGCCCGCGCAGGTCGATGCCGTCGTCTGGCAGGCTGGCTGCCGAGGTCGGTTCGGCATCGGTAGGCTTGGGCTGCAGCGTCACCACATTGCTGGGCAGCGCTGCGGCGTCGGCGGGCGCGGCGACCAACTCCGGCTCCGGCGGCAGCTCGACCGGAATGGCCGAAGCGAAATCGCCGCGGTACCGCGCCGGCAGATCCTGCACCCGCACCAGCCCGCCGGGATGCAGCACGGCCAGGCGCTCGACCAGATTGGTCAGCTCGCGCACATTGCCGGGCCAATCGTAGCTGCGCAGCGCCTGCAGTGCCTCGTCGGCAAAGCGCACTTCACCGCGACCGGTGCGTGCCAGCTGGCCCGCAATGGTCTGCACCAGCATGGCCAGATCGTCCACGCGCTCGCGCAGTGCCGGCATTTCGATCGGAAACACATTGAGACGATAGAACAGGTCCTCGCGGAACTGGCCATCGCTGATGCGCGATTCCAGATTGCGGTGGGTCGCCGCAATCACGCGCACATTGCAGCGGATGGTCTGTCCGCCGCCAACGCGTTCGAAGCTGCGCTCCTGCAGCACGCGTAGAAGCTTGACCTGCATCGGCAGGCTCATGTCGCCAATTTCGTCCAGCAGCAGCGTGCCGCCTTCGGCCATCTCGAAGCGACCCTTGCGGGTGGTCAGCGCACCGGTGAAGGCGCCTTTTTCGTGGCCGAACAGTTCGCTTTCCAGCAGATCCGGCGGTATCGCGCCGCAGTTGATCGCCACAAACGGCCCGTCGCGCCGCGGCGAATGCTGATGGATGGCGCGCGCCACCACTTCCTTGCCGGTTCCCGATTCGCCCAGCACCAGCACGGTGGTGTCGAACGCAGCCACCTGGTCGATCAGCCGGCGCAGGCGGGTCACCGCTTCGCTGTTGCCGGTCGGGCCCGAGTCTTGCTGCACGCCGGCCTGGTGCTCGGCGTCCAGCCGCTTGAGGCTTGCGCGACGCAACAAGGCCTCCAGCTGCGCATGACGCAGGGGAGTGTCCAAGGCCCACACATTGGCTTCGTGCAGGCCGTGGGCCTGCGCAAACGCGCTCGGGCTGCCTTCCATCAGCAGCACTGGCGGCGGCAGCTTGGCATCGGCCAGCCAGTCGAAGAATTTGTCGGCCTGTGCAGCGTCCTGCGCCGAACCCACCATCACCGCCATCCACTCATCGTGGCGGTGACGGCAAGGATTGATGTCGGCGCCGTCGGTGACCCAGCGGGGATTGAAGTCCATGAACTCGAGCAGCGACACGGTGCGCTCGGCGCGCACGGCGTCACTGTCGATCAACAGAATGCGGGACTCACTCATTCCTGGCTCCTTCCGTCAGGCCCTCCAGGATTGGCATGACTTCCTGGATATAGGACAGCTTGCTGACAAAATTGTCAGCACCCGCGCGAAGAGCGTGTTCACGATGCTCGGCATCATCGAAGTGGCTCGCGATGACAATATACGGCGGATCGTCCTGCGTCTTGATCAGACGCGTGGCCTGCAGCCCGCCCATTTCCGGCATGGCCAGGTCCATCAGCACGACATTGGGGCGCAGCGACTCAGAGCGCTCGATCGCTTCCAGCCCATTGGCGGCGCTGCCCACGATATTGAGCCACTCGACCTTGCGAAAATGACGCATCGCAGCGTTGATGAAGCCCTCGTGGTCGTCGACCAGCAGCACGGTGAGTTTGCTCATAGTAGTCCTTATCCTGCCCGGGCAAGCAGCGGTTTAGTGGTGCGGCGGCGCTCGCGTGCCGGTGCGATATCAAGTTGTTCGCGGTACTTGGCCACGGTGCGGCGCGCAATGTTAACGCCTTGCCGCGACAACAAACCGGCAATGGCCTCGTCGGCCAGCGGCCGTCCGGCCGGCTCGCTTTCGATCAAGCGGCGCACCATCGCCTTGACGGCCTGGCCGGAGACGCTGGCGCCTTCCAGCCGCACGGCGAAGAAGTGCTTGAGCTCGAAGGTGCCGCGTGGGGTCTGGATGTATTTGCCGGTGGTGATGCGCGAAATGGTCGATTCGTGCATGCCGATCTCGTCGGCGATTTCCTTCAGTGTCAACGGTGCCATCGCTTCTTCGCCACGCGCCAGGAAGGCGGCCTGGCGCTCGACGATGGCGCGTGTGGCGCGCAGCAGGGTCTCATAGCGCATCGACAGCCCGCGGGTCAGCCAGCGCGCTTCCTGCAGCATGTCGCGCAATGGCTGCGCGGCTTCGCCGGCTTCGGCCAGCGCGCGTTCGTGCACCGGATTGATGCTGACGCGATGGGTGGTGGCCGGGTTGAGTGCGACGCGCCAGCTGCCGTCGGCATGCCAGGCGAGCACATCCGCGATCACGCTGGCATTGCTTTCCTGCAGCAGGTCGTCGCCCGGGCGCGGTTGCAGCGACAGGATCAGCCGCACCGCTTCGCGCGCATCGTCCACTTCGGCATCGTGCGCGCGTGCCAGCACCGTGTAGTCGTGCGCGGCCAGCAGCTCCAGATCGCCGTCGAGGATGCGCGCAGCAAGATGGCGTGCCGGCACGCGACCGGGCAGGGCGCTCAACTGGGCCTGCAGGCACTCGCGCAGATCGCAGGCGGCCAGGCCGGCCGGGTCGCCGTGCAGCAACCGCTGCCGGATCGCTTCGACCGCCTGCACGGTCATGCCCAGACGGGTGGCGCCCAGCTGTCGCAGCGTCGACAGCGCTTCGGTTAGATAACCGGCGTCGTCGGTCTGCTCCAGCCAGAACGTAGCGGCCCCCAACGCCGCCTCGTCCAGGTCCAGCGCCAGCTCGCGCAGGATGCGCACATGCGGGTCGGTCGACTCGCCGGCGGCCACGCGCTGCATGCGATCGTCGTCCCCGTCATTCCAACTGCTGCTCTGCACGTCCCACATCGTGCTTTCCGGCAGCTCGTCGAACGCCGCGATATCGGTGGCGCCATCGTTGTTGGTGGCGGCCTCGTCCCCGTTATCGGCCAGCTCTTCCAACTCCAGCAACGGATTGGTTTCCAGGGCACGACGGATTTCCAGTTCCAATTGCATGCCGTCCAACTGCAACAGACGGATCGACTGCAGCAACTGCGGGGTGAGGTGCAGTTGCTGGCCAAGCTGGGCGGAAATGGTCGTCTTCATGGAAGCGCTTCCGATGGGCGCTGCATGCAGCAGCGATGGAATGCATCTTGCAGGACAACGCGACGGGTTTCTAATCAGGGAGTCAGGTGAGGTGAATCGTGATTTTCTCGACAGCTTGTCGGGAACTTCCTGACGTTGCAGACGGGCTCAAGCATGCCCCCTAGAATCCCGTCACTGTTTCAACCGTCGCTGGCCACGCGCTCCCGGCTTGGTGCGTCAGACCAGCTCGTTGTGATGCTTGGCCGCCAGCAGCACCAGATCGTTGGCGCGACGGCACCCGAGCGATTCCATCATGCGGGCGCGGTGGGTTTCCACGGTCTTGACGCTGATGCCCAAGTCGGCGGCGATTTCCTTGTTGCTCTGGCCGCGGCCGATTTCGCGCAGGATCTCGCGCTGACGCGGCGACAGTGCGGCAATGCCGACCGGCTTCTCGCGGCCCAGCATCGGCGCAATCATCTTGGACGAGATCTGCGGGCTCAGGAACACCTGGCCGGCGGCGGCAGCGCGCAACGCCAATTCCAGTTCCAGTGGAGCGGCGTCCTTGACCACGAAGCCGACCGCGCCGCGATCGAGCGCGTCGCGCACATGCACCGGGTCGTCGTGCATCGACATCATCACCACGTGCGTGCGCGGCGCGGCGCGCAGCACGTCGGTCATGGCATCCAGGCCGCTGCGGCCGGGCAAGGACAGGTCCATCAGCACCAGGTCGGGCCGGTGCAGGGACGTCATGTCCAGGGCTTGTTGCGCGTTGCTGGCTTCGCCCACGACATCGATGCCGGCGAAGGTTTGCAGCAGCCTGGACAGGCCGGCACGGACAAGGGTGTGATCGTCGACGATGATGACTCGCACGGCGCAGAAGAGACCTTTTTCAGTAAAGGGCACCTTAGCTGACCCGGCGCCCGGCGCCAACTATCGAATCAACGCTGGCGGCGGGCGTCGGCGATCTGACGGCGGTGCAAGCGAAACAGATGGCGTTCCAGGGCGTCCTGCAGACCCGGGGCGAGCGGAGCAAACCGCAGCCACAGCCAGACATCATGGCCGTCGCTCGCGTTCGCCAGCACGGTGGCAGGAAGCTGTACGAGTTCAGGAAGCCAATCGGATGGCTGCAGGCAAACGCTGCCGGCTGTGCCCGGCGGGTGGCTGGTTGCGCAACTCAGGCGGATCCCACGCACCGACCAGTGCACCATTCCCTGGCTCAGGCCGCTGTCGCCCTGGCGCACCAGGCGGCCGATCAGCGCCAGCATCAAATCCAGTTTGGCGTCCATGCGCTGCACCAGCAGCGGCAGCTCGCCGCGGTCTTCGCTGGTTTCTTCGCTGCGCAGGTCTTCGACCTGGCCGAGACTGCGCAACAGGGTTTCAGCGGCGCTGTGCGCGCCGGCATCGCTCCCGGCGCGGAAGCCGGCCGGTAACTGCAATTGGCAACTGAGCGTGTCGGCAAACAGCTCGGCATCGGCCGATGGCGCGAGTGTGCCGAGCGTGCTCATCAGATCCGTCCGACCCGCGCGTAGGCGCGGCTGGCCGACGATGATGTGCGCTGTGCGCGGATCAGCTCCAGCAGCTTGCGCTGCCGCTCGCGCATCATCCGCATCAAATCCTGGTGCATGGCGAGCAAGGCCTGCAGGGCGTTCCGGTCCTGCTGGATGTCCACCTGCTGCGCGTATTCGCGCAGGTGCAGGTCGTGGTTGTCCAGCATCTGCGGCATCGCCTCGAACTCCTCTTGCGCCATGGCCAGGCGAAGGTCGGCGATTTCTGCTTGAAGGCTTTGCACGCTATGCATGGCAGGACTCACGAAACGGCGGAAAGGCCGCGTTGTTCGAGGGGGATGGAGTTCCACGCCGAGTCGATTTCGCTGAGCAACCCCAGCGCTTCGGTCAACGCGGTCTCGTCGTTGTGCAGGTTGGCCGCGGTCAGCCGCTGCATCACGTAGTCGTACAGGGCCGAGAGGTTACCAGCGATCTCGCCACCGGCTTGGTGATCGAGCGAGCCGTTCAAATGACCGACGATGGCGCAAGCCTCGCCGATGGCCTTGCCCTTGCGCGCCTGGTCACCCTGCGCCAGGCAGGCCTGGGCAAGACGAATGCGCTGGCAAGCGCCGGCAAACAGCAGCGAGACCAGCTTATGCGGATCGGCTTCGGTCACGCTGGTGGCCACGCCGACCTTGCGGTATTGCTCGGCATATTGACGATTGGAACCGTACATGGATGACTCCTCAATGGGCTGACCTTCGCTGGTCCCGGAGCGCTGCGCTCCTGCGACGACGCTCCTGCCGGAAGGCAAGGCCGAAATCACGATAGGCCTTACCTATATCGGCAATACCCTGACAGGACTTGAGGATCCGCATCACGGAAATCAGCTTGTCAGCAGGCCACTGAGCGAGCTGGTGCTGCCTTGCAACTTGCTGATCATGGCGTCCATCGCGGCGAACTGCGCGGTGTATTGGTCGCTGAGTTTTTCCATGCGCGCATCAAGGTCATCCAGGTCCGATTCGTAGCCCTTGATGGTCTTGTTCAAGCTGTCCGAGCGCAGGGTCAGCGTGCCGTTGGTGGCATTGACGTTGCTGTCCAGCAGCTTGGTCAGATTGCCGCTGAACTTGCCGTCCTTGCCCAACACATCGGCTGCAGCGCCACCATCGGAGGCGATGGCAGTATCAAACTTGCCGCCGTCGAAGCTCATCACGCCATCCTTGTCGATGGTCAAGCCCAGGGCCTTGAGTTCGTTGATGTTGCCGCTGACCTGGCCGCGTAGTTGTTGCTGCAGGCTGCGCACCAGCGAATCGCCGGTCAGCGCCGAGGCGGTCTTGGTGACCGTGTCGTACACGCTACTCTTGGCCAGCAAGGTATTGGCGGTGTTATAGGCGGCGGCGAAGGCGGTGAGATTGCCCTTCAGGCCGCTGGTGTCGGCGGCGATGCCCAGGTTGAACTTGGTGCCTTCGGTGGCCTTGGTCAGGTTGAGCACCACGCCCGGCACGATGTCGCTGATCGTGTTGGAACTGGAAGTGCGCTCGAAGCCATCCACGCGCACCAGCGCATCGGCAGCGGCGACCTGCTGTGTCATGCCGCCGGTGACACCGGCGCCGAAGGTGAGGCTGCTCAGGCTGGGGTCGCTGGCGCTGATGGTCAACGCGCCCTTGGTGCCTGGATCCACTGCATTGAAGACCAGGTGCTGGCCATCGTTGGCGGTGACCACGCTGGCAGTCACGCCCTTGCCGCCGGCAGCCTTGTTGATGGCGGCGGCGATGTCGGTGAGCTTGTCGGTGCCGCTGATGTCCACGGTGACGCTCTTGTCGCCATAGCCGATCGTCAGCGTGCCGCTGCCCACCGTGGCATCGGCCGTGAATGCACCGGAGGCCAGTTTCTGCGAGGTCGCCAGCGAGACCACTTCCACCGAATAGTTGCCCGGCGCTGCCGAGCTGGTGGTGGTGGCGGTGAAGCCGGCATCGGTCGGCACCGTGGCTTTGTAAGCATTGGTGTCGGCGCTGCTGATTACCTTGTCCAGCGCAGACTTGAGCGTGGTCATGCTGCTCTTGATCTGGCTGATCGCCGACAACTGCGTGGTCGCAGCGGTACCGGCCTTATTGATGCGTGCCTGCTCGGGGTCTTTCTGCCGGGACACCAGGGTGGACACCACGGTAGGGATGTCCAATCCGGAGGCGGACGTGCTGATCACCGATGCCATGTTGCATTCCTCGTCTGGGCGCCCGAAACAGACGGACGCATGGGATTACGTGACGGGTATCGGCCGCATCTGCGAGGACTTTAGAGGCAGTACTGGATCACGCTCACGGGATATACCAGTGCAAGTTCCATGCCAGCCAAGATCCGGCGGCTGCGTCAACAAACCGTCCGGGCCACTCCCTCCGCCAGGGCGGCGGCCACAAAAAAGCCCCTCCGAAGAGGGGCTTTGGACCTGTTGCGGAGCGCTGCCGCATTGCTGCGGCAGGTGACTGCAAGTTACTGCAGCAGGCTCAGCACGTTCTGCGGAACCGACTTGGCCTGGGCCAGCATCGCGGTACCGGCCTGCTGCAGGATCTGCGTACGGGTCAGTTCGGCGGTGGTCTTGGCGTAGTCGGTATCGGCGATCCGGCTGCGCGAGGCCGACAGGTTCTCCGAGGTTGCGCTCAGGTTGGCGATGGTGGAGGTGAAGCGGTTCTGCACCGCACCCATGTCGGCGCGCGAGGAGTTGACGGTGGTCAGCGCCTTGTCGACGATTTCCAGTGCTTGCTGCGCGCCGGAGAACGTGGAGATATCCAGGCTGCCCAGGGTCGAAGCGGTGGAGCCGGAAGCGGCTGACGCGGTGGTGATGCCGGCGCCGACGGTGATGCCGGCGGCGCTGGAGGTACCAGCCGACAGCGAGGTGAAGTCCTGGCCAGCCTTCAGCGATTCGATCTGCACCGAGCCGTCGCTCTTGATCGAGGCGTACATACCGGTCTGGTCGAGCTTGTCGTTGATCGCCGAGGCAACCTTCTTGTTGACGTCGGCAGCGCTGTCGCCGGCGGCGACCTTGACATCAGCGATGGCCATGCTCTTGGCCGCACCGCTGGCGTCCTTGAACGACAGGCTGATGCCGCTGACCGAACCGGACGCGGTGGCGGTGCCGGTGACGCCAGCGCCGGAAACGGCGGCGGCGAAGTTGGCCTTGCCTAGCGTATCGATATTGGCGTCGGCGATGCTGTTGATACCGATGGTCTGGCCGGCATCTGCACCGACCTGGAACAGCGCGCCGGAGAACGAGCCGTCCAGCAGCTTGGTGCCGTTGAAGCTGGTCTGATTGGCGACGCGGTCGATTTCACTGGTCAGCTGCTTGACTTCGGAATTCAGCGCCTCGCGGTCGGTGGACGAGTTGGTCGCATTTGCCGACTGCACCGACAGCTCGCGGATACGCTGCAGGTTGTTGCCGATTTCCTGCATCGCGCCTTCGGCCGTCTGGGACAGCGAGATGCCGTCGTTGGCGTTGCGCGAGGCAACGTCCAGGCCGCGGATCTGGGTAGTGAAGCGCTCGGCGATTGCGCCGCCGGCTGCGTCCACGGCAAAGCTGGTGATCCGCTTGCCCGACGACAGCTGCTGGATGCTCAGCGCCAAGCTGGAGCTGTTGGTATTGAGGTTACGCTGAGCGTTCAGCGACATTACGTTGGTGTTGATTACCTGTGCCATTTTGATTTCTCCTAAGCGATTTTTCCGGCAAGGGGGACTTGCCTGGAGCCTCCGCAGGGGGGCCATCAAGTTGGCCGTTACCGCTGCTGAGATGAATAACGGCGTTGCGTCGGGAACCTTTAGCGAAATTCAGTATTTTTTACTGTCGTTCTGCGTCGGGACGAAATACGTAAGCGTTGTGTATCAAGGAATTTGGTTTATTCGGCAGCCCTCCCGTCAATCTTTAGTGCTGGTATAACTCTTCGGAAAATAAACTTCGTCCGCCTGCACAGGTGCTCACGCGCAGGAGCGAAGAAAACCCAGGTTTTCTGCGGCAAAATCAGCGGATGATGTTGAACAACGACGACGACTGCATCTGCTGAAAAATCGTTTGAGCTGCCTGCAACGAGGCCTTCTCGAGTTGGTATTGCCCAATCGCAGAGGCGTAGTCCAGGTCGCGGATCGACGACAGGCTGGTCTTGAGCGTGACTTCGTTGGATTCGAGCAAGGAGTTGGCATTGTCGATGGCCGACAACTGCGCGCCGCCGGAGGCGCGCGCATCGATCATCTTCGAGGACGCCTGCGCGATGTTGCGCATCGACGACTGCAAGGTGTTGATCATCGATGCCTGCTGCGGCGCGGTCAGCGTGTCGGAATTGAGCGCGCCGACCAGATCATCGATGGTGGAGAACACGTCCTTGGTGCCGGAGGCGCCGATCTGGAAACTGTCGCCCACCGCCGGCGCGCCGCTGATACGCATGCGCACGCCGGCTGCGTTGATGTCTTGGCCATCTTTATAGGTGCCGGTGCCGACCACCGCATTGGTGCTGTCGCGCACTTCGTAGGTATTGGCGGCGGTGAATTGCACGCTGTAGCTGCTGCCGTTCCAACTGCCGGTACTGGCATCGCGGCTGAAATCCAGCAGTAGCCCGGTCCCGGTGTTGGCGGCGTTGGCGTGCGCATCTACAGTGCCGTCACCGGTGCGGATGCGCATGAAGATTTCGCTGCCGGGCAGGGTATCGCTGACGAAGGTGTCCGGCGCCACTTCGACCTGCTTCTGGGTCTGGTCGCCGTTATAGGTGACGTTGCCGCTGCTCTTGATGAACGGCGCGCTGCCGTCGGCAGTACCGCCAAACAGGTAGCGCCCGGTGCCATCGGTGCTGTTGGCCAGGCTGATCATGCTGTCGCGCAATGCGGTCAGTTCCGAGGCGATCGCCTTGCGGTCGTCGGGGTTGAGCGAGGAGTTGCTGGCCTGCACTGACAATTCGGTGACGCGCGCCATTTTGTCGCCGGCTTGCGAAAGCGCGTTTTCCTGCAGCCCAAGCCGGTTCTGCACGTTGTTGGCGTTTTCGCCGAAGCGCGTGATCGCCGCCAGGGCACGGTCCAGGCCGACCGCCGTGCCTGCAGCCACCGGGTCGTCCTTGGCGGTGACCAGGCGCTGCCCACTGGACAGCTGCGATTCGAGCTGGTTCAGCCGCGACTGTTTGGCGCCCATCGAGGCGACCGACTGACTGTACATCATGCTGGTGGAGATACGGTCGGTCATCAGCGTACGGCACCCAGTATGGCTTGGAAGATGGTGTCGGCGGTAGAGATCATCTGTGCGGCGGCCTGGTAGGCCTGCTGCAGTTTCAGCATATTGGCGGCTTCCTCATCGAGGTTGACGCCGGAAATCGAATCGCGGCTGGCCTGCGCCTGGTCGTTGATGACCTTTTGCGCATCGGCCGAATAGCTGGCCGCACGCGCGGCCGACCCCACCGAGGTGGTCAGGCCGGAGAGCGCGCCATTGAGAGTTACCGTGCCACCGCTGAGCGCCTTGGCATCGTCAATGTTGGCCAGCAATTTGGCATTGCCGTTGTCGCTGGAGCCGGCGCCCATCGGGCCGACGCCGAAGGTGTCGCCGGCCTTGGGTGCGCCGTCCAGCGCGAAGCTCCAGCCGTTGGCGCTGATGGTCTGGCCGGCGGTGTAGGCGAACGGGCCGGCGCCATCGATGGTGTACTGGTTGGCGTCAATGAACTCGATCGACGAGGGGGTCAGCAGCGCGGGGTTCTGCGCATTGGTGACCTTGACGTCGCTGATCTTGCCGGTGCCCAGGTTGGCGACCGTGGCAGTGGCCTTGACCGGAGTGGCCGCGGCGATGCGCGAAGGATCGGTAATGGCGACCGACAAGCTGCCAGCCAGCCCCGCGGTGGGCTGCAGCAGGAACTTGTCGCCGCTGGCCGGCGTGCCGCCCACCACCATGCTCACGCCATTGAGCACCAGCGGGTCGGCGGCGGTGCCGGTACCGGTCATCGGCACGGCGGAGCCGGTACTGGCGTTGATGGCCTTCCAGTTGGTGCTGTCGAAGCTGAGCGTGACGTTCTGCCCGTCCACGGCACTCACGTTGCTGAAACTGGCGCTCAGCGATGCGCTGCCGGTATTGCTCGGATTGGCGGCAACGGCGGGCGAACCGATATTGAAGAAGTTGCCGCCCATCGCGCCATACAAGTTCATCCCCTGGCTGTGGCCGGCATTGAAGGTGCTGGCCATGCCCACGGCCAGGCGGCCGAGTTCGGCCTGGGTCGGCTCGAGCACGCTGCTGCGAAATTCCAGCAGACCGCCCATCTGGCCGCCCAGCGAACTGGCGCTGAGGCTGACGTTCTGGCCTTGGGTCTGCAACGCCACCTGCAGCTTGGTCGGCTGATACGGGTCGGCAACGGTGACGAGTTTGGAGGAGGTGGTACCGACCACCAGCGGCTGGCCGCCGGCGGTGAAAACGTTCATGAAGCCGCCGTCCTGGATCACCGCAGTACCGCCGGTAAAACCGACCAGCTTGCTCACTAGCGCGTCGCGCTGGTCCAGCATGTCCGGCGCTGCCGCCTGGGCACTGCTACCGATGGTGCCGTTGAGCTTGGCGATCTGCTGCGTCAAGCGGTTGACTTCGTCCACCGAGGAGGTCAACCCGCTGTTGACTTCGTTGCTCAGGCCATCCATCTGCCCGTTGAGCTGCTTGAAGCGCGTCGCCAGCGAATTGCCGCTGTCGAGCATGCTCTGGCGCTCGGCGGTGGAAGAGGCGTTGGACGACACCGCGCTGGTGGAATCGAAGAAGTTCGACCACAGCCCGGCCACGTTGGTGGCGGTGTTGGAGTACAGCGCATCGACGCGGTTGGACAACGAGGACAGCTGCTGCAGGCGTGAGAGTTCGCCGCCGCTGTCCAGCAGGCGCGAGATGGCCAGCTGGTCGGCGACCCGGCCCACATCGGTGATCTTGGCGCCATTGCCCACGAACCCGTAGCCCATGTCGGTGGGCGTGCGCGTTGCAAATTCCACACGTTGGCGGCTATAGCCTTCGGTATTGATGTTGGCGACGTTATGGCTCACGGTCGACAACGCCCGTTGGAAGGCGATGAGCGCGCTGGTCCCGGTGGACATGACGGACATGAGCGTTTACCTCAGCGAAGGATGGTGCCGAGCCCGGCCGGCTCGGTGGTACTGGCATAGCGGTTGGACAGATCGGCCGCCGCGTTGCCGATGGCGGCCACCGCACGGTCGATGGTCGGGCCATTGGCGATCGCCGCGATCTTGGCCGCATAGCCCGGATCGGTGGCGTACCCCGCTTGTTGCAAGCCGCGTGCAAAACCCTTGATATCGGTGCCGGCCTGCAGCGCGGTCTGGTAACGGCTGTTGTTCTTCAGCAGCCGCACGTAGTCGGCAAAGCTCTCCTCGGCCGAGCCATAGGCGCGGAAATCGGCGGTTTCGGTGGTTTTGACGCCGTTGACGTATTCGTGGGTGCCGGTGGTGACCTTGTCGCCGCTCCAGCCGGTGGCCTTGATGCCGAACAGGTTGTTGGAGTCGCCACCGTTGCCGATGCCGCGACGGCCCCAACCGGTTTCCAAGGCGGCCTGGGCCACCAGCGCGCGCGGGTCCACGCCCAGTTCGCGCGCGGCTTTTTGCGCATGCGTCCAGATCTTGGCGACAAAGCCTTCCGGGGTGCGCTCGCCCAGGCTGGCAGCGGCGCTGCTGGCGGCACTCGCATTGACGGCGGCATTGGCATCGGCCGCATCGCTGGCGGCCACATCGGCCCAGCGATCATTGGCCGATGGCCAGCTCAGCGCTGCCGCATCGTCGCTGCCGGATTCGCCAGCGCCGGTACGTCCGGCGATCAGATCCAGCACCTGGCTCATGCCGATGCCGCTCAAGTTGCCTGCGCCCAGGGCCGCCTTGGCCACGCTGCTGGTCGTGATGCCGGTGGCCGCGCCATCGCGGGCGGGCAGCGGCAACGAGGCATCGCGCTTGCCGGCAACCAGGGCGTACGCCTTGGCCGCTTCGGCGGTGTTCAACGAGGTGTTCAGGGCCGGGCCGCCCGTGTTGCCACTGAGCTGCTTGGAAATCATCGCCGACAAACCCAGCCCCTTGCCCTCGGTCAACGCCTTGGCCATCTGCTGGTCGTACATTTCGCGGAACATCTGGTTTTGTCCCGGAAACATCGGGTCGCCGGAGCTCGCATCGCGCATGCTCTTGACCAGCATCTGCGCGAACTGACCCTCGAGCTGACGGGAGACCTTGTCGATCTTTGCCGGATCGGCCTTGGTGCTCGGGTTGAGATCAATGGGCGAGGCTGCGATACGCATGTCAGATCACCTCTAGCTCCGCCGTGAGTGCACCGGCTTGCTTGAGCGCTTCCAGGATGGCCACCAGGTCGCCGGGCGCGGCGCCCACTTCGTTGACTGCACGTACGATCTGATCGAGCGTGGTGCCGCCTTCGAACTTGAACATGCGGCTGCCTTCGGAGGTGGCCGTGATCGTCGATTGCTGGGTCACCGCGGTGCGGCCGCCACTGAAGGCGCCCGGCTGGCTGACGTTGGTGTTTTCGCTGATGGTGACGGTCAGCGAGCCATGCGCGATGGCCGCCGGCATCACCCGTACCAGCTGGCCGATGACCACGGTGCCGGTACGTGCATTGACCACCACCTTGGCCGGTGCATCGCCAGGGGAGAGTTCGACATTTTCCAGCCGCGACAACAGGCCGATGCGCGCGCCCGGGTCGGTCGGCGAGCGTACTGCCACGGTCACGCCGTCGACCGCACGCGCGGTGCCGGCGCCGAAGCTGTTGTCGATTGCCGCGACCATGCGCGAGACGGTGGTGAAATCGTTCTGATGCAGGTTGAGGGTGATCTCGCCGGTGCCGGCGAACACGTCCGGCAATGCGCGTTCCACCGTGGCGCCGTTGGGAATGCGGCCGACGCTGGGCACATTGACTGAGACGCGCGAGCCGTCCTTGCCCTGCGCACCGAAGCCGCCGACCACCAGGTTGCCCTGGGCCATCGCATAGACCTGGCCATCGGCGCCTTTCAGCGGTGCCATCAGCAGCGAGCCGCCGCGCAGCGAGACGGCGTTGGCGATCGAGGAGACGGTGATATCGATCGGCTGGCCGGGCTTGGCGAACGGCGGCAATTCGGCATGGATGGCCACAGCCGCGACGTTTTTCAACTGCGGGTTGACGTTCGCCGGAACATTGACGCCCAGTTCGCCTAGCAGGTTTTTCAGGCTCTGCACGGTAAAGGGCGCCTGGCTGGTGCGGTCGCCGCTGCCGTCCAGGCCAACCACCAGGCCATAGCCGACCAGCGCGTTGCCGCGCACGCCGCCGACCTGGGCAAGATCCTTGATGCGCTCGGCGCTGGCCGGCGCGGCAATCGCGCACAGCGAGACCGCGGCAGCCAGCAGACGGAAGGGCAGGGAAGACAGATTCATGGTCGCAGGCTCAGTAGGGCGACAGACGGGAATTGAAGAAGCGGCTCAGCCAGCCCATCGCATTGGACTGTGCAATCGCGCCGCGGCCGCCGTAAGCGATGCGGGCGTCGGCCACCTTGCTTGAGGGCACGGTGTTGTCCGGGGCGATGTCGGCGGCGCGCACGATGCCTTGCACCTGCACCAGTTCGTCGCCCTGGGTCAGGCGCAGGTTCTTCTGCCCCTGGATCACCAGATTGCCGTTGGGCAGGCGCTGCATCACGGTGACGGTGACGCTGCCCTGCATGCGGTTGCTCTGCGCGGTGTTGCCTTTGCCGGCAAAGCTGCGGTCGCCGCTGGTGCTGTTTTCCAGCACGTTCAAGCCACCGACAGTGAGCGGTGCGCCCAGCAGGGTCGGTGCGCCCATGGTGGTGGCGTCTTTCTTGCTGATGCTGGTGTTGGCGGTGGATGAGGCAGTGGTGCTTTCGACCAGGTTCACCGTCAGCAGATCGCCGACATCGCGGGCGCGGCGGTCGCCGTACAGATTCAGGCCGGGGCCGGCGGCGTAGATCGCACCGGCCGTCGGCTGTGCCACTGGTGCCACCACCGGCACGATCGGCGCCAGTTCGGCGAATGGACGGACATCGCCGGCGGCCACGCAGCCACCCAGCAGCGCGCTGCAGGCAATGGCGAGGCACAGACGGGAGAGAGAAGGCAGGCGTGACATGGCATTGATTCCTGAGAGGGCGAGGAGCGGCGAGCCGATCAGACGTTGTTGTTCAAATAGCCGAGCATCGAGTCGGTGGTGGAGATGGCCTTGGCGTTCATTTCGTAAGCGCGCTGCGTCTCGATCATGCTCACCAGCTCTTCCACCGTATTGACGTTGCTGCCTTCCAGCGCGCCCTGCACGGTGTTGCCCAGGCCGTTGAGGCCGGGGGTGCCGTTTTGTGCGGGGCCCGAAGCGGTGGTTTCGACGAACAGGTTTTCGCCCTTGGCCTGCAGACCCGAGGGGTTGATGAAGTCGGTGAGCGTCAGCGCGCCGATTTCCTGCGCGGCAGCCTGGCCGGCCAGGGTGACGCTGATGGTGCCGTCGTTGCCGATGGTCAGCGACTGCGCGCCTTCCGGCACCTGGATGCCCGGCTGCAGCGGATAGCCGCTGTTGGTGACCAGTTCGCCCTGCGCGTTGATCTGGAAGGTGCCGTCGCGGGTGTAAGCAGAGGTGCCATCTGGCATCTGCACTTCGAAAAAGCCGCGGCCGTTGACCATCACGTCCAGCGCGCGGCCGGTCTGCTGCTGGCTGCCCTGGTCGAAACCCTTGAAGGTGGACACCACGCGCACGCCGGTGCCCAGTTGCAGGCCGGTCGGCAGCTGCGTCTGCGCGGAGGTGGAACCGCCGGGCGCACGCACCTGTTGGTACAACAGGTCTTCAAACGCGGCACGATCGCGCTTGAAGCCGGTGGTATTGGTATTGGCCAGGTTGTTGGAAATGACCGACATGCGCGTCTGCTGCGCATCCAGTCCGGTTTTGGCGACCCACAAAGCCTGATTCATGACCCGATTCCTCGTTAGACCCGGGGATGTCTTCCGGGCACGGGTGGGTATATGCACGTGCCGTGCCAAAGCCGCGTCGGATTTTTGCCGGGTGTGCGGTGGGTCACCCGGAGTGGGTTGCTGCGGGCTGCGCGGGGCAGGGCAGCGGCGGACAGGCGGCGGCTAAGCGGAAGCGATGGAAACCTGCGCCAAAGATCAGGTGCAGCAGATCGGTCGCCGATCATCGATGTGTTCGGCGACGTGTAAACCCTTGGTGCTGCGTGAGGAAGGGTTCTTGGGATTTGCCGGCTGGCATTGCGACGCAGGCAACAGGCTGGTCGGTCGAGCGCGCGGTGCCCTCACCGCTCGCGGGACACGCCGCAAGTACGTCCATGTAGGCTCGGTGGCGGCATCCATGCCGCCACACGGTCCCGCAATTGGCGAGGCCACCGCACCAGAGAGGTTGTCGATTGCTCTCTTGAAGCGTGTCCATTGCTTGGCTTGCATTGAGAAGATGATTGGACGGGCCGTTATCCAAGCAGCCCACGTCAGGCATTGATTGCACCATGCGCACCGACCATCTCGACAGGTCCTTGCCCGGCAGGACCTTACGCGGCATGGATGCGGCGTAAGAGCCTACAAGGACGTACTTGCCGCGTGTCCTGCGACGGTGGGCGGGCAAGGGCCCTGCAGCCAAGTCACAAACCAGAGGCCTTGCAGCGAACCCGGGCGGTCGCCATCCAGGTGCTCGGCAGAGCGGCAAGCCAACCGGCGGTGCGGTAGTGGGCGTCAGTGGCGCTTAGCCACTCACCCGCAACAGCGAATTGGCCGATTGCGCGTTGTCGTCGCCGTTCTTGATGATCTTGACCTGCATTTCGAACTGCCGTTGCAGCTGGATCATTTCCACCAGCGCGCCGGCCGCATCCACGTTGCTGCCTTCCAGCATGCCGCTGTTGATGGTCTTGCCGGTGGCGACCGCAAATGCCTGTGCCGGGTCGGTGCTGGTGTTGCGCATCAGCCCGTCGGGGCGCCGCGTCAAACGGTCGGCAGGCGCATCCACCACCTTCATCTTGCCGACGATGGCCATGGTCTGCGGGCCTTCGCCCTGCGGAATGATCGAAATGCTGCCGTCGCTGCCGATCTCCATCGCCTGGTGCGGCGGTATCGTCATCGGGTTGCCGCCTTCGTCCAGCACTGCATGCCCGTTGGCGGTGACCAGCTGGCCATTGGCGGTGAGCGCCAATTCGCCGTTGCGGGTGTAGGCCTCGCTGCCGTCGGGCGATTGCACGGCCAGCCAGCGGTCCTGCTGCAGCGACACGTCCAGCGGGTTGCCGGTCACCTTCTGATGGCCCTGGCTGCGGTCGAAGCCCTGGTCCACATGCAGCGCATCGATCCGCGACGGATAGCCCTTGCCCTGGATCTTGAACGCCTCGGTGTTGGCCAGCGCGGCCTTGAATCCCACCGTATCGACATTGGCGAGATTGTGCGAGACGGTGCTTTGCGCCTGCAGGGAGGCGCGGGCACCGGTCATCGCGACGTAGAGGGCTTTATCCATGGGACACCGGGATTGGGGATTCGAGAATCGGGATTCGGGATTCGTAAACGCGGGCTGTTGCGACCTGGAAGAAGAGGGGGCAGGGCCGGTATCCGATTGGCGGAGTACCGGCTCTTGCGAATCCCTAATCCCCGATCACCAATCCCGGCTATTACCGGATATTGATGATCGTCTGGGTGACCTGATCCTGGGTCGAGATCATCTGCGAGTTGGCCTGGAAGTTGCGCTGGGCCACGATCATGTTCACCAGCTGCTCGGTCAGGTCGACCGTGGAGGATTCCAGCGAGCCGGATTCGATCTGGCCCAGGTCCGAGGTGTCCGGGGCGCCGGTGCGGGCGGCACCGGAGGTGTAGCTCTCGGCCCACATGTTGTTGCCCTGCGACTGCAGGCCCTGCGGGTTGACGAAGCTGCTCAGGGCGACCTGGCCCAGCGGCTTGTCGGCACCGTTGGAATAGCGCGCGAACACCACGCCGCTGGTGTCGATGCTGATCTCGTTGAGCTTGCCGCTGGCGTAGCCGTCCTGGCGCGTATCGCGCAAGGCGAAGGCTTCGCCGTACTGGGTCGAGCCAGTGACGTTGAGCTGCATGTTCAGCACGCCGGCGCCGGTGCTCGGGGTGAACGGGGCCATCGCGATGATGCCGTTGGCCGGGGTGGTCAGCGCGCCGGTATCGGAGAACTGCAGGGTGGTCGGGGCGCCGACCGCAGCGCCGTCCACGTAGTTGTAGACCTGCCACTCGTTGGGGGTGGCGGTCTTGACGAAGTAGGAGGTCTGCACATGGCTGACGCCCAGCGAGTCGTAGACATTGATGCCGCCGGTGGAGTGGCTATAGGTCTTGTCGTCGGCCGGGTTGAACGGGGTCACCGTCGGCGCGGTGGCATTGCCGGGCAGGGTGAAGGCCAGGTTGACCGTGGAGGTGGATTTGGGCGGGCTGTCGGTGGTCAGCAACTGCAGATCCGACAGGCGGCCCACGTCAAAACCGTTGCCGCTGGGGTTGGGTGCAAACACCTGCAGGCGTGCGCCCTGCGGGTTGACCACATAGCCATTGGCGTCGGTCTGGAAATTGCCGGCGCGGGTATACATCTTGGCGCCGTTGGACGAGACGTTGAAGAAGCCTTCGCCGGAGATCGCCAGGTCCAGGCTGCGTCCGGTCGGGTCGATATTGCCCTGCGAGAACTGCTGCGCCACGTTGCTGACGCGCACGCCCGAACCCACCGCATTGCGCGAAAGGCCGTAGCTGGTGCTCTGGAACATGTCGGCAAACTCGGCGCGCGATTCCTTGAACCCGGTCGTGTTGACGTTGGCGATGTTGTTGGAGGTGACGTTCAGATCGGCATTGGCTGCGTTGATGCCGGACAACGAGGTATTGAAGCCCATGGATGAGTTCCTTTAGGTGTTGGTTGCCGGCTCAGCTGACGCGGAGCACGTTGGCGAGCGGGGAAGTGCCTAGCCCGGTGAGGTTGAGATACAAACCGTCCGAGCCGATCGTGACGCTGTCCACCGGTGCATCGACATAGGTGGACAACTTGCTTTTGGAGCCGGCGGTGTCGGTCTGGGTGGCGGTCACGCCGTATTTGCCGGCCGCCATGCGGTTGCCGTTGGCATCGGTGCCATCCCAGGCGAACGACACCTCACCGGCGGCGCTGGACGGCACGCTGATCTGTTTGACGAAGGCGCCGTTGGCGTCGGTGATTTCGAAATTGACGGTGCCGGCCGAGGTCGCGGCGACCACGCCCTTGGCCGAGCCGGTGGCATCGATCGTCACCTGCGCCGAGGGCACCATCACATTGTGGCCAACCAGCGCCGCGCCCTTGAGCACCTGATCGCTGCTCATCGATTTGGAGAAATTGCTGACCTTGGTATTGAGGTCGCCAATGCCCTGCACGGTGGAGAACTGCGCCAGCTGGCCAAGAAACGCGCTGTTTTCCATCGGCTTGAGCGGGTCTTGATGCTGCAGCTGTTCGGTCATCAATTTGAGGAAGTCGGCCTGGCCGAGCGCCTCTTCTTTTTTGGTTGTTTTGCTGCTGGTACTCAGGCCAAGGTTTTTGTAAATATCGCTGGCGATCGTGCTCATCTGGAGGATTCCGTTGGTAGGTGGCAGCTAGGAAGGGTCAGCGACCCATGGTGAGGGTCGCGAGCGCCAGTTCCTTGGCGGTATTGAGCATTTCCACGCCTGCCTGGTAATTGCGTGAGGCGGAAATCATGTTGACCATCTGCGAGACCGGATCCACGTCAGGCGAGAACACATAGCCGTCGGCGTCAGCCAGCGGGTGGCCGGGTTCGTAGCGGCGGATCGGCGGCGCATTGGTGGTGGTGATCTCTTTGACGTTCACCGAGGTCAGGCTGGGGTCCTGGCGGCTTTGCTGGGCCTGGAAGATCGGCTCGATCGGCTTGTAGGTGGCCTCGGCCGAGCCTGCGACCGAATCGGCATTGGCCAGGTTGGACGCGATGTGCTCAGCCGCACCGACTGCGCGTGCAGGGCCGAGCCGGCCACATCGAAGATGGGAAGATTGCTCATGACTTATTGGCCCGTGATCGCGGTGAGCATCGAGCGCACCTTGGATTCGAGGAAGCTCAGCGACGCGCGGTATTCCAGCGCGGCGCGGCCATAGGCAGCGCGTTCGGCATCTGGATCGACGGTATTGCCGTCAAGGCTGGGCTGATCGGCTTCGCGGGTGAACTGGAAGGGGTTGAGCCCGGCACCGCCGCCCACTTCGTAATGCTTGGCGTCGGTGGTCTGCAGCAGACCGCCATCCTGCTCGCCCTGGGCCGACTTCAGCGCCGCTTCGAAGTTCAGGTCCTTGGCCTTGTAGCCGGGCGTGTCCACATTGCTCAGGTTGCTGGCAATGAGCTTCATGCGCTGCTCGCGCAGCGTCAACGCGTCGCCATGGACGCCGAGGAACGAAGAGAAGGGACTGGACACGGTGCTCTCCCGCGAAGTGTTGCCAGGGAGAAAGCAATGTTTGTGCCAATCGAGGTGGTACGGACTGCAAAACACGGAGAATGATCTGCGCTGCCGACGAACCGCAGCCGGCTGTCCGGAAGACGCGATGGGCCCGTGTCACTCACGAAGTCGCTTCAATCATGGGGCAAGCCGGAAGGTTCGCCATTCCCAGGGGCCCGGTGCGGCGGCGCACCGACCCAATCGCCAGACCGTTGTGGCCTTGCAGGCCCGGTGCAGCGGCTTGTCCCTGCGATCAGCGGCGAGCGGGCGGCCGATCAAACTGCTCAGGCCGCTTCGGCGACCACTTTCAGGCGGGCCAGGACGTAATCGGCCAGTTCGTGGGCGCTGTACTTGGCCACGAAGGCGTTGGCGCCCACCTGCTCGACCATCGCGTTGTTGAACACGCCCGACAAAGAGGTGTGCAACAGCACATACAGGCCTTGCAGGCCCGGGGTGCGCCGGATTTCCGTCGTCAGCGTGTAGCCGTCCATTGCCGGCATTTCGATATCGGAGATCACCATGGCGTAGCGGTCGGCCGGGTTTTCGCCCGATGCGGCCACCTGCAGCAGGTGGTCCAGCGCCTGGCGGCCGTCCGACAGCAGGGTCGCCGAAACGCCCAACTGGTCGAGCACGCTGCGGATCTGCTGGCGCGCCACGCGCGAATCGTCCACCACCAGCACCTGGAACTGGCGATTGTAGGCCACCAGCTGCAGCGAGGGGTCCAGTTGCACGTCCTTGCTGACCTTGGCGATATCGGCCAGCACGCTTTCCACGTCGATGACCTGGATCAGCTCGCCCTGGAAGCGCGTCACGGCCGTCAAATAAGTGGCTTCGGCACCCAGTTCCGGCGGCGGGTGGATATCTTCCACCGCGATATTCACGATGCGCTCCACGCCGCTGACCAGAAAGCCCTGAACCGAGCGGTTGAACTCGGCCACCACCAGGTAGCCAGGCCCGTTCTCGGAGTGCGAGTCGCGTTCCGGGTGGCCGATAGCCAGGCCCAGATCCAGCACCGGCACCGAGCGCCCGCGCACGTCGGCCACGCCGGCGAACTCGGTCGGCAAGCCAGGCACCTGAAACAGCTCCGGCCGGCGCAGCACTTCCTGCACCTTGAAGACGTTGACGCCAAAAAGCTGGCGTCCGCCCAGCCGGAACAGCAGCAGGGCCAGTCGATTGTGGCCAGCCAGTCGCGTGCGCTGGTCAATGCGGTTGAGCAGATCGTGGGTCATGGGGCAGATATCGACAGCGCCCTCGGGAAACTTGAGGGCTTTATGGTTGGTCGGGGGCGCTGTCGATATCTGCCC
>NZ_JFAQ01000066.1 GCF_001304695.1 Xanthomonas axonopodis
CGAACCCGAGCGGTTCAAAGTGAATCCGATCCATCTAATGCCGGGACTGAACACCTAGCTCAGCCGGCCGGAGTCCACGCAGCCTGTCTACGCTGCGCGTTCCAGCCTGCGGCGCTTGACCCGCTGCAATGCGTAGCCGGTCAGGGCCGTCAGCAGGATCAGCATATTGTTTACGATAAACACCGTGTTGCCCACCAAATAGCTGTAGAGGATGAACAATACCAAGGCACTGATCTGGCCGAGGAACAACCAGCGCGAGACGCCCTGCGCGGCATCGGAGCGCCATTGTTTATAGATCTGCCGGATCAAGGTGGCGATCAGGACGATGCTGGCGAGCCAGCCCACGACGTCGACGCATCGCATGCGTGCAGTTGCTTGAGGAAGCCCTGCAACCTTGCAGCGCACATTGTCTGCATACCGTTCGAGCAGCTTCAAGCGTGGTGCCCGGGGATGCACACCACGACCGATAGACACACGACCGCGTCGCAATAGCCATGCCTGTACCTGCTGCGCCAGGGGCCGGTATCCTCTAGCCGGGTCATCCATTGGTCGGCACTGTCCTGCACATGATCAGCTATGCCGAAGCACTCGCGTTGGTCCACGCACACGTCGCAACCCTCGCCAGCGAGTGGGTGGCAAGCGCCGACGCCGAAGACCGCGTGCTGGCCGACGCCTTGTCGAGCCAGGCCGAGTTGCCGCCCTTCGACAACAGCGCAATGGATGGGTTTGCACTGGCGACCGCGGGGATGGGGGCGTTGGCAGCAAGCGAGCATGTGGTGAGCGGCACCGTTGCAGCCGGGCACAACGCCGGTGCGGCTGCGATCGGTACGGCCTGCGAAATCATGACCGGCGCCGGCGTGCCGCCGGGTGCCGATGCGGTGGTACCGATCGAGCAAGTGCAGATCCTCGAACACGACGGCGAGCGGCCCAGCCGCATCCGCCTGCGTCAGCCGGTGCGTGCGGGCCAGCACATCCGTCGTCGCGGCGAAGACGTGCGCTTGCACGATCGCGTGATCGACGCCGGCACCGTGCTGCGCGGTGCGCATCTGATGCTGCTGGCTGGCCTGGGCTGCGCGCGTGTGCAGGTGGTGCGGCGGCCGCGCGTGGCCTTGATCGCCACTGGACGCGAGTTGATCGGCGACCCCGCACAACCCCTGCAGCCGGGCCAGATCCGCGACGGCACCAGCAGTTATCTGCTGGCTCAGTTGCATGCCGCCGGCGCCGATGTCGTGTGGCGCGGGCAGGTGGGCGACGACGATGCTGGGTTCGATGCGGCACTGGCACAGGCCCGCCATGCCGGTGCCGATCTCATCCTGAGCACCGGCGCGGTTTCGCGTGGTCGTTACGATTTCATCCCGGATGCGTTGGCACGTCACGCTGCCGAAGTGCTGTTTCATAGGGTCGCGGTGCGACCGGGCAAACCGGTACTGCTTGCACGCTTTGGCGATGGTGCGCTGTATGTGGGCTTGCCCGGCAACCCGATGGCCAGTGCGGCCGGGCTGCGCTTTTTCGTCGAGCCGGCGTTGCGCGGTTGGTTGGGCATGCCGGTTGAGCGTGGCTTGCGCGTCGCGTTAGCAGCGCCGATGCCGGCCCGGCCGATCTGGCGGCAGCATCTGTGGGCACGCCTGCTGTGCAGCGCGGCCGGCCAATTGTCGGTGCAGATCCTGCCGCAGCAAGAATCCTTTCGTGTAGCACCGTTGCTGCAGGCCAACGTCTGGGCAGTGCTGGAACCGCAGGACGAAGGCGCTGCAGCGAGCACGCATGCCGAGGTGTTCGGCTTGGGCCATCTGCAACCGGCCGCGCCGGCCATCGCGCCATGAACCTGCCTGTGCGTGCCATCCATCCTGGGGCCGTTGCATGACGCTGCAGCAGCCATGGACGGGCGTGGTGCTGGCCGGTGGACGGTCCTCGCGCATGGGGCAGGACAAAGCGTTGCTGCCCTGGCGTGGGCGCCCGTTGCTGGAACAGATGCAGGCGCTGCTGCGCCAGGCCGGTGCGCAGCACGTGGTGGTGAGCGGCAACTGGCCCGAATACGCCGGCATTGCCGACGTCCAGCCCGATCTGGGCCCGCTTGGCGGGCTGGCAAGCGTGATCGCAGGCGCTGCCGATGCGACCACGCTGGTGGTGGTGCCGGTGGATATGCCGCTGTTGTCGGCCGCGTTGCTGGGCAAGCTGCTGGCCCCATCGCAGCACCGCTGTGTGGCTTTCGAGGACCAGATGCTGCCGATGTGCCTGCACCTGGATGCCAGCGTGCGCGAGGCGTTGACAATGCTGATGGCAGGCGCTGCATCGTCACGCTCGCTGCGCGCCTTGCAGCATTCACTGCAATGCCATCGCGTGACTGTCACTGCCAGCGAACGCGCCGAGTTCGTCAATTGCAATACGCCCGAGCAATGGAGCCGGCTGATCCATGAAAATCCAGATTGAAGGCCAGCATCTGCGCTTTCGTATCGACGAGGAGGAGCTGGCCAGCCTGCTGGCTGGCCGCAGCGTCGACAATCTCAGCCGGCTGCCGAGCGGGCAGGGCGCACGGTTGGTGAGACACAGCGTGAGCCTTACCGGCGGTCGCGCCGCGTGCAATTGCGCCACCGATCATTGGCAACTGACGATCCCGCGCGATGCGCTGGAGGAACACGCACGCCAGCTACCGCGTCGCGACGGGCTTCAATTCAGTTTCGATGCGGGCGCCGGGCATGCCGAGGCGATGACCTTGCAGGTCACTTTCGACGTGGATTTACGCGACAGCACGCGCAAGCGATTGTCGCGGGAGTGATGACTTGACGCGTCGGTGTTTGCTGGACGGAGCTGCGCGCCATCACTTGCGCTAGAGTGCGGTCGAGCGGTCGAGTGCTCGAGGCCGCATTCTGCGAGGGTGCAACGCATGCAAGAGGTTCAGCACCGGCCGGCTTGTACTGCTGCATGGCACGCGTCGTGTGGGGGAGCTGTTGACTGCACGGCACGCTGTTACCGCCTCGGACGCGAACGCTACGCGGAGCATGCCGCGCGCGCGCGCGGCCGTCACACGCAGGCAGCCAACCTCTGAGGTCGGCAAGGCGCGCCCTGCGCCGGTCGATAGCCGCCGCATCGCCAACATCGTTCCCAACACCGTGCGCTCGCTGCTGGGCCTGGTCGAAGGTCGTGGGCACGCGCCGGAGCGGCTGTGCAAGGGATTGGGATTCACTGACCGCGACCTGCACGACTGCGATCTGCTGCTGTCTTACCGGCAGGTGCGTGCGCTGATCCTGCGCGCACGCCGGCTACTGGACGAGCCGGCGATGGGCCTGGCGGCCGGAATGCGGCAACGGCCGGTGTCCTGGGGCCTGACCGGGCTGGCCATGCTCACCTGCGAAACTTTTGGCGAAGCGATTGCCTATGGCCTGGGGCAGCACGAAGCCGGGGCGATGATGCAGCACCTGTTCGTACAGCAAGGCCCCGCAGCGTCCATCGACCTGGTGCCGCATGTGTTCGACCTGGAGATCGAGCCATACCTCATCGAGGAAGCCTTTGCCGGTGCCCTCAATGTCAGTCGCTGCATGCTGGGGCCCGACATCCGACCGCGTGCGGTGGAACTGGCCTTCGCGCGATCGGCCCCGCTGGAGATCTACACGCGCGTTTTCCACTGCCCGGTGCGGTTTGGCGCCGGCCGGAACCGAATGACGCTGGAGGCAAAGTGGCTGGCCGCGCGGCTGCCGGGTTACGACCGCACCACGTGCGGACTATTGCGGCACCAACTTGAAACCCTGATCCAACGGCCGGCGCCGCGCAATGAGTTGGTCGAATGGATCGCACTGCGGCTACGCAGCGATGCCGAGCGTGCGCCGCGGCAACCGGAGCTCGCGCGCCAAGCCAATTGCAGCGAGCGCACGCTGCGGCACCGGCTCGGCGCGCAGCAGGTCGGCTACCGGGCGCTGCGCGATGCCGTCCGCTACGAACGTGCGCAGGATCTGCTGCGCAATTCGCAGATGACCGTGGCCGAGGTGGCGCAAGCGGTGGGATACGCCGATGCACGGGCGTTTCGGCGCGCCTTCCAACGTTGGTCCGGCCATTCACCCGGACAGGCGCGCGAACCGCGCTGAGCGATCGGCCAGACACGCTACTAGGCCGCAGCTGCGTGCCGGTTTGTCATCGAACGTCGCTGCCGCCGCATACGTTGCCGCGTGCGGGCGCCAGGCAGCGGCTCAGGTCTGCTGCGTTGTCGCTTGCGTCGCAGCAAGGGTGCGCGCGTCTTCGCGGTGAGCGGGCGGCACCACTTCTCATCCGTCCTGGCGTGGGCGAATCAGGCCACGCTGCTGCAGCGATGCAAGATACGTGCGATGCCCGCGCTCGGCGCTGCATGCGAACAGCGGCAGGGCGCGCGTCAGCAGGTTGGGCAGCAGCATGGCCAGCCGTACCGTCCACGATTCGCTGGGGCGCACGAAGCGCTCCAGGCACGGTGCGTCCAGGCACCGCAACACCTGCAATGCGACTTCGTCAGGTTGTTGCGGCCGATCCATGAACTGCAATTTGTTGCCGCCGTGGAGGGCTTCGCGCATCAGCATCGGAGTGTCGGTGGCCGACGGGTTGACGATGGAGATGCGAACGCCCAGGCGTGCGCCGTCCAGTCCCAGGCAGCGCATGGCACCGCGCAGCCCGAACTTGCTGGCCGAGTAGACCGTCGGCTCCGGCAACGGAAACATGCCGCCCAGCGAGACGATGTTCACCACGCGCCCGTCGCCACTGCGCTGCAGCAGCGGCAGCAACCGGTGCGTCAGCAACAACGGCGCCATCAGGTTCAACTCCAGTTCGCCACGGATCGACTCGGGGGTGCGCTGTTCAAACGGCATGGTGCCGACGATGACGGCATTGTTGACCAACAGCTGCACCCGCCCCCAGTCGGTATCGAGTCGCGCGGCGAGACGGTCGCGCGCGGCCGGATCGGTCAGGTCGGCCACCTGCGCGCACGCCAGCGGCCCCAGCGCCTGCACCGCACGCGCCAGCGCATCGGCATCGATATCCACCAGCAAGCAACGCACGCCACGCTGGATCAGGCGCGCGGCGATCGCGCGACCTAGTCCGCCCGCGCCGCCGGTGATCACCGCATTCCAGCCGCGCAGATCCTGCGGCTTAGCCACGGGCAACCTCGCTGTCGGCCAGCCGCGCGGTGGCTGCAGTGCCCACGCGTGGATCGCCACTGGCGCCGAGCTTGAGCGCGTCGTACATGCGTTCGCTCAGCTCGCCCCAGCCCAGTTGTCTGCGCAGCTGATGCAGATAGCGTTTGAATGCATGCGCCTCGATGTAGACCGCGTGGCGCTGCGATGCCACGAAACGGATGCCGCCGGACAGGTCCGGCGTATCGTTTTCGATCAACGCATCGAAGCGGCGTGCGCTGGCCGGATCGCGGCGTTGTGCGGTCAGATAGGACGCGATCATGTGGGCCTGGATATCGAACAGCTTGTACGCGCTGGAATTGATTTCCAGGTAGCCGATCCCGAACAGGTTGCGATGCGTGCGGTTGAACATCGACAGGTACATCTGCGGGCGCCCGTCGTTCCAGATGAAATACGCGCTGGCATACGGGCAACTCCAGCGGTAGCCGGTGGCGCACAGCAGCAGATCGATCTGCTCGCGGCTGCCGTCCTTGAACACCACGTGCCTGCCGTCCAGTCGGTCGATATCGGGTTTGACGGCGATGTTGCCGTGCTGCAGGTGGTGCAGCAGCTGGGCGTTGAGCAGCGGGTGACTTTCGAACAAGCGGTGGTCCGGCTTGGGCAACCCCAGCTTGGTCAGATCGCCGTTGACCAGACCCAGCAGGGCCGAGAAGATCGGGCGCGCCAGCCATAAAGGCAGGTGGGGACCGGTTTCGGCGATCTGGTCGACCGGGATTCCCATCAGGTGCTTGGGGATGAAATGATACCCGCGGCGCACGCTGAGAAAGGCGCGCTGCGCATGCATGGCCGCCTCGCAGGCAATGTCTGCGCCGGAGTTGCCGGCACCCAGCACCAGCACGCGCTTGCCGCGGAACTCGTCGCCATGGCGGAAGCTGACCGAGTGGCGGATGTCGCCGTCGAAGTGGCCGGGCAACTGCGGCATGCTGGGGTCCCAGTTGACGCCCGATGCGCAGATCACCGCGGCGTAGATGCGCTGCGATCCATCGGCCAACGCCACCTGCCAGCACCCGTCCGCCTGTTTGTCGATGCGCCGCACGGCGGTGTCGAACTGCATCTTCTCGCGCAGGCCGAAGGTCTCGGCGAAGCTGCGCAGGTAGGCCAGGATCTGCCGATGCGACGGGTAGTCGGGGTAATGGCGCGGCATGGGATGGCCGATGAAGGCCGATAGATCGCGCGAGGAAATGAAATGGGTGGAGTCGTAGATCGGCGAGCCGGGGTTGCTGACGTCCCATATCCCGCCAAGGTCGCCGTGGCGTTCGAACTGGTCGTAGTCCAGCCCCTGTGCCTTGAGCGCGCGCGCCGCGCTGAGCCACCCGGGCCAGCACCGATGATGCAGACCGCATCGCTGCGGTCGAGCGGGAACGTCTGGGACGGCGAAGGCGTCTGCATGGTCGTGGCGATGTCCGAGCCGGGATGACGTGCTCGACTTTACGCAGATGAGCGCACCGTGCTGGAGACGTTTTCGGCCAGGCAGGGGGTGAAACCGGCCACGCTCGCGGCTCCGGCCGGTGTTCCTGCACGCGATGACGCCATGCCGATGGCGTGCGCTGGCGGGTTGCGATCGAGCGCCATTGCGCGGCGGAGGAGCGGTCATTTCCCGCGGATGCGTTGCGCGGTCGGTCGGGCGGGCGATCGGCATGGCAATCGCTCGTGCCTGCAGCAGGACACCGCGCGCCGAGCGTTGCTGGCGCGCGGTGCGCAGTGGCGTCCAAGCGCGTCGAACCCGGCAACGCGCTTGGAAAAACCTAATGGAGCGGCAAACCCGGAACCCGCACCGACAGGATGCCCTGCGCGTGCAGGGCCGCTTCCAGCTCCGCCGGGATGACATCGCCGCTGCCCATGCGCAAGACCACAACCTGCAGCCCGGCGCCGACCAACTCCAATACGACGGCCTGCTGCGCGCCCAGCGTCTCCGGCCAGCCGCGCCGTTGCGCATCCCGGCGTGCCAGTTCCACCACCGCAGCGGGCACGTCCGACGCCAGCAGCAGCACGTCGGCCAGGTTCAGGGCACGCAAGGCATTGAGCGTGAGCAGGCCCGGATCGCCCGGGCCGGCACCAACCCATTGCACGCTGCCGCGCGCCGGAACGCTGTCCACCGCATCCAACGCGACGGCAAAGGCGGTTTCGGCGGCGGCGGTATCGCCGGCCTGCAGCAATTGCGGCACCTTCCCGTCGATTACCTGATCGAACCACCGACGCCGCCGGTTCATGTCCGGCAACTGCTGACGAATGCGCTCGCGGTTCCGGGCGAACAAGGCCGCCAGCGTCCCGACCGAGGCATGCAGTTCGCGCTCCAGTCGCTCGCGCAGTCGGCGCGCCAGCATCGGTGCCGCGCCCGCCGACGAAATCGCAATCACCAGCGGATCGCGGTCGACAATCGCCGGCACCTGGTAGGTGGAGAGCTCGGCATCGTCCACGACATTGGCCAGACGCTGGCGTGCGCCGGCCGCTGCGGCGACGCGTCGATTCAAATCCACATCATCGGTGGCAGCGACGACCAGCCACACGTTGTCGATCCAGCCAGGATCGAACTCGCCTGTCATCTGCTCGAAGCGCCCGGCCTGCAGCAGCTGGGCAAGTTCGGGCGAAAGCGCATGCGCATACAACTGGATGTGCGCCTGCGCCTTCAGCAGCGCCAGTACCTTGCGTGTGGCGACTTCGCCGCCACCGATGACCAGCACGGCACGCCCCTGCAGGTTAGCGAACAGCGGAAACAACGGCATTAGACACACTCCGAAAAGATGGCTCGCACCAGCGGCATGTTGCATGGCACCATCAGGCCACGTCCATGCCTCGCTGCTGTCAATCCGTGTTTTGCTGGTCAACGATACAAAAAAGCCGATCGGCGAACTGCGCCAGGCACTGACGCGCGCCGGCTACTCGGTGCTCGATGACGTGTCCTCGGTCAGCGCGCTGTTGCATGCCGTGCAACGCCAGCAGCCGGATGTGGTGGTGATCGATGGATTCGCCTTCCCGCGATACCTTGGAGCAGCTGTCGATGTTGCATGCGCACGCGCCGCGGCCGGTGGTGATGTTCTCCGGCGATGGCGACGATGCGTTGATCCATGCAGCGGTGGGCGCGGGCGTGACGGCGTACGTGGTGGATGGCCTGGCACCCGCACGGTTGGCGCCCATCGTGCAGGTGGCGCTGGCCTGTTTTGCGCAGGAAAGCAGCATGCGCAAGCGCCTGGACGAGGTGCAGCAGGCGCTGCAGGACCGCAAGCAGATCGACCGCGCGAAGGGCTTGTTGATGGAAAAACGTGGCCTGAGCGAGGCCGATGCCTACGCGGCTTTACGCCAGCAGGCGATGAAGCAGGGCGTCAAACTGGCCCAAGTGGCGCGCCGCATCGTGGCCATGGCCGAGTTGTTGGCATGAATCTATGAGCCAAGCCGAATATCCCGTCGTGCGCGTTGGCGGCCGGCCGCACGCTGCCACAGGCATTGGCAGGATTGGGACGGCGTGCGGTGTTTGCGCAAACCTTTCCCACCGGAACGCATGCGCTATGGCTGTACTACTGGCTGGCTGCAGGCGGGGTGGACCGGATCGGCGATGTGGATGTGCTCAGCATTCCCACACAGCAGATGCCCGAGGCGCTGGCCAGCGGTTTGGTCGACGGGTATTGCTCTGGCGAGCCGTGGGCGGCGGTGGCCGAAGCGCAGGGCACGGGGCGGCGTGTGATCCGCAGCGGCGAGTTGTGGCCTGGTCATCCGGAGAAAGTGCTCGCCTGCCGCCGTGAATTCGCAGCGCTGCAGCCGGAGTTGAGCGAGCGCTTGACCGCTTGCGTGCTGGAGGCCTGTCGTTGGCTGGACGCGGCGCCAGCCAATCGCGCGCAATGTGCGCAGTGGCTGGCCGAGCCGCAGCATATCGGGGTGCCGGCGACGCATCTGGCGGTGTGTCTGGGGGTGCATGCCGAGGTTGAGTCGAATGTTGGTCGCGACGCTGCCGCCGATGATGCGACTGCGCTAGCCTTTCACCGTGGCGGAGTAGTGAATATGCCGTGGCTGTCGGACGGTGAGTGGTTCCTGAGCAAGTTTCAGCGCTGGGGATGGCATGAAGTTCAAGACGACGACATCGCCCGGCTCGGCGATATCCACCGACTCGACAACTATCGGTGTGCAGCTGCATGCGTGGGTGTCGCCGCGCCGGACAGCGATCATCGCAGCAATCGGTTGTTCGATAAGCCGAGAGGCAACTGATTTGTCGTGTTGGATTCTGTGGTGGTGGTTGCAGAGCGAGATTGCCCCATTTGTCGAGAGGTCGGTTTGACTGGCAAGCCGTGGCGTGGTGCGTGGCTGTCGGTGTTCGCGCACACCCACAGCGCACCCAACGACCCGATCGTGTGCACCTGCATGCATACTCGGCCGCCGCGATTCACGCGGCCATCGACGATGGCGCCGATGTTGCGCAACTCACGCAACGCCTGGGCTGCGGCACCGTCTGTGGCTCGTGCATGCCGCAACTCACTCGGCTGTGCCGGCAACCGCGACTCGCGTGAGCGCACCTGTCCTATGACTGCACCGTCCCTCCACACCCGGCGAGATTCCCATGTCAGTCCCCCCCTTCCTGCGCGCGTGATGTGGTGGTGTTGTCCGCCGGCCACGGCGATCTGGAGTTGCTCACCATCAAGGCGGTGAAGGCCCTGGCGTCAGCGCAGGTGTTGCTGCTCGACGATCTGGCCAACCCGGAGATCGTCGAACTTGCACCGCAGGCGCGCGTGATCCGGGTCGGCAAGCGCGGCGGATGCCGGTCGACACCGCAGGCGTTCATCTGCCGGCTGATGCGTCGCTACGCGTTGCAGGGCCTGCGCGTGAAAGGGGGCGATGCGCTACTGTTCGGCCGCGCTGGCGAAGAGATTGGCTTCCTGCGTCGTGTCGGTGTCGGCGTGCAGGTGATCAACGGCGTGAGTGCGGCGTTCGCTGCGGCCGCCGCACTGGACGTCTCGCTGAACCATCGCAGCCACTGCCACGGCATCACCTTCGTCACCGCGCACGCGCATGACCACGGCGAGCCGAACTGGGGCGCGCTGGCGGCCAGCGGCACCACGCTGGGCATTTACATGGGTCTGCGCCGCGCAGATGCGCTGGCCGCTGCATTGCTGTCGCATCTGCCGGCCAGCACGCCCGCCGCCATCGCGCAGGCCGCCACACGGCCGGAGCAGCAACGTCGCCTCACCACCCTGGGCGATCTGGGGATGACAGCAGCCGCGCTGCCACCGGGCCTGCCGACCTTGTTGCTGGTGGGCGATGCTGTGTCCGAAGCTGCTGCAGCGTGCGACGACCGTGGTGGGGCGATGGTGGTGCAGGCCGTGGGATGAGAGCCGCGCACCACGGAGGGTGCGGCTGCAGGGCGGGGCGATTCGGGCTCACGGTTTCTGCGTGACATGGTGCGTTTGCCTCCGGAGACTGCTTGCCAGGCCGCCTCGCCAGCCGCATCCGTGCGTGCACGGCACGGGTAATGGTTCCGAACGGCGGCCAGTGGTACTTGCCTGCACGCAGTCGCAAAGTCTTTCGCGGGGCGTGTATCAATGCCTGGTGCGTTGAGGGCGCCTCAGTGCGCGCCCAGATCCACGCGCAGTCTGTGTGCGGGCACTGCCTGTTTCGCCCTGTGGCTGCGCTGCCGTCCTGGCACTCCAGTGGCGAATTGGTCGAGCGATCTTGCGTGATCACCAGGATGCGCCCTGCGAGGCGCTGCGCACGCCATCGCCGAGGCGACTGCCTCACGCAGACGATCTAGTGAGCTGAACGCTGAGGCCTGATCCCTGCCGTGCGTGGCAATCCGACTACGCGAGATTCGAACATGCCTGCATCAGGGCAGGGCGCTTGATCCAGGCACAGCAGCTGTTGCTGCTGCGCCTGCGCAATCCCTCTAGCCACTTCTGCACCGCAGCAGCGCCCCGTGATAGCGCTATCTACCCAAGAGGTAGGCCCAATCGTTCGGCGATATACAGGCGTGCAAGATTTGCGCAGCGAGCGCAGCCGTTTTTTCCTGCATCCACCCGCGATGTGCCGCGGGGCCTGCCTTTCCGGGTTGGCACGAATGTTGCGGTTAGCCCATTACCCAGGCGTAACCGAAGCATCGAGAGGAGGCACAGTGGAAGACGTACAAAACACGACCCGTAGCCGGCGCGGCTTTGCCGCATTGGATCCGGAGAAGCGTCGCCTGTTGGCGAGTAGCGGTGGCAAAGCCGCGCATGCCAGCGGCAATGCGCACGAATTTACTAGCGACGAAGCACGCGAGGCTGGCCGTAAGGGTGGCCAAGCCGTGAGCCGCGATCGCGACCACATGTCGCGGATCGGCAGCAAGGGCGGGCGTTCCAAGCAGGTCAAGCCGCAAGAAGAATCCGCTTAATCCAACCATCGGCGCGCTCTGGCGTGCCGGTCTTGGAGAGCGAATCTCGTATGAGGTTTGGACACAGGCGCTACGCCCATAAGGCCTAGCGCCTGTGTTGCTTTTGGTTTGAGGCAAACAGCGTGCTGCACGCGCCGAGGCGCAATCGATTGCAGTTTTTCTTACTCAACCATCGCACGTGATGTTCCGTACGCGTTGAAAGATCCACGACCGCTTGCTGTGCAACGCACCAAGCGCAGGCGAGAAATTTTTGCAGTCCTGCATGATGTCCGACATCGATTGCACGGAAAAATTTCACTCCATGCACACGGCGGCTCCCAACGTCGGCAGGATTTGCAGCCCACCCGATCGTGGGCTTGCCACGCTGCCGCGGCATGAGGCATCGCCAAGACCGGTATCCGGGCGTATTCGTTCTTGGGTCGCCAGGGCGGTCGGCGGCATCGCGTTGCATGCAGGTCCTCAAAGATCGCGGCAGGTTCTCAGTCCGGTTGTGACTGCACGCATGTTTGGCTGGCGGAGCAGCCGGTCCCGTGGCGCCATGTCAATGCCGCGTAGACGTCGCACGCAGCGTTCACTTCGAACAGGCACATCTTTCATCGGCGCCGCTGCAGGCTGGATAGATCGCAAACACAGGAGAACCCCATGGCCGAACCCCAAGAAAACCTGATGGACTGGTTGCGCGATGCGCATGCAATGGAGCAGCAGGCCGAGCAGATGCTCAAGGCCCAGGCCGCACGCATCGAGCACTATCCCCAGCTCAAAGCCCGTATCGAGCAGCATCTGGAAGAGACGCTGGGGCAACAGCGCTTGGTCGAGTCGTGCATCGAGCGTCTGGGCGGCTCACCGTCGATTATCAAGGATGCCATGGGCAAGATGGCCGCATTCGGGCAGGCGATGGGCGGCATGACCACCTCCGACGAAATCGTCAAGGGTGCGATGGCCAGCTACGTGTTCGAGAATCTGGAGATCGCGACCTACACCGCGTTGCTGGGTGCCGCCAAGACCGTGGGCGATATCGAAACGCAGCGCGTGTGCGAACAGATCCCGCCCCAGGAGCAGGCCATGGCCGATTGGCTGCTGGCGCATTTGCCGGAGTTGACTGAAGAGTTTCTGGTCCGCGACGCCACCCCAGGGGTCACGGCAAAGAAGTAAGCGTCAGCTCTTCAAGGTTGCATCGGCCACGCAGTGCGGGGCCTTTTTGCTTCTGTGCGCAGAGCGCTTACCCTTGGGGCTTTGTTCGCACGGGTGTCTGCAATGACGACTAACCAGAGGTATCCGATCGGCACGCCCGGGCAACCGTGGGGGGAGCCCGAACGTGCCGCGTGGCGCGCACGCCAGCTGCAGCAGCGCAGCTATGCGGACGATGTCGCGCAGCAGATCGTCGCATTGGCCGAGCAGTACCAGCGCGTGCAGTACGGCACCATTGCCCATGCGCAAAGGGATTACCTGATTAGCCCCATCCCTCAGCCGGTAGTTGCAGGATCTGCGACGCTGCGGTTGGACAATGGCCCCAGCTAAAGGCAACGGAGGTAGGAGATGGGGATCAACATCGT
>NZ_JFAQ01000067.1 GCF_001304695.1 Xanthomonas axonopodis
CGCTATAACCGCACCGTCCGCTACGCGTGGCTGGCAACAACGTTGTTCGACACCATCGAGCAGGTTCAGGACAAAGCCACGCGCTGGCTATGGACGTACAACCATGAACGCCCCAACATGGCGCTCGGCGGCATCACCCCAGCAATGAAATTGGCGATGGCCGCGTAGCTCCACTTTTGGCGAACGCTAAAAGCGGGGGGATTACCCTTGATCTCTTCTTCCATCACGTCGCTCATCGGTGTCTCCTTTGGGAAAAGTAACACCTGAGCAGGATTTCAGTGGGTCGTCGTTACACCCACGCAATCCGATGTGACCCCATGCCCCGCCCCAAGACCACCCTTCGCTAGCTGAGCTATTTCGTCGCGCTGGCCGATACCGGCAGCTTTACCCGCGCCGCCGAGCAGATGGGCGTCTCGCAGCCATCGTTGTCGCAGCAGATCCGCGCATTGGAAGCGATCATCGGCGCGCCGCGCACGCAGCATCCTGCTCGATGTCACCGATCTGGAAGAGGTCCGCGCCACCGCCGCCGATACCTTGATCGGCACCATTCGCCTCGGCGTCTCGCCCACGCTCGGCGCCTATCTGATGCCAAGCCTGGTGGCACGCCTGCATCGCGAGCATCCGGCCCTGCGCGTGCATGTGCGCGAAGGCCTGCCAACCGCACTTGCCGCCGACCTGAGCAACGGCACGCACGATCTGGTCCTTGCGCAACTGCCGGTGGCCGGCCGCGGCCTGCATAGCGAGCGGCTGTTTCGCGAACTGCTGCATGTGACCATGGCCGCCGATCATCCGCTGCGCACCAAGACCTGCATCACCCCGGCCGATCTGCGCGGGGCCAATTTGCTGACCTTGATGCCGGAATACCGATTGGCAGAACAGGTCGCCGCGATCGCCATGGACGTGGGTGCCAATGTCTTGCGCGATTACGAAGGCACCAGCCTGGACGCGATCCGCCAGATGGCCGACATGGGCATGGGTCTTGCTTTGCTCCCAGACCTGTACGTGCGCCAGGAAATCCGCGAAGGCGACGACGTGGTGGTGCGACCTGTCAAAGGCGGGCGCTACTATCGGGAGATCGGTGTGCTCTGGCGCCAGGGTGCCGGTCGCGCACCGGCCTTCGGTCTGATCGCCAATCTGCTGCGCGCGCTGGCTGCATAGGAAAATCCTATGCGGCAAATAAGCGCGACGGCCTTGTTGGCGGGCCGGCAACTCGTCAATGCTTCACTGAACTCATCAACGGATCTCGAATGGCGGCCAAGCGGATTGGATGGCGGGAAGCGGCGAGCTGGTTGACCGAAATTGTCGGCCCGGACATGCCGTATGTGCGCCTGACCCTGGTGTACGGCGTTGCGATCAGCCTGCTGTCGCTGGCCACGCCGATCTCGGTGCAGTTGCTGATCAACAGCGTTGCCAACACCGCGCTGCCCACGCCACTGTGGACCTTGTCCGGCCTGCTGCTGGGCCTCTGCTGTTGCTGGTGGCGGCGCTCAGCGCGATGCGGGTGTGGGTGATGGCGCTGTTCGAGCGTCGCCTGTTCCCACGCGTGGTGGCGGAGATCACCGTGCGCGCGGTGCATGCGCAGAACCCGTTCTTCGCCGACCAGAACCGCGGCGATGTCTTCAACCGCTACTTCGATCTGGTGGTGGTGCAAAAGGCAGTACCCAGCCTGGCGGTCGGTGCGTTCACCATCGTGCTGCAGTCGGCGGTCGGCTTGATCGTCACCAGCTTCTATCACCCGTTCTTCCTCGGCTTCAACGCGCTGCTGCTGCTGACCATCTTCTCGATCTGGATGATCTGGTCGCGCGGCTCGATCCGTTCGGCGGTCGAACTGAGCCAGGCCAAGCACAACGCCGCGCATTGGCTGGAAAGCGTCGGCGGGTCCAACGGGTTCTATAAATCCAGCCGCCATCTCAACTTCGCGATGGATCGCTCGGAAAAGGTGACCGCCGACTATGTCGACCGGCATCGTCGCCATTTCCGCTACACCTTCACCCAGACGCTGGCGTTCCTGCTCACCTATGCGGTGGCCAGTGCGGCGCTGCTGGCGCTGGGCGGCGGCCTGATCCTGCGCGGCGAGCTGTCGATCGGCCAGCTGGTGGCAGCCGAGCTGATCCTGAGCGCAGTGTTCTACGGCATTGCACAGCTGGGCAGCTACCTGGACATTTTCTACGACCTGGTGGCCAGCGCGGAGGAATTGTCGCTGCTGTACGCCATCCCCCAGGAGCGCCAGGTGCTTGCCGCCGGCGAGGCGCCGCGCAACAGCGGGGTGCGCCTGGATGGCGTGGCGATCGAGGGCGCGCGTTTCGATTTCGCGCTGGAGGCCGGCGAGCAGCTGGTTACGCTGGCCGACGGCGGCGCCGAGCGCCTGCTGGCCATGGTGCTCAAGCGCCACGTCGTTCCCGACCGCGGGCTGGTGATGGTGGGCGGCGCGGACATGGCCACCTTCGATATGTACCTGCTGCGTTCGGAAGTCACCGTGCTCGACCGCCCGACCATCGTGGAGGTCACCATTCGCGAATACCTGGCAATGGCCTCGGCCGATGTAACCTCCGAAGCGATGCTGCAAGCCATCGATGCGGTGGGCTTGCGCGCACGCATCGCCGCGTTGCCGCAAGGCCTGGACACCCACCTTGCCGCGTCCGGATTCCCGCTGTGGATTGGCGAGGTCATGGCGCTGAAGCTGGCCAATGCGCTGTTGGTGCGCCCGCGCGTGCTGATGCTGTCGCAGCTGTACGACCTCATCCCGGCCGAGCGCCTGACCCAGGTTCTGCGACGCTTGAAGGATGCAGGAACCACGGTACTGCTGTGCACCGGCAGGCCGGAGGACATCACCCTGGATGGCTGGTTCCGGCTTGAGCCGGAGCGCCAGCAACGCTACGCCACACGCGCCGAGTTGATCGCATCCACGCGGGAGGTGTCGCATGCCGCACGCTCGTGATCGCCTGGCGCACTTCCCTACCCTGGCGGCGATGCGTCCGCCCAGCATCGCCAAGGCAGTCGCCTGGATGCTGTTGATCGGCATCGGCATCGCTGCGGCGATCCTGGCACTGGCGCCGTGGGTACAGACCGCCAGCGGCAAGGGCCAGGTCGTGTCGCTGGATCCCAGCGATCGTCAGCAACCGGTCACCGCCTTTGTGCCGGGCCGGGTCGAGCGCTGGTACGTGCATGACGGCCAGCATGTTTCCAAGGGCGACCCGATCGCGCGTGTCGGCGATCTGGACCCGGACCTGCTCACCCGCCTGGCCAGCGAACGCGCACAGGCGCAGGCGGAAATCGCCGCCATCCAGCAATCGCGTGCGGTGGCCAGCATCGACGTGGCGCGTAGCAGGCAATTGCTGGCCGAAGGCCTGGCCGGCCGCCGCGACTACGAGCTGACCCAGATCAAGGTGGCCGAAGCCGACGCCAAGCTGGCCGAATCGCGCGCCAAGCTGACCCGCATCGACATCCAGCTGGACCGCCAGTCTGCACAGCTGGTGCGTGCCCCGCGCGACGGCCGCGTGCAGCAGCTCAATGCCGCCAGCGGCAGCGCCATGGTCTCGCCGGGCACCGTGCTGGCGGTGATCGCACCCGAACGGGTGGAACGCGCGGTCGAGCTGTACATCGACGGCCGCGACGTGCCGCTGATCCGTCCCGGCCGCCCGGTGCGGCTGGAATTCGAAGGCTGGCCGGCGATCCAGTTCAGCGGTTGGCCGTCGGTGGCGCACGGCATGTTCGACGGCCGGGTGCGCGCCATCGACCCCAATGCCGCGCCCGATGGGCTGTTCCGCATCCTGGTGGAGCCGATGCCGGGCAAACCGGCGTGGCCGGCGCAGGAATTCGCCCGCCAGGGCGGCAAGGTGCGCGGCTGGGTGCAGGGCGAAACGGTCAAGGTCGGCTACGAACTGTGGCGCCAGCTCAATAACTTCCCGCTGGAATTCGGCCGGCGCCCGGCTGCGACCACGCAGGAAGAGAGCAAGGCCAAACCGGTCGCGCCCAAGGCCGAAGACGAAGCGACGGGTAAGAAATGATCGGCCGTCTTGTCGTCCTGTTGATCGCGCTCTGCCCCGTTGCGGCCTTCGGCCAGACCGCGGCGCTGGCGCTGGATGAGGTGCTGCAGTCGTCGGCACGCTCCGCACCGCAGATCGTCGAAGCGCTGGCAAAGGTGCGCCAGGCCGAAGGCAAGGGCATCTCGGCCGATGGCGCCTTCGACACGGTGTTCGACATCGAAGGCCGCTCGCGCGAGGCCGGCTATTACGATGGCAGTATGATCGAAACTGGGGTCAAGCGTCCGTTCGAAGAGAACGGCGGCTATTACTACGGTGGCTACCGCTCCTCGCGTGGCTCCTTCCCGATCTACGAGGACAAGTCCTACACCGATCGCGGTGGCGAAGTGAAGGTGGGCGCGCTGTATGCGCTGCTGCGCGACCGCGTGATCGACGAACGCCGCACCAAGCGCAGTATTGCCAGTACCGATATCGATGTGGCCAAGTACGAGGCGGAAATGGTGGCCATCGGCGTGCAGCGGCGCGCAGTGGATGCCTACCAGAACTGGGTCGCCGCCGGGCTGAAGTTGCGCGCCTACAACGAGCTGCTGCAACTGGCCGAGCAACGCCGCAATGCGATTTCGCGACAGGTCACGCTCGGAGCGCGCCCCACCATCCTGCTGACCGAAAACGACCAGAATCTGGTCCGCCGTCGCGCCTTGGCGGTGCGCTCGGAACAGGACTTCGCCAACGCGGCCAATGCCTTGTCGCTGTATTTGCGCGACGACGCCGGCATGCCGCTGATCGTTTCCGCCGAACGCCTGCCGGCCGACACCTTGGCGCTGGAAGGACTGGCCGGCGCCAGCAAGATCACCGCGCCGGTGGAGCGCCCGGATTACCGCGCCGTGCTGACCCGCATCGACCAGGCCACCGCGCGGCTGATGCTGGCGCAGAACGATCTCAAACCACGCTTGGATGTCAGCGTGGAAGTCAGCAAGGATCTGGGCCCACCCGGCGTCGGCGGCCCGAACCGGTCGCTGACCGACGCCGTCATCGGCTTCCGTTTCAGCGTGCCGCTGGAAAACCGCGCCGCCAGGGGCCGCGTGGCCGAAGCGCGCGCCGAGATCGAAGCGCTGGATCAGCGCAGCCGTTTCCTGCGCGACCAGATCTCGATCGAGGTCGAATCGATCGTCATCTCGCTCAATGCCGCCGAACGGCTGGCCAAGATCGCCGATGAGGAACGCGGCCTGGCAGACCGCCTGGCCGCGGCCGAGCGGCGGCGCTTCGAGCTGGGCTCAGGCGACTTTTTCCTGGTCAACCAGCGCGAGGAAACCGCCAACGACACGCGCGTGCGCCTGATCGATGCGCAGGCACGCATCGCCTCAGCGCGTGCCGAACTGGCGGCGGCTACCGCCGACCGGGATGCGTTGCAGCTGAGCCGTTGAAGGGCTGGCGGCGCGTCGGGCGGACGCGGTGATGTCAGGCAATTGCATGATTGTGCGAGAGACGTCGCGATGCCGCAGCTTGGCATCCAGTGGTTCGCGCATAGCGTACACACCGGACCCAACCGCCACGCAGGTGGCTGGCTGTTGTGCCCAGCGACGCTTCAGCGCGCTTCACGCCCTGGTCCAACCAAAGACTGCATATGCGACGCACACGTACAGAGCAGCTGGTCGAAGTGGCCAAGCACCGTCTTCACCTCGCCTGGCGGGCTCAACCAACAGGACTGCGCATCCCACTGCATCACGACATCTGGGTAACACCTGTGTGCGCATGCTCGCCGTACCGGCCCGGCGCCGGGCGTGCGGGTCCATCGCGATCTGCACTGCAACCTTAGGAACTTTCGGAGGTGCGTATGTCTTTCCGGCAATTTCCCGCAATCGGTGCAGATGGCGAGCCCTACGTCATCATCGAATTCCGCGACGAGCAACAACCGCGCGCAAACCCGCAATCGGCGCCGCGTTACGAGCTTCCCGATGGCCGACATCTGCAACGTCAGGGGCAGCGCTTCGTCACCGACGGCGGCGAGTTACGCCTTTCCGCGCTCTAGGAACGACCACCAAACCCGGCGCGTTGTCATCGTGCAGCGGCAGGCGGCGCGCAGGAGCCGAGGTGTACGGGGATCGCGCGTCGATTCAAGGCCATGGGACGGTTTGAAGCCGCCGTCGTCCTACAGCTAGCTGCCTCCAGGCGGCACTGGTCAATTTTTGACCAGCTACCGCACGACGCTTGCGCTGCAAGGGCTACGCGCAGTTATCCACACGCTTGTGCAAGTTTCATCCACACCCTGTGTGGATGAAATCGGTTGCGCTGGGAGCGGGCTTCGTCACGCCACTAGCCATCGGAACGTTCCAGCACCCGACCGATCCCGCTGCGATCGATCTCGCTCGCTGCCTGCGCCAATGCTGCATGATCGCTTGCCACCTCGAACCCGATTCGAAAATGCAGCTCGCCCACCGGCGTGCGCGACGAGTGGATCGACGACAGGTTCACCCCATGCCGCTCGAACACATGTAGCAATGCGCGCAACGAGCCGGGCTGGTCTTCGGGCAGATACACGCTCAAGGTCAGCGGCTCGGTGAGATCGGCCAGCAAATAGCCCACGCGCTCGTAGGTGTAATTGCCTGCCGCAAGCGCGTCGTGCTGCAGGGCTTGCACGTTGTCGTGCAGGAATTGGGTGCGGAACTGCGCACGCGCGGCGTCGTCGCCCTGCGCCACCAGCGCACGCAGCTGCTGTAACTGCAACAGCAACCGATCGAGCATCTCGCCCACATACGGGTTACCGAACTGGATGTCTTCGTAGATCGAGGGATTGAGCGAAAGAATGCGCGCGATCACCGCGGTATCCAGTTCGAACGATGCCGAGCGATACGGCATCAGCGCGCGCAGCTCGCCCAGCAGCGGTGCGTAGTCGCGCAAGGTGCCGGCCTGCGCCAGGTGAGTGGCATGCACCATCGCCTGCACCAGCGCCATCACGCGGTCGTGGTGCTCTGGCGTGGCGTACACGCATTCGGCCTGCAGCGCGCTGCACAAGCTGTGCACCCACGCCGACCAATGCCGCAGCCGCGCTTGGCAGACCACCATCACGCGTCCTTTCAAGGTTGGCGATTTTGGCGGTGCGGTCATCGGATGCAGGCCGACCACGTCCGCCTGCGAGGTCAGCATTGCAGCGACCGGCGCCTGTTTGATCGAGGTGACATCCAGCCATAGCTGCGAGGCAGCACGTGCGCCGGTAAGTTCCACATACCGCTCGATCAATGTCGCAGTGTGGCGAATTGGCGCGGCGAACATCAGCACGTCGGCACGCTGCGCCAGCGTGGCCTCATCCATGCTGTCGCTGTCGGCCGGATCGGACCCGATCACCTCCAACTGCATGCGCGTGCGCAGGAACTGCGCCAGCCATCGCCCGTACGCACCGGCGATGCCGACGATGCCGACCACCGGCTGCGCGATCATGCCAATCGCTCGACGGCAAATCGCGGCGTCGCGGCAAGCGCGGCCGGCGCCGCGGCCAGCACGTCGAATTCCTCGAAACCCGCAGCCAGGGTCGCTTCCAGCGCGCCATGCACTCCGCTGAGCGCATGCCCCACCGCCAGCTCAAACGGCACATCGCGCAACAGCAGGCCAATCAGCAAGGCCATCAGCACATCGCCGGTGCCTGCCACATCGACCGGCAGGTGCGGGCTGGCCCAGCGATACACCGCCGCATCGCTGACCGCCAGGGTCACCAGCTCACCCGCAGCACCGGCCACGCTGTGTGCAAGCACCCATTGCGCCCCCCGCGCCAGCAACGCGCGCGCGGCAACGATGGCATCGCCCTGCTGCAGGCTCGGCAAGCCGGTCAACCGCCCCAACTCGAACGCGTTGGGCGTCACCAGCCAGGCGTGCGGCAGCAAACGCTCGGCGAACACGCGCTCCAGCCCGGGTTCCACATACAGGCCGGTGTGCGTGTCGCCAATCACCGGGTCCAGGCAATAGCGCAGCTGCGGCGCCTGCGGCAAGGTCTGCTCCAGCCAGTCGGCGAAGGCTTCGCCATTGGCCAGACTGCCGAAATAGCCGGACACCAACATGCGTGCACGCTGCGGCAAGCCACGTTCGGTGGCGCCCAGCAACAAATCCGCCAGCCAGTCGGCTGGCAGGATGCGCCCGCGCAGGGTCGCGTAGAACGGCGCGTTGCTCAGCAGCGTGGTGGGCACTTCGGCCACACGCAGCCCCAGCGCGCGCAACGGCGGCACCGCAGCGCTGTTGCCGGCATGGCCATAGACCAATTGCGACTGCACCGAAATCACATCGATCGGCGAAGGGCCGTCCGGACGCTGGCGGCGACCATGGACGAGGTGGCTGTCGGTTGCATCGCTCATGCGGGCGGCCGTGCTGGAAAAGAGGACACCGATTATCCGCTCAACCTTGCAAGGATGTCGTGGATGAACGATGTCGCCGGCACTGGCGCTGTTGAACACGCGCACTCGGTCCTACACACCAAGGCCAGATACTCAAAGTCGCCAGTGCAGCATGATTGGCAATACCATCGTTGCGCGAGGTGAGACGCTGAGGCGCATCGACCGATGCTGCAATCCAATGGCCCGAATGCACGATCAGGGATGGCTTTGGCTCGCATTGCGGGCAGCAGCGCGTGTCTAAAGGCACTGACGATGCTTCAAAACGCATGTGCAATGTGCGTGCATGACGCTGGACATCTCACACCGAGGCGTTGCTGAAAAGCACGCACGGACCGGCAATTCTCACGCTGACATCGCGTTTCATCTGCAGCGTCAACGCACATCGGCCGCATCGCGTGCGGCCTTTCGGGACAACCAAAAAAATAGCCCGACGCGCAGCAAGCCGCACGCTGGGCCATCGTGACATCACGCCACCTGGGTCAGGACGTCATCCGATCCCAGAACCCCTTGACGCCATCGATGAAAGTGGCCGACTTGGGCGAATGCTTGCGTGCATCCTCACCGGTGAACGTCGCTTCGAACTGCTGCAACAGCTCGCGCTGATCGGCGGTGAGATTGACCGGCGTTTCCACCACCACGCGGCAATACAGATCGCCTTCGCTGCGGCTACGCACCGAACGCACGCCCTTGCCGCGCAGACGGAACAGCTTGCCGGTCTGGGTCTCGGCCGGGATGCGGATTTCCGCTTCGCCGCCCAGAGTCGCCACCCGCACGGTATCGCCGAGCGCCGCCTGCGAAATACGGATCGGCACCTCGCAATGCAGATCGTCGCCGTCGCGCTGGAAGATCGCATGCTCGCGCACGCGCACCTCCACATACAGGTCACCCGGCGGCGTGCCGGCCGGACCGGCTTCGCCCTCGCCTGCAAGACGAATCCGATCGCCGGTATCCACACCGGCCGGCACCTTGATCGACAGCACCTTGTCTTCTTCCACGCGACCGGCACCGTGGCAGGTCTTGCAGGGTTTCTGAATCAGCGTGCCGCGGCCATCGCAATGCGGGCAGCTCTGCTGCATGGCGAAAATGCCGCGCTGGATGCGGACCTGGCCGCGCCCATGGCAGGTGCCGCAGGTTTCGACCTTGCCGTCTTCCGAACCGCTGCCATGGCAGGGCGCGCATTCGATCAACGTGGGAATCTCGATGCGGCGCTCGATGCCGGCGACGGCTTCTTCCAGATCCAGTTCCAGCACGTAACCGACGTCGGCACCACGTCGCGCAGCGCGCGGACCGGCGGCGCCACCGCCAAAAATATTGCCGAAGATATCGCCAAAGATATCTCCCATGTCCGGGCCACCCGGCCCCCCCCCACCGCCCATGCCGTGCTCGAACGCCGCATGGCCGTGTGCGTCGTAGGCACGCCGCTTATTGCCATCGGACAGCACCTCGTAGGCTTCCTTGCATTCCTTGAACGCCACTTCGGCAGCCGCATCGCCAGGATTGCGGTCCGGGTGGTGCTTCATCGCACAGCGCCGGTACGCCTTCTTCAGCTCCTCGTCGCTGGCGCCACGGGCAACGCCCAGCACTTCGTAGTAATCGCGTTTGCTCATAAGCCGGGGTTCGGGATTCGTGATTTGAGATTCGTTGAAACGCAAAAGCGGACAGCGTGTGCTGGTCCGCCCTGGCGACGCGACGCGTTAAGGATACCGGGATGGGGATGGCGCGCTTTAGAGCTTGCCAATCCCCACTCCCGACTCCCAAATCACGGCTTACTTCTTGTCGTCCTTGACCTCGGTGAACTCGGCGTCCACCACGTCGTCGGCGGCCTTGGAGGCCTGGGCGTTGCCGCTGGCCGCATCGGCGTTACCGCCCTGCTCTGCCGCCGCAGCTGCTGCGTACAACGACTGGCCGGCTTCTTCCAGCGTCTTGGTGCGTGCTTCGATCTGCGCCTTGTCGTCGCCCTTCATGGCGGTTTCCAGATCCGACAGCGCCGCTTCCACCTTGCCGATCACATCGCCACCGACCTTGCTGCCATGCTCGGTGATCGCGGTACGGGTGGCGTGGATCAGACCATCGGCCTGGTTGCGGGCCTGTACCAGCTCCTGGAACTTCTTGTCTTCTTCGCGGTTGGCTTCCGCGTCGGCGACCATGCGCTGGATCTCTTCATCCGACAGACCCGAACCGGCCTTGATCTCGACCTTTTGTTCCTTGTTGGTCTTCTTGTCCTTGGCCGACACGTGCAGGATGCCGTTGGCGTCGATGTCAAACGACACCTCCACCTGCGGCATGCCGCGCGGCGCCGGCTCGATGCCGGACAGGTCGAACTTGGCCAGCGACTTGTTGAAGCGGGCCTGCTCGCGCTCACCCTGCAACACGTGCACGGTCACGGCCGACTGATTGTCTTCGGCGGTGGAGAAGGTCTGCGAGGCCTTGGTCGGGATGGTGGTGTTCTTTTCGATGATCTTGGTGAACACGCCGCCCATGGTTTCGATGCCCAGCGACAGCGGGGTCACGTCCAGCAGCAGCACGTCCTTGACGTCTCCGGCCAGCACGCCGCCCTGGATCGCCGCACCCAAAGCCACCGCTTCGTCCGGGTTGACGTCCTTGCGCGGTTCCTTGCCGAAGAAATCGGCAACCGCCTGCTGCACCTTCGGCATGCGGGTCTGACCGCCGACCAGGATCACTTCGTTGATGTCGCTGGCGCGCAGGCCGGCGTCGTTCAACGCGGTGCGGCACGGCTCGATCGACTTCTTGACCAGGTCTTCCACCAGCGCTTCGAGCTTGGCACGGGTCAACTTGATGTTGAGGTGCTTCGGGCCCGACGCATCGGCGGTGACGTACGGCAGGTTCACTTCGGTCTGCTGGCTGGACGACAGCTCGATCTTGGCGCGCTCTGCGGCGTCCTTCAGGCGCTGCAGTGCGAGCGGATCCTTACGCAGATCGATGCCCTGATCCTTGTTGAACTCATCGACCAGATACTCGATGACGCGGTTGTCGAAGTCTTCGCCGCCCAGGAAGGTGTCGCCGTTGGTGGCCAGCACTTCGAACTGCTTCTCGCCATCGACTTCTGCGATTTCGATGATCGACACGTCGAAGGTGCCGCCGCCGAGGTCGTACACGGCAATCTTGCGGTCGCCGCCGTTCTTGTCCAGGCCATAGGCCAGTGCTGCGGCGGTCGGCTCGTTGATGATGCGCTTGACGTCCAGACCAGCGATGCGACCGGCATCCTTGGTGGCCTGGCGCTGGCTGTCGTTGAAGTACGCCGGCACCGTGATCACCGCTTCGGTGACCTTCTCGCCGAGGAAGTCTTCGGCGGTCTTCTTCATCTTTTCCAGCACGCGCGCGGAGATTTCCTGCGGCGCCATGCGCTTGGCATCGCTGGTCTGCACCCAGGCATCGCCGTTGTCGTGCGCCAGGATGCCGTACGGCACGTGCGAGATGTCCTTCTGCACTTCGCCGTCGGTGAACTTGCGGCCGATCAGGCGCTTCACCGCGTAGAAGGTGTTCTTCGGGTTGGTCACGGCCTGGCGCTTGGCCGAGGCGCCGACCAGCACTTCGCCGTCCTTGGTGTAGGCGACGATCGAAGGCGTGGTGCGATCGCCCTCGGAGTTTTCGATGACGCGGGCCTTGCCGCCGTCCATGATCGACACGCACGAGTTCGTGGTGCCGAGGTCAATACCAATGATCTTGCCCATGGATACGCTCCTGATAATTCTGTAGCTGTGTCCGGCGACGCCGGGTCTGGCTGAGATGTGGGGGTGGTGCGCAGGTGTTCAAGCCACCGGCGCACATCTGTGTTTCATGCCTGCGCCTGGCAGTTCAGCCGGCGCTGCGCTTCAGTCGTGCTTGGCCACGACCACCAGGGCCGGGCGCAGCAGGCGATCGTTGAGCAGGTAGCCCTTCTGGAACACCTGCACCACATGGCCCGGCGCGACGCCCTCGGCCTCGCCCTGGCTGATCGCCTGGTGCTGGTCCGGGTTGAACGGCTGGCCGACCGGATCGAGCAGGGTCAGGCCGTTGTCGGCGGCCACCTTGAGCAATTGCTTATAGGTCATGTCCAGGCCATCGCGCAGCGGGCTGGGCTCGGTGCCGGCGGCGGTCAGACCTGCATCCAGGCTGTCGAACACCGGCAGCAGCTCGCCGAGCAGCTTCTCGTTGGCGAACTTGCGCGCGTTTTCCACGTCGCGGGCGATGCGCTTGCGCTGGTTTTCCAGGTCGGCGCGCTCGCGCAGGGCGTCGGCCTTGACCAGGGCGATCTCGCTGCGCAGCGATTCGATCTCGGCCTTGAGCGGATCGGTCTCGGGCGGGTTCTGGGACAGGTCTTCGGAGTCGAATTCGGGGTGGTCTTGGTTCATGTGCAGTTCCCGGGCAAGCGGAACGCCCGCCCCAACGTCACCCCGTATATGGGCGCTCGCGCGCGTTTCAAGCAAAAACCATTGCGCCGATCGATGCCGGTTATCGCGTGCCGGGCGACTCCATGGCCGCACCCAGGACGTCGGCGGCGGTCTGCACCAGCGGAATCAGCCGGTCGTAGGCCATGCGCTTGGGCCCGATCACCCCCAGCACACCCAGCACCTGGCCATTGGCGGCATAAGATGCAGTGACCAGCGAGACGTCTTCCAGCGACACCATGCCGGTTTCCTCGCCGATGAAAATGCGCACGCCCGGCGCCTGGATGGTGCGTTCGAGCAGCTGCAGGATCTCGCGCTTGCTGGCGAAGGCCTCGAACAGTTCGCGCAGGCGATCCAGGTCCGACAGGTCCTGTACGCCCATCAGCCGGGTCTGCCCGGCCATTACCATGTCGTCCGCATCGGCCGGCACCAGCGCCTCGCTGGCCAGGTCCACGCTGTGCGCCAGCAGTTGCTCCATTTCGTTCTTGGCCATGCGCAGCTCGCGCAGCAGACAGGCACGGATGTCGGCCAGCGCGCGCCCGGCGAACTGCGCATTGAGGTAATTGGCCACCCGTTCCAGCTCGGCCGGCTCGTAGGCGCGCCGCGGCTCGATCACCCGGTTCTGCACCTCGTTGTCGGCGAACACCAGGATTGCCAGCACGCGGCGCGCGTCCAGCGCCACGAAATCGATATGCCGGAACGCAAACTGCTCGCGGCGCGGCGCGCTGACCACACCGACGAAGTGGCTCATCGCCGACAGCATCTGCGAGGCGCTGCCCAGCAACGATTGCGTCCCGTTGCCGCTGGCCAGCTCCGCGCGCAGGCGGCGCACTTCTTCTTCGCTGGGCGGCTGCATCTGCACCAGGCTGTCGACAAATACCCGGTAGCCATTCGCGGTGGGCACGCGCCCGGCCGAGGTATGCGGGGAGCTGAGCAGGCCGACGTCTTCCAGGTCGGCCAGGATATTGCGGATCGTGGCCGGGCTGACATCCAACCCGGCATGCTGGGCCAGCGTCTTGGAGCCTACCGGCTCGCCGTCGCGGATGTAGCGCGCGATCAGGGTGCGCAGCAACTGTCGGGCGCGGGGGTCGAGCATTGGGGACTGGGACGCGCGCATGGGATCATCCGGTGAGACAGCGCATAGATAATGTCTGGCCCCGGGGATGGCAAGCGTCCGATTCCCCGTCTGCCCCTGCCACCTTAAGCTTCCCAAAAGCATTCACACTCGACCTCATGCTCAGACACCTCTCGATCAAGGATTTCGCCGTTGTCCGTGCCACCGAACTGGAATTCGGGCCGGGAATGACGGTGGTATCGGGCGAAACCGGCGCCGGCAAGTCGCTGATGGTGGACGCGCTGGGCTTTCTGTCCGGCCTGCGCGCCGACAGCGGCGTGGTCCGTCATGGCGCCGAGCGCGCCGAACTGTCGGCCGAATTCCAGCTGCCGGCCGAGCACCCCGGCCTGAGCTGGCTGGCCGACAACGAACTCGACGACGAGGCGCAATGCCAGCTGCGCCGGATCATCCGCGCCGACGGCGGCTCGCGTGCGTGGATCAACGGCCGACCGGTCACCTCCTCGCAGCTGGCCGAACTGGCCTCCAAGCTGGTGGAAATCCACGGCCAGCACGAGCACCAGGCGCTGATGGCCCGGCACAGCCAGCTCGCCCTGCTCGATGCCTATGCCCGCAACAGCGCCCAGCGCGAGCAGGTGCGCCAGGCCAGCCAACGCTGGCAGGCGCTGCTGGACGAGCGCGACGCCCTCTCTGCGCAGGGCGATGTCTCCGACCGGATCGGCTTTCTGGAGCACCAACTGGCCGAACTGGAACGCGAGGACCTGGACCCGGCCGCGATAGCCGCACTGGACGTCAATCACCGCCGCCAGGCCCATGCCACCGAGCTGATCGGTGCCTGCGACAGCGTCGCCCAGCAGCTCAACAGCGACGACGGCGCCAGCGCCCTGGGGCTGTTGCAGGACAGCCGCCACGATTTATCGCGCGTGGCCGAGCACGAACCGCGCCTGGGCGAAGTGGACGCGCTGCTGGACAGCGCCGTCATCCAGATCGAGGAAGCGCTGGCCCTGCTCGACCGCGTGCGCGACGACCTGGAGGCCGACCCGGCCCAGTTCGAGGCGATGGAACGCCGCCTCGGCCGCCTGCACGACCTGGCGCGCAAGCACCGCGTCACCCCGGACGAGCTGGCCGCGCATCGCGACCATCTGACTGCCGAGGTCGAGAGCCTGCGCGGCGCCGACGAGCGCCTGCAGCAGCTCGACAAGCACATCGAAACCGCCACCGGCGCCTGGCGCAACGCGTCCGGTGCGCTCAGCGACAGCCGCACCGCCGCCGCCGAGGCGTTGTCGGCCGCCACCACCGCACTGATCGGCGAGTTGGGCATGGGCGGCGGGCAGTTCCTGATCCAACTGCAGCCACACGAGAGCGCCCGGCCGGACCCCAATGGCGCCGAACGGGTGGAATTCCTGGTCGCCGCCAACGCCGGGCAGCCCCCGCGCGCCTTGCGCAAGGTCGCCTCCGGTGGCGAGCTGTCGCGCATTTCGCTGGCCATCGAAGTGGCGGCGCTGGGCCTGGACAGCGTGCCCACCATGGTGTTCGACGAAGTGGATTCGGGCATCGGCGGTGCGGTGGCCGACATCGTCGGGCAGAAACTGCGCGCGCTGGGCGAAGAGCGCCAAGTGCTGTGCGTGACCCACCTGCCGCAGGTCGCCGCCAAGGGCCACGCCCATTACCGGGTCAGCAAGGCACCGGTGGACGGCATGACCCAGAGTGCGGTCGAACTGCTCGGCCCGCAGGCCCGCCAGGAAGAGCTGGCGCGGATGCTGGGCGGCGTGGAAGTGAGCAAGGAAGCACGCGCGGCAGCCCGCAAGCTGCTGCAGAGCGCCTGACCACAGCGAGCAGCTCACACATTCAGAGGCCCAGTCCCCTCCCTCTAACGAAGTCCCTCCCCGCTGACGAGTCTCCCTTCCCCCGCCTGCGGGGGAAGGTGCCCGAAGGGCGGATGGGGGCATGGGCCTGCAGCAAACCCACCAACACCCCCCAGAACGCACAAGGCGGCCAAGCCGCCCTGTCATTACCTCTCTGCAGACACCAAACTCAGCGCGGACGCTTCTTGCGCACGTACAGCACCAGCGAATGCTCTTCCAGTTCGTAGCCGTGCTTGGCGGCGATCTGGCGCTGCAGCGCCTCGATCTCCTCGCTCTCGAACTCAATCACATGACCGGTATCCACGTCGACCATATGGTCGTGGTGACCGCCTCGATCCAGCTCGTAGACGGCCTGCCCGCCTTCGAAATTGTGCTTCAGCACCAGGCCGGCCGCCTCGAACTGGGTCAGCACCCGGTAGACCGTGGCCAAACCGATCTCATCGCCGTGGTCGAGCAGTTGGCGATAGATGTCTTCTGCGCTGAGGTGATGCTGATTGCTCTTCTGTTCGAGCAGTTCCAGGATCCGCATGCGCGGATGGGTCACCTTGAGCCCGACTTTGCGCAGGTCGTGGGTTTCCATACGTTCTCCGTTCATTGGCGATTTAGCGCCAGCTGCCATCAAACGGGTCGCGGCGACCGGCGGAAGTGTATCATCGGCGTGATTTCCTCAGCACTTAATCCCCGATGCGTAATCTCCTGCTGGTCGCCGCAGTTGCTCTTTCCACCGCTGGCTGCGGCATCATCTACAAGCAGCCGATCTACCAGGGCAATCTGATCAAACAGAACGCCGTGGAGCAACTGCAGGTAGGCCAGAGCAAGCAGCAGGTCAGCGCGTTGCTGGGCACGCCCTCGATCCCCGACCCGTTCCATGCCCAGCGCTGGGACTACACCTCCACGCAGCGCGTGGACCGTCTGGCGCGTACCGAGATCAAGAATTTCACGGTGTTCTTCGAAAACGAACAGGTCGTGCGCTGGGAAGGCGACTATTTCCCGTCGCAGGACGAGCAGCTGGCCAAAGCCGCACCCAAGCAGTTCGGCCGCAACCTGGCACGCGACAAGAAGAAACAGCGCGGCCGTTGATACCGCTGCTCGACGGTGTTGTGATCGTCTGATCGGACCAAGATGCGTTTTTCGTTTTGGCTCATGCCAAAGAGCGCTTCAGTGACCCTGCAGGGCGCCGCCAGGACCGAACCATGACGCCGTCTGGCATGTCGTAGGTCCGAGCGCGCTCATTCGAACTCATCGAACACATCTGGTTTTGCGAAACAACGGCCAGCAGCGCTGGCTTTGCAGCGACCTGACGCACGTCGCAGCGCCGGGAATCGCTAGCTATTTGAGCCTGCTTTTTTGCTTGGTCCGGCACGCCGCCGCCGCGCATCCTTCGGATCCAGCAACAGCGGCCTGAGCAATTCGACCCGGTCGCCATCGCGCAACTCCTGCTCCGGCCGCGCGATCAGCCCGTGCACCGCATGCGCGGCAGGGGCTTGTTCCAACACCAGACCGGACGTGGCGACGGCTTCGGCCACCGTTGCGCCTTCAGGCAAATCCAGGTGTACCGAACTGTAGCGATCCGGCCACGCCAGCACGACTTCGATACGCATGCCGCCGCGCAACCTAGACGTCGCCGCGATCGGCAACGCGCACGAAGTCGTTGACCATGCGGTCGGCCAAGCCCTGAAACCCCAAGGCCAGCGCCGGGCCAAGCAGCCGCGAGCTGGTCTCCACTTCCAGGGTCAGACTTACCTTGCAGGCGCCCTCGCCCAGCGTCTGGAACTCCCACAGGCCTTCCAGGCGCTTAAACGGGCCGTCGCGCAGGTGCATGACGATGCGCTCGGGGCGTTCGAGAATGTTCTCGGTGGTGAACCAGGTGCGAAACGACCCCAGCCCCAAATCCAGGCGCGCCACGATGTGCGCCTGGTCCTGCTCAAGCACATTGGCAGCGTCGCACCAGCCGAAACGGCGCGGGTAGGCGGCGACATCATTGACCAGATCGAACATGCGGGTGGCGCTGTGTTCAACCAGGGCGCTGCGACGGATGGTAGGCATTCGCTAACTTGTGAAAGACGGAAGATCGTTTGACGACACCGAATCGGCGACAATGGGCGGATGAGCAAGAAACAGACCAAGGATAAAGCAAACGGCGCGAAGGCCACGAAAACCATCGCGTTGAACAAGCGTGCGCGCCACGAATACCACCTGGAAGAACGCTACGAAGCCGGCCTGGCACTGCAGGGCTGGGAGGTCAAGGCGATCCGCGCCGGCCGCGCCAACATCGTCGACGGCTATGCCTATGTGCGCTCCGGCGAGATCTACCTGATCGGCGCGCAGATCACGCCGCTGATCCAGGCCTCCACCCACACGGTGCCCGTGGAGCGGCGCGACCGCAAACTGCTGCTGCACCGGGCCGAGATCGACAAGGTGCTCACCCGTGTGGAGCGCGAGGGCTACACCCTGGTGCCGACCGCGCTTTACTGGAGCAGCAACAAGGTCAAGCTGGAAATCGCCCTGGCCAAGGGCAAGCAGAATCACGACAAGCGCGACGCCGCCAAGGACCGCGACTGGCAGCGCGACAAGCAGCGCGTGATGCGGCGGCATAATCGCGATGCGTGAGGGGCGGGGATTTGGGATTGCGAATTAGGGATTGGCTACAGCGGTTTTGCGTGGCTTTTTGCACTGCTGGCTTGAGATCCACACATGCAGCGCGGCGAAGCTAGCCCCGCCGCTCTTGCGAATCCCCAATCCCGACTCCCGAATCACATCGCTCCAAGCATCCGCATCAAATTCGGCACTCCCCTGCCCTGCACATAGCGGTCGCGCTGCAGGTCGGTGCAGGTGTCCAGCAATAGTTGCTTGACCCGGTCCGGGAAGCCGATGAACTCGCGGCGCGCCGACAAGAAACCCGCCAGCACGCCGGACACATGCGGTGCGGCCATGCTGGTGCCGCTCATCTCCACCACCAGGCTCGCAGGGTCGTTCGGGGCGAAGTCGTAATAGGCCGACAGGATCTTCTCCCCTGGCGCGACCACATCCGGCTTGCTGCGGCCGTCGGCGGTCGGCCCGCGCGAGGAAAAATACGACACGCCATAGTTGTGCGGGCTGCTCTTGTGCACCGAGCCGACCACGATGGCGTCTTCCAGATTGCCCGGGTCGCTGATCGACAGATCCATGTTGGCCGCATATGCGTCACCGTCGTTGCGCATCAACCAGGCCAGGCCTTCGTTGCCGGCCGCGACCACCACCAGCACGCCTTGCCGCCACAGCCGGCGTAATTCGTCGCACAACGGCGTAAACCCGCAGCCGTAGCTCGCAGGGTCGAAGCAGCCGCCCTGGCTCAGATTGACACCATGGATGACCAGCTCGCCAGCACGCTCGTTGATGTCGGCCACCTGCTGCACCGCCTTGATCGTCCACGAATCGCGGCCGTTTCCGGCGTTGTCGAGCACCTTGAAGCCGTACAACTGGGCATCCGGCGCCATGCCGGCCAATTCCAGCGTGCGACCGGGCGTGCCGCTTGCACCCGGGATCGACGCGCGACACTGGCCGGCGATGATGCCGGCGATATGCGTGCCGTGGCCATGCCGATCGAGCCGGGTAAACGCAGTGCCATCGGCGCGGGCCAGCCGTTTGGGCGCACCGCGCCGCGTGCAATCCCACTGTGCCACCACGTTGTCGCGCTCACCCTTGACGAAAAAATGCGGGTGATCGGCCGCGATGCCGGTATCCAGCACCGCCCAACCGATCTGCTGCCCGCGGGCGCGATACGCCGTGCGTGCCGCATCGGCATGCAGCACATTGCCCGACACATGGATCAACGCGCGTTTTCCGGCATCGCGCCACACCCGCCGAAACCCCAACGCGCGATAGCGATCCTGCAGCGATTCGATCTCGAAGCGGGTCAGCCGCGCAGACACGAAACGCTGCATGCTGTCTTCAAGTTCGATCGCCTCATCCAGCGCATCGCCGCTCAGGCCGGTGGTACGCGCAGCAGCTTGACGCACATGCTGCAGCAGCAATGCGCGCACACCGGCAGGGTCGTGACCCAAGACGCGGCGATCCAGCTCGATCAGCACATCGTGTCGGTGCTCCGGGCCATGCGCTTCGAGCTGCTCGCTGAGATCCTTGATCAGCACTGCATTGGACACCGGCTGATCGAAACCCACACCCACGGCGTGGCGCACCGCGGCGCGCACCTGCGGAATCGACAGATAGCCCGACGCCGAATGCGGGTTGCGCTGCCATTCCGGATTCAAGCGCGCAGCGGCCAGGTTTTCGAAACGTCCTTTTGCGTTGGCGATGTCGTCGGTGAGGTCCGGGGCCAGCGCGATCGGGTCGCGCGTTTCGGCCACATTGATCCAGCGCTGCACGCACTCGGGGAACGGCAGTTTGCGCTTGCCGGTCCAGCGCTTGAACATGCTGCGCACCTGCGGCAAGCCCAGTGGCGAACCCAGGGTGAGGAACAAACTGACCTCGCAGTCGGCGGCCTTCAGCTGGCGCAGCATATCGAAGGCGATCATCGAACCCTGGCTGTGCGCCACCACCACGAATGGCCCGCCCCCTGCGCGCAGCCGCTGCGCCAGACTTTCGCGCATCAGCGCCGCACGTTCCGGCACGAAGAACAGGTCATGCACGTCCTGCAACAATGCAGCGGAAATCAGCCGCAGCAACACCCGGTTGATCGCATCGATGGCGCCCCTGGCCTGCACGCTGCCGGGCACGGACGTGCCCTGAAGCTCGTCCAGCAGCCGATGCAGATCGGCGCGTTCCTGCTCGCTCTGCGCCAGCGCGTCTGCCAACAGGTGCAGGTCCTGTTCGCCCGATACCAGGCCGAGCACACTCAAGGCGCGCTGCACGCTTTGATTGAGCGCCGGCCCCACATCGCGCGCATCGCAATTGCCCGGCTCGGCCACCGGATAGCGCTCGCGATTGACCCAGTACGCCAGCCGCGTGCGCTCGCCCATCAGCCGCCCGAACAAGGCCTTGTCCCACTGACAACGCAGCACATCGGCCGGCGGCTTGTTGCCGATGCCATGGATGTAGATCACCGTGCGCGCCTTGCCCTGTACGCGGGTCACTGCGGCCTTCTCCTGGGCCCCGGCCTGCTGCGCATGCCTTGCGCGCGGCCGCGCCGGTTGTTGCGTGCTTGCAGCCGCCTTGCGCGGTAGCGCGCGTGCAGGTTTCGAACGTGGGGGCTTGCCTGTCGCCATCGCCTCGCTCCTTCGTTTGCAGACTGTTCTGTTCGGTACGGGACTGAAGCCACTGTAAGCGTTGCGCATCTCGCCACTTGTGACAGGGCGCGCCGATCCCTACACTGATCAGGTCAGCGTTTTATTGCTTTCCCCGGGGGGTGCACTGGTTTCGACGGGGGTCGCGAAGTCGCTTGGCGCATGCCGAGGGGGCAGCTTTCCTCGTTAATCCAGCAGCAAACTTTTAGTTGCCAACGATGACAACTACGGTTCGGACCTCGCTATCGCCGCTTAATTGGCTTTAGTTGTAGTTCTACAGCCGCCTAAGGCGAACCCCCGAACCTACTTGTGCCCGTGCTCGTAGGTGTAGGGTCATTATCACGGAACCATCGGTAGTGGCCGCCTGTCAGCTACCGGTCAGATAAAGCAGGCTGGTTTCCAGGTGCGCTTTGCCAGCCGTGCTGCCTGGGAACGAGATCTAACGGAGGGCTAAGCATGTAGTGCTGGGGATGGAGTGCTTCCGGACGGCGGTTCGATTCCGCCCACCTCCACCAATGAGCGGACCGATGAGGTCCTGGAAAGGCCGGGAACCCCAGTAAAACAAGGGGTCTCGGCCTTTTTCATGTGCGACGCGGTGCGTACGTGAACGTATCAAGCTATGCGACGTCGGGGGCATATTTTGGGGCACCTGCCCCCAACTGCCGACCAGATGCCCCCACTGACCGATCTCGCAATACGCCGCGCCAAACCTGCCGCGAAGACCCAACGGCTATATGACAGCGACGGGTTGTATCTGGAGCAGTCGCCGAAGGGCGGGCGCTGGTTTCGCCTGAAGTATCGATTCGGCGGCAAGGAAGAGCGGCTGGCCATCGGCGTCTACCCAGACGTGCCGCTGGCATTGGCCAGGCAGCGGCGGGACAACGCGCGCCAGCTGCTCGCCCAAGGCGTCGACCCGGGCGAGCACAAGAAGGCTGCTGCCGCTGCGCGCGCAGTGCTCGGTGCCAACACGTTCGAAGTGATCGCCAACGAGTGGCTTGGGAAGCGCAACTGTGTAATGACCCACCGGTTTCTGCACAGGTCAGTTGGTTAATGTAGCGGCATAGGCTTGGTCAGGCGTCATCATCTTCAGCGGGCGCTGCCGGTTGTAGAACCCAATCCAGTCGCTGATGACGCGTAGTGCGTGGGCCAGGTGATACGCCCAGGCTTTCCTAGACATCTCAAGGCCATGGAAAATGGCTAATTCGGAGGTGTCCATGAGCAGTAAGCGGTATACAGATGAGTTCAAGGTCGAGGCGGTCCGCCAAGTGACCGATCGCGGGTTTAAAGTGGCAGAAGTCGCCGAGCGCCTGGGTGTTACCACGCACAGCCTGTACGCCTGGCTGCGCAAGTTCGGCAAGCCCGGCGTCGTGCAGCGCGCCGAGGTGGACCAGAGCGCGGAGGTTCGGCGGCTGAAGGCCGAGTTGCGCCGAGTGACCGAGGAGCGCGACATTCTAAAAAAGGCCGCCGCGTACTTTGC
>NZ_JFAQ01000068.1 GCF_001304695.1 Xanthomonas axonopodis
AGCTTGAACGGCGCTACGCGCAACGAGGGTCTTGAGTGTCTACGGAACCCTGGGCGTATCAGTCCGCTATCGCGGTCTGGCCAAGAACACGGCACAAGTGCTGACCTTGTTTGCGCTGTCAAACCTGTGGATGAAGCGAAAGCAATTACTGCCTGCGATGGGGAACGTGCGCCTGTAACCCGGGAAATTCCCAAGGAAAGCGCCAGAAATGGCGAGAAGTCCAAAGCTCCAAACGCGACTCTCCGGAACGATGCCACATTCCGCCCTGTTAGGTCTCGTTGTTCAGACCTTCCCTAACACAAAGCTACCAACAGCCTGGAGTGATAGTTTCACTCGGCGTCTTCACCCCTGCTTGGTTCAACGTCAGAGTGCCGCACTTGTCCTTAGCCTGATTGCCCTGAGGCGCAGCGGTCAAGGTAAAGGTCGACTGCGTGGTCGCGAGCGTAATGTTGTATTGCGCCGTACCACCTTCGCGCGGCGACTGGATGGTCGTCGAGCCGTTCCCGAACTTGAAACTGGCATAGGTGTTGTTGGTCGTATGCGAGCGTTCCAGCAACTGCGAGTATTCGACCAGATCGGCCTTGGCCTGCGCTCGGCGAGACTTCCGAACATGATCGGCATAGGACGGATAGGCGACAGCAGCCAGGATGCCGACGATCGCGACGACGATCATCAACTCGATCAAGGTGAAGCCACCGGCACCATCACGCTGGCGAAGTTGGCTGGACAGGGACCGCGACAGGTCTAAGGGCATTGACAATCTCCGTTACTGAAGCTGGCGCCAGGACTGGCGGCCGCAAGGATAAGGGACATACATGGGCGGGGCGCCAGCCACGCTGACGATCATCCAGCAGCCCGATCCTGCAGGCACGGTGGGTGCCGCAGAACCATCCTTGGGATTGACCTTCGGCTCGAGCCTGGGCACGACCGATACACCCACGTCTTTGACCGGCGCATTGCCGCCGGTATTGAGCGAGATTCCAGCCGAACCGGCGGCAAGCGTGGAGCCACCTATGCCTCCCATTCGCACACCAGATAGGGCACCCACACCCGTCCGTGGATTCAGTCCGAACAACCAGTTCACACCATCAGTGCTGCACCCGCTGCTGATCGCGAGCGGCGAATAAGTAGGCATGAACAAGATTCCCGACACGAGTTCCGGATAACCCACAAATCGCTCACCGGCGGGCAGATCCACGTACCAGCCAAGCGAACCTGACGGCGCGGTGCCAATTTGCAGTGAGCGGGTGCTACCGGCGGCAGCCGTACTGACCGAATATGGCGTCAGATTTGCTCTGGTCAGCGTTGTGCTAATCACACCATCGACCTGATCAGTGAACCCGTACAAGCTCTGAGTCTGGAGCGCCGAACTCGGTAGGATGTCGTCGTTGAACGAGAAACTACCGGTACCAAATAGCACCAGTACACCACCGTTCTCACCAGAAGCAGCCTGCAGGCCGCCAGTAATCGGCTGCCGGTAAGTCAGACCACCTTCGACATAGGTACCCGTCGTGAACGTCGGTACGGTGACCGACGTTGCAGTCGAGGTGAGATCAAACTTCCAGATCGCTCCACGAAGGTCGGCCGCATAGACCGTATCGGCGTACCCATCGCGGGTGCGAGCCGGCTTATTGGTCGCCGGGTCGATAGTCACATTATCGATGCGGTCCAGCACAACGATGTTGCCGAGCCCGTTGCGACCGCTGATTGTGTTTCCCGGCTCCGTTGCCTCGATCATACGGACGGTCGGCGTGGCGTTGGTTCCGATATCGACCACGAACAGTACCGCCTTGCCGCTGACACTATCGTAGCCATTGCCGAAGATCGCCTTCCAGCCGACCGTGCCATTGGCCGCTCGCACCGGGACGATGACTGGCTTGCCGAGCACATGACCGATATTCGCGCGCACGGTGGCATCGCCGCTGAGATCGTTGATCTCCCATAGGCGGCTACCCACACCGAAGGCCGCCGGATTGCTGACATCCAATGCGAAGACGCCGCGACCACCTGCCCCGGTCGTGCCCACCAGGGTTGTTTTCCAGGCGTTGCTGTAATAACTATCTCCCACCGCAATCGGACCATCGACGAAGTAGCGATGATCAAACGGCTGGGCATTCCCCTTGTTTGCTTGATAAGGCAGCAGCAGATTTCCCATATGGCCATAAGACGTAGCGGGCACGTACGCAAAGCGTTCACGTCCGCCGCTGCCGCTGATGGCGCCGGCGCTGTCCATGCCGCCATCGAACGCATGCAACATGCCGTCATTAGCGCCCGCATACACCATATAGCCCTGACTGCTACGCTTGCTGTTCAGGTAGTTTGTATAGCTGGTTCCGAGCGTACCACCTAGCGAGCGATAGCCGTAGTCGTCGATCGGCGCACTGATCACCGGTGCGGAGTTGATGATGTCGCCCAGCACCGTGGTTCGGTCGCGCAACTTGCCACCCTGCTGAATCTCCCCGCTCCGATCGCCCAGCAGATAATTGGCTGCAGTTACGGCTGTTGCCCCGAGGTTGGTCAGGTCAGTTTGCGAGCAGAGCGTTTGACCAGGATACAAGGTCTTGGACAAACCGCACAAGCTACTCAAATTGATAGTAGTGCCATCGAACTTCTGTACATTGCTGCCATCGTTGAAGTACACATTGCGCGCACTGGCAGCGGGCATCTGCGCGGATGCCTCCCAGAGTGGCGTAAAGCGCGCCTCCCGCGTATCCGGATCGACCGTAGCCTGATTGGCCTTCAACTTGCTCGACCAATCGGTACCGTTGCTCCTGATCTGGTACTCGGGAGTTACTGTCAAGGAACCCGCGCCGATACGCGCGCCCGTCAGGGCCAGCGTTCCTGACGGTGAATTGGCAGCACTGGCAGCCGACAGCACCCGACGCATAGCGCCGGTCACTTCATCAGGGCTCTTGGCATTGATGAACTGACCGCGGCTATTGATCGTCGCGTGCCAGAGCTCGTCGATGACGCGGCCATCGTCATCTGCGATCGGGTCGCCATTGCTGTTCCAGTCCGGAGCATTGGCGTAAGGATCATTGGTGGCCGCCTGGTTGACCTCGTAGATATTTCCCTGCGCGCCCAACGTAATCGCATAAAAATTCATATGCAGATCTTTCTGGCAATCGAGCCGTTTCCAATCCGCAGAAGTCTTGGCGAGCGTCGCACACTTATCGTCGACGGGCACGAGGCCTGCCGAAAAACTCGGGCCAGTGACCAGTGGCGTAGATGCGCCGGAATAATAGCTGGCAGTGATATCGGCAATCGTATTGTTGTAGTTGTCGGCAAAGGGCGAAGCAGGAAAATCCACCGTGCCGGTTGAATCTGCGTTGCCATACCCTGTAGCAACATTATTGCTATTCGTATAACCATCGGTGAACAGCATGCCGCCATTTTTCTGACACGCACGCACCACCGGCGCACCATCTCCGGTTCGCTTGAACTGCTTACCCAGGAAATCGATGGCCACACGGTTCGGCGTGCCGCCGTTCGGCTTGAGTCGGTAGATCGACCCGAAGAGCGACGTCCGCGAGGCGTCGTCGTTCATGTCGTACATGGTCACGTCAGTGCGGTTGTTAATAGTGAAATAACCAACCCGCATCTTGTCGACATCCGCCAATGTGCGCGATGCGGACCCGATGATCGACAGGATACGATTACGGCTGTATTGGAACCAATTGGCAAAATTTTGTTGCGCAGCAGTATAGGCAGCGGTATTGGCCCCGTAATTTGCCGCCAATATCTGATAGCGCCGCATATTGCAACCTGGGCCACAGGCATTAGTGATAATCGGCCGATTGACATCGCTAGTGAGATAGCCTGTCGGCGCAGGGGCGTCCACAGGCAGATAAAACGTTGCTGGGACGTAGCCAATTTGAACCTGGCAATTAGCCATGATTGAAACAGCATTGTTCAACGTCGTCCAAACTCCGCCACTGCTAGGCAATCCATTACTATTGGTCGTATTGCACGACCGACTACTTGACCGATAACGCGTACCGGACGGTATCGTCATTCCAGTCAAAAACTGAAATAACTCATCATTACCCTCGCGATACGAAAGATTGTAGGTGGTGTTATACCCCTTGGTGAAATCAGTGCCATAGACAGCAGGGTTACGTGGATCCAGGCGCGCCTGACCAAATACTGCCGCTGGCCAGAGATTGAGCGTCGCCGCAGCCTGCGTCGGCGGCGTCCACGGCTGATAGAGCACGATGGGATTGTAGTAGCTCTTATTATAGGTGGGCGATCTGGCAAACCCGAACGCGTCCAGCGGAGGCACTGCGTCGCCTGGCGAGTAAGAGGCGTTATAGCCGTCGCTTGGATACAAGTAAACATAGCAATCGGCCGAGTTATTCGCGCATCCCTCGCTGGAATTATAGAAGACACCAGCTGAGCTGAAGAAACTGCTGCCGGTCCATTGCAGACGTCCATCACCACCGGTGAAGATGCGCTCGAACGTCATCGAGTTCGAATCATCCACCGAAATGATGAATGCCGGCGGGATCGAGGTTGCGTTATTGAGTGGAGCCTGCGCCAAAGTGCCCTGCCCCTGGGCTGCAATTAAGCTGTAGACGAAGTACCCCCCCATAGCGACAAGCAGGATGACGGAGACGATAGCGGTTCGAACGGTGCGACGAGACATGCTCACGGCCTCAGAGCTTAAAAATGGAATCGATCGCCGCCGACGAAGATGCATCCGTCGTCGCATCGTTGGCGAAGGTGGTAATTTGATAGACCGGAGTCACCGGGTCGACCGGATCGCCCATCGCGAGCGAGCCTCCCCCGATGATGCACGAGTCGATGCGCCGCACATTAACCGCCTGGTTGACCGACACGGCCTTATTACGTGCCCAAGCCATCGGATCGAATGCTATATCGCAGTTTTGCTGGATATCAGTGTCCGCAACCGTTGCGTCGCTGGGAGCACTCTTGCGATTAGCGATGGCTTCAATCGCCCGCTCGCTCCTGCGCGTCACGCCCTCAGCATTCTGAAAGGCGATATTGGTCACCAGATAATTGGACGCCATTTTTTCCTGCATGCCTGCCACTTGCATGCCGGCGATCCCGATCAGCGCCAGCAGGATCAACATGATCAAGGCAACATAGAGCACTACACCACGAGGACGGGATGGCATTGGGCGGCGGCGAGCGACTGCATTCATTGATCAATTCCCAAACAGCCGATTGCGCAAGGCGATCGTGGATTCGTAGGTCATTCGGTAGCGGCCATCCGTCTGGGTGGGCGGCGCAAACGAGACGCCCAATGCACTGGGATAACTCAACGCAGTTGCCGGGCGCTCGGCTGTGGAAGGTGCAGGACTGCGCGCTAGGATGCCAACTTGAACTTGCCCGACCCGTCTCCACTGGCCAGCAGCTGTGGCATCGACCGCAGTGGATACGTCGCTCGCGATCGCCTGGGTGCTGATGTTTCCCAACGGGGGCGAGGTATTGGACATGTTCACGGTCTGATCGAGACCGAACAGCAGCTGCATGTTCTCGATCCCTTCGACCAACTCTTCCGGCGTGCCATAGTCGTCAACACCATTGGACCGTGCACGCATCAGCGCAGGCTCGCCCGAGGTTGTCGATGTACCGACGTAGTAAACCAGCGATTCGGCGCGATAGAGCATTGCCTGGCCGCTGGGACGGGTGGAGTAATTGGACAGATTGGTTCCTGTGGCAGTGACTTGGCCGCTGGCATAGGTGCCCTTGAACACCGTGGCATGGGCGCAGTCCGCAACCCCGAACAGGTTTGGAGCCGCCTGCCCTCCCTCTGTCAAACGTAATCCGGCAGAGGCATTGAAGCCCACGACGCTGTTGCTGCCTGTGGTCAACGTTGTGATTGGCACGCCTTCCGGAGCAAGGAAACGCAGAACCAGGATATCGCTGCCGCCGCGCGGATTGAGCTTGGTGATCGATGCTGGCAGATTCGCTGGTACTGCCCAGTTATCTCCAAGCTTCAGGCTGCCAGGAGGCGTCGTATTAGGCGCTTCGTAGCCTTGCACGCTGATGCTGAAATCCAGCGGATGACCCGAGCCGCTGGCCGCGCCGGTAGTGACCACCGGGTCGCCCTCCCCGCGCACAAAATGAGCCTGGTCGTTGACGCAACCGAAATGCCCGGCCATGCGAATGTCGCGCTGGAGGAAATCCATGGCGAAACGTCCGTTTTCCTGTGCGCGCGCACTGCCTTCGGCCAGCATTGATGCAGTACGCGAGGCAGAAAAGACCTGGATGACTCCCAGCATCAGCACAAGACCGATCACCATGGCGATCATCATCTCTATCAGGCTGATGCCCGCAGCGACGCGCTTGGAAGAAGGCGGCCGCGTCATAGCTGCGATACCAGGGTAAAGGTGGTCTGGGCGTTGGGATTATTGGCGTCCCAGCGCTGGTCTCCCCAACTAATGCCAACGGTGACCTGGCCGTTGTTATTGAGAACGGTTGCGCTGGCACCTTCGCCCAATGCGCGCACGACCTGGCATTTCCAACGCGCGATATTGTCAGCGATGGCCACGCTTCCGAGAGGTCGGCTGCAACTGGCCGAGGTCACGCTGTTTGCGGCAAAGGTGGCATCGGTATACCAGACAGACTGGAAGCGATTACTTCGCATCTGGTCCATCAGGTCATACGCTAGGTTGGTTGCCTGGGTGCGGTAGTTGGAACTCTGCACGAACCGCACATTGGCTGTCTGCAACAGCGCAAAGCCAAGCAAGCCAAATGCGAGTACGACGATGGCGATCAGCACCTCAAGCAGACTGAATCCCTTGGTGCGAGAGGGCGAAACGAAGGGACGGAGACGCATCATTGGCAGGAGCTCTTCTGAGACGTGATCTGGCCGGCGACATTGACGAACAAGGTGCGCCGCAGCGCCTGCCCATCGCACGTCATCGGTTGCAACGTGATCTGTTGATTTGTCGACGCGACCCTGCGCCCCCGCCCATCGAAAGCAATTACGGCGCCGGAGGGGCCGGTACTGGTCAGCGATGCGTCGATCGCGACGAAGCGCAGGACGGTATCGCCAGTCTTGAACGCCCCATCGCCATCGGTATCGGCCCAGGCCAGCATTCCTGCACCCCAGTTGTTGTCGCACGCGGTCCCGGAAGCGCTGCCGCAAACACCGCCTCCACGGCGGTTGCGAATGGCCTCGCTGCGTGCTACCGATAGCAAACCGAGGGTCTCGTTGGCGCTGCTCGCGACTCGATTAGAGCGAAGCGTTCCGCGAAAGCTGGGAAACGCAATGGTGAGAAGGATCGCCAGCACGACGATCGTGATCATGAGTTCCACGAGTGTAAAGCCGGCAGATCGGCGAAAAGACATTGAACGCTCCCCAGCGTGACGTGTGTAAGATGCTACGCCCGCCCCCTAGCAACAAGCATAAGGGGGACGAACGGTTGTTTCAGGGTCACCGACGTATGCGTCAGACAATCTTTCCAGCCCCCACACCGCTTTTTGGCTAGAGCTTGAATATTCTTGAGCCCTAGGTCACCACCCGATAACAAGGCCGGTAGTCCCCCGCGATCTTCATCCGCCGCTGCTCGACGAAGCCACGCAGCAACTCATCCAGGGCTTGCATGATTTCTGGGTCGCCGTGGATTTCGAAGGGGCCGAATTCCTCAATGCGGCGCATGCCGTCTTCCTTGACGTTGCCGGCGACGATGCCGGAGAAGGCGCGGCGCAAGTCGGCGGCCAGGGCCGGCGCCGGGCGGCCGTGGTGCAGGTCCAGCGCGGCCATCGCTTCGTGGCTAGGCTCGAAAGGCTGCTGGTACTCGAGCGGGATGTGCACGGACCAGTTGAAGTAATACGAGTCCTTCTGGTCTTTGCGGTGCGCGCGCACTCCGTGGACCCCTTCGACCATGCGGCGGGCCACGGCGACCGGATCGCCGAGGATGATTTCGTAGCGCGAGGCGGAAGCGTCTCCCAGGGTGAGGCGAATGAAGCGGTCGATCTGCTCGAAGTACGGCGCGGCGATGGTCGGGCCGGTGAGGATCAGCGGGAACGGCACGTCCGCGTTTTCTTCGCGCAGCAGGATGCCGAGCAGGTAGAGAATTTCCTCCGCGGTGCCGACGCCGCCTGGGAAGACCAAAATGCCGTGTCCGATGCGGACGAAGGCCTCAAGGCGCTTCTCGATGTCCGGCATGATCACCAGATGGTTGACGATCGGGTTCGGCGATTCGGCGGCGATGATGCCGGGTTCGGTGACGCCGATATAGCGGGTATTGTGCTTGCGCTGCTTGGCATGCGCGATGGTGGCGCCCTTCATCGGGCCCTTCATGGCGCCCGGGCCGCAGCCGGTGCAGATATCCAGCCCGCGCAAGCCAAGCTCGTAGCCGACCTGTTTGGTGTAAAGGTATTCATCGCGCGAGATGGAATGGCCGCCCCAGCATACAACCAGGTTCGGATCCAGCGGTTGCAGGATGCGCGCATTACGCAGCTGACCAAATACGGCATTGGTGATGCCTTCACTGGTGTCCAGGTCGGCGCGTTGCGCTTCGAGCTCGATGGCCATGTAAGCGAGGTCGCGAACGACGGCAAACAACAGTTCCGCCACGCCGCGGATGATCTCGCCATCGACGAACGCCATTGCCGGCGCGTTGGTCAGATCGATGCGGATGCCACGGTCTTGCTGGTTCACCTGGATGTCGAAATCCGGGTAGAGATCGCGTGCGGCGCGCGGGTCGTCCGATGCGCTGCCGCTGGTCAGCACGGCCAGCGCACAGCGGCGCAACAGCTCATGCATGCCACCGCTGGATGCATCACGCAACCGGGCTACTTCTGCCTTGGACAATACATCCAGACCACCACGCGGGTAGATCCGCGCATCCACCACCGGCAGCGCCCGTGCTGCCGTACTGCTGAGTTCCATAGCATGCTCCTGTCGTATGCACGGAACTTTAGCGTACTCACCCGCACAAAAGAAAACGGCCGGGAGACCCCGGCCGTTTTTGCTGGTTACTTCTCAGGTTTCTTTAGAACTTGTACTTCAAGGTCAATTGCATTGACCAGCGGGAAACGCCGGTGTTGCCCTTGTCGTTGTTGTTTTCCTGCACGGTAGGTTCGTCGGTCGTACCGGTGAAGTTGTAGATGTACTTCCCAGTCGCAGGATAGATACCCGCATAACTGGCGACGCGGGCAGTGGAGTTGAAGCCATAGTCTTCAATGCGCCCCCACTTCTTGTTGAGCAGGTTACCCACGTTCATGATGTCCAGCGCAAGCTCGGTCTTATGGCCTTCGAACAGTCCCAGCAATTCCTGACTGATGTGCACATCGAAGCTGTTCACCCACTTGGTACGGAACTCGTTAGCCGGGGCGATCTGCCCTTGTACGCAGCCAATTCGGGGTTCTTCGCCAGCCAGTCGAAGAACCGCTGCTCCATCGCAGCACCACCCACCCACTACTTCACATCGCCAGGTCCATTTGGCACGTAGAACAGGTCGTTGAAGTAGCCGTTACCGGAGGTCGCAGCGGCATCGCCATTCATGTCGTTGTAGTAGATGTAGCTGAAGGGACGACCAGAACGGCCTTCATAAAACAAGCCGACGCTGGTGTTGTACTTCCCGAAAAACGCCTTCTTCCAGTTGAGCGAGCCGGTGATGCGGTCCTTGAGCGCGTAGCGCGAGTCGTAAGCCACGTTCTCGTTGGCCGTGCCGATCAGCGTGCCACCCCAGTTAGAGGTGTTCTGCGAACTGGTCAGAGGGCTGACTTCCGTCGCAGCAGTATAGGTATACGCCAGCGACCAACCCCAGTTATTGATCAGCGGCTTGTTCAGACCGAAAGTGAACTGCTTGCCATCGCCCTTGTCAGTATTGCGCATGAGCATTACATCGCCCATGTCGGCTGGGCGATTCGCCTTGCCGTTGACGGAACCAAGGCTGGTGGTCTGGCCATTCTGGACAGAGGTGTTATTGCCTGTGGACGGCAGATAACCCGCTGCATTCCAGTACAGCTCACGGCCATCCTGGCCGATGCGCGTCGCGCCGACGCCTGCCTGGTTATAGAGATCCAGGCGCTCGAGGTAAATGGCGTTATTGACCTTCGTATAAACCACTTCCGCGGACGCAACGATGCCATACCAAGGCAACTCGTGATCGAACGCAAGGTTGGTCTTCCACACCGACGGCAGCTTCAGATCGGGCGCGGCAATGTCCACGTTCTGACGCGCACCCGCGCCACTGCTCGGGATATACGGGGGGTTAGTATTGGGAGTAAAAATACCAACCGGGTTGTTGACTGTGTACTCGGTGTAATTCAGACCGGTATTTTGGTAGACACCTGCAAGCCAGACGTTAGGCGCCGCGCCGCCAAACAGACCAAGTCCACCACGCAGCTGCGTCGGACGGTCGCTATCGAAGGTGTAGTTGAAGCCGAAGCGCGGCTGCACCAGCTTGTCATCCGGCAACTGGGTATTGTCGTAACCGTACAAGGACATGATGCGCGGGTTGTACAAGCGCTGATCGCTGAAGTCCGGCATATCGACGCGTACGCCACCCTGCACGGTCAGGTTACTGTTGACCGCCCAGCTATCCTGCAGGAACAGGCCAGTATTCTTCAAAGTGTACTCGGCGGGGATATCGTCATAGCTACCACCCGGACGCGGCGCACGCACGATGTACTGGTTGACACGGCCCGCAGCGAAATCGTTGAGGTTATTGAACACGTACACACCGTTGAGGTTACGGCCGTAATAGTTCAGCAGGTCGTTGTCGGAATAGTCGAAACCGAACTTGATGGTGTGGTCGCCCACGTACCAGTTGGCAGCACCGAAGGCGCTCAGTTTCTTGCTCTCGACCGCGTTGACGTGCGAGTTCTGCTCGGTACCGAAGTACAGCGAATTGTTAACGGTGGTGCCACCGAAGCCACGTATCTGGATCTGCGGCAGGGTCGAAAACGGCTCGCGGATCGCCGAGTATTGCTTGCGCGATAGCTTGAATTCGGTCGAGAAGTTATCGGACCAATCGCTGAACAGCTCTCCCATCCAGGATTCGTAGGTCTTCGGCTGCTGGTACCAGAAAGTACTCAACGACACGGCGCTATTGCTGATTTGCGGGAAGCGCACGACGTTTTGCTCGAGCTTGTTGTAACGCACGGCAGCACGATGATTTTCGTTGATGTTCCAGTCGATCTTCAGCGCATATTCTTCGACTTCGGTGCTGTTGACCGGCTGAGCCAGCGAACCGGCGTTGAAACCGTAGCCGGTGGCAATCTGCTGCGCACGCGCGATGTCGGCGTCGGTGATGGTGCCCTTGCCGTAAGGCGAATCGGCCAGGCTGACGCCCGGCGCCGAACGCTCCATCTTTTCGTAATTGGCGAAGAAGAACAGCTTGTCCTTGACGATCGGACCGCCCAGCGTCATGCCGTAGGTCTTTTCGTCGTCGAAGCCGTTGAAACGAACACCTTCCAGTTCCTTGCGCACCATGTCCTTATCGCGATACGCGTAATAGACCGTGCCGCCGAATTTGTTGGTCCCCGATTTGGTGACCGCATTGATCACTGCGCCGGTACCGCCTGAAATCGTCGTGTCGTAATTGGCGACATCGATGTTGATTTCCTGGATGGCGTCCATGGACACCGGCTGACGCTCGGTCGGCAGATTGTTGGATTCCAGACCGAACGGATCGCCTGCGCCGATGCCGTCGATACGCATGGCGTTGTAGCGCGTATTCTGGCCGCCGACAGAAATCGCACCATCCGCCTTGCTGACCTGGGAAATGCGCGGATCCAGGCGGATATAGTCCTGAATATTCCGATTGACCGACGGCAGCGATTCGATGGTCTCGCGCGAAACGTTGGTACCGGTGCCCATCTTGTAGGCACTGAACAGGTCCGAGCCGCCGGCCACAGCCATCACTTGGACAGCTTCAAGGTTGGTGGCGGCGATATCGCCCTTGAGATCCGCATTGACCGTATTGACCTGATTGAGGTTCAGGTAAACGCCCTCTTCGGTCTTTGTACCTTCACCTGACTTGGTGATGGTGTACGGCCCACCCACACGCAAGCCGCGCGCGTTGTAGCGTCCGCTGGCATCGGTGGTGGCGCGGCTGACCGTTCCGGACTCCACGTGCGTGATGGTGACTTCGGCATTCGGCACCGGCTGACCGCCGCTGCTTGTGACCACGCCAGCAACGCCAGCTGAGGTGTTTTGCGCAAACACAGGAGCGGCGGCGAGCGCGGCGACAAGGCCAAGCGTCAGCTTGGACATGCGAAGACAACGGGGGTGGGTCATTTCGGTAGCCTCGATACAGGTGGGCAGTGGCAAAAGCGCAGTCAGCCCAACCGTTCCCGGAGGTGGGCTGCCGTTGATCTGGATTCCCTCGCCGCGCGACTGGTTGCTACTGCAACTTTTAACAAAATATTAACACACTAAGGTCTGATTGTGACGCCGGCGTGACAAACTTCGCGCACTGCTACATGAAATACGAAGGTAGAGGCGCAATCGCCAGATCGTGCGAGGTCGCAACCGTAGCGAGACGCGTGTCGCGACTTTGGAGCCGCCGGGTCGGCAAATGGGATCAAAACGCCCAATCGCTGCGTTCGGCCACCGCATGCGGGCTGCACATGGGGTTGCTGCTTGTCGATGCACCTTGCCGAATATGACATTCCACCTGCTGTCTTGCGTCACTGACGGATCAGCCCCAAGACAGTCGCCAGCGGCCAATGACTGCCCCATCCCAGCCGCCCGGCGACCATCACGTCGCATCGCAACTTGTCCGGGCGCCAGGTTGCGCTGGTCAGTCGCCGGAACCATGCGTCGCGAGCACGTAACCACGGGACAATGCGGGTTGAAACCCAGGCCATCGGCGCCAGTCTGCGCCCACGCCTGGGAGCGATCAGCAAGCCGCCGGAGCGAGCTGGGCTAGATCGACACCGGCAGCTTGAAGTACGTGCCCAGGCCGTCCAGGAACATCTGTACCGAGATGGCGACCAGCAGCATGCCCATCAGGCGCTCGATGGCCGTCAGGGCGCGGTGGCCGAGCAGTTTGTACAACAGTGGCGCAGCGGCCAGGATCGACGAGGCGCCGATCCAGGCGATCATCAGGGCAAGGCTCCAGTCCCACAGCCGCGTGGGCTCGTTGCTGCCCATGAGCATCACCGCGGCCATGCCGGACGGGCCGGCCACCAGCGGGATGGCCAGCGGCACGATGAAGGGCTCGCCGTCGGGGATTTCGCCCATCAGGCCTTCGGGCCGCGGGAAGATCATGCGGATGCCGATCACGAACAGCACGATGCCGCCGGCAATGGCCACCGACTCCTGCCGCAGGTGCATCAGCTCCAGGGCGTACTTGCCGCCCCACAAAAACGCCATCAACACGCACAGGGCGATCAGCAGTTCACGCGCAAGCACGAAGCGCTGGCGCTTGGGCGGCAACGGCTTGAGCACGCTGAGAAATACCGGAATGTTGCCCAGCGGGTCGAGAATCAGGAACAGCAGCAGCGCCGCAGAAAGAATGGTCATACCGGCGGACTCCAGATCGCACCGCGATGCGCCGCCCCTGCGGCCGACAGCACGCTGACGCACGCAGGGGCGTAACGTGCGGCATCGACCGCGTCGTTGTCTTCGTGATGGGTGAACGCGCGCGCGCGCAATGCGGTGCGCATCGGGCCGGGCTGCAGGCCGCTGACGCGCACCGGGCCGGCAGCCGTTTCATGATGCAAGGTGGCGATCAAGCCGCGCTGCGCATGCTGGGCGGCGCCATACGCCCCCCAATAGGCCTGTCCCACGCGCGCAGGGTCGTCCACCACGAAGACGACTGCCGCATCGTCCTGCTGCCGCAACAGCGGCAGGCATGCCTGGGTCAGCCAGGCGCGCGCGGTCAGGTTGACGTGCAAGGTGCGTGCGAAATCTGCAGGTGAGGCCAGTTCGGTTGGCGTCAGGCCGGAAAAGGCGGCGGCGCACTGCAGCAGGCCATGCAGGCCACCAAGCTCGGTCTGCAACCGCTGCGCAAGGGTGGCGTAGTCGTCCGGCGTGGCGCCGGCCAGATCCAGCGGATGCAGCAGCGGCTCGGCACCTAGCGCTGCCACCACGTCGTAGATGCGCTCCAGCGGACGCACCTTGCGACCGAGCAAGACCACCGTGGCGCCTGCCGCGGCGCATGCCTGCGCCGCGGCACCGCCGAGGCCACCGGCGGCACCGGTGACCAGCACGACGCGTCCCGACAAGGCAGCCGACTGCGGCTGGGCCTGCAGCAAACTCACGGCTGGTATGCCTCGCTGACGATGCGCTTGAGCTCGCCGGCTTCGAACAATTCCAGCGTAATGTCACAGCCGCCGATCAGCTCGCCATGGATGAACAGCTGCGGAAACGTGGGCCAGTTGGAATAGCGCGGCAGATTGGCGCGCACTTCGGGCTCTTCCAACACATTGACCGTGCGCAGTTGGTCGGCACCGGCGGCCACCAGGGCCTGCACGGCGCGACTGGAAAACTCGCACATCGGAAATTGCGGGGTGCCTTTCATGAACAGCACGATCGGGTGTTGTTCGACTTCGGCCTGGATCCGTTCCATTACCGGCATTGGACTCTCCTGACTGGGAGCGGCAGGCCCGACCGCCGGGTCGGATAGACTTCCGCAAAGGCGCGCATTGTAAGCCTTCAGCACGACCTATCGCCGCACTCCCTTCGCTGCCACTGCCATCATGCCGATCGAACACGTTGCACTGCCCTACTCCCGCGCTGCCCTGGAGCCGCATCTGTCCGCCGCAACACTGGCGGCACATCACGGCGTCTGTCACCGCAGCGAGGTCGAACAACTCAACGCGCGCATCGAAGGCAGCGAATTTGCCGAGTTGATGCTGGAAGAGATCATCGCGCAGGCGCAGGGCACGTTGTTTCATCTGGCCGCGCAGGTGTGGAACCACAATTTCTATTGGCAATGCCTGCGCCCGCGCGCTGGCGGAGAGCCGCTCGGGCGGCTGGGCGACGGCATCGCCAACTCGTTCGGCGACTTCGTGCATTTCAAGCAAGAGTTCACTCGTGTGGCGTTGACCAGCTTCGGCTCGGGCTGGGTGTGGCTGGTGCAGCGCCCGGACGGCGCACTGGCGATGGTCACCACACCCAATGCCTCCACCCCGCTCACCGGGCCGGACATCCCGCTGCTCGCCTGCGACATCTGGGAGCACGCGTACTACCTGGACTACCAGCAGGATCGTGCGCGCTACCTGGAGGCTTTCTGGAAGCTGGTGAACTGGGATTTTGTCGCAAGCCGGCTGGGCTGACCTGGCAGCTCAGCTCTTAGTCGCAGATGCGGACTGGCTCATCTGCTGAAACATCGCAGAACGGGTCGCATCCGACACCAACGTACCTTCACAGACGGCGCGCGACGTCGCACGCGCTCGCCACCGAAACGCTACGCGCATCACCCTTCGTTCAAACGCGCAACCACTGGCCGAGCTTGCGCATCGCGCTGCAGCGCAGCGCCGGCATCGCTCACTGCCAGAGCGAGCGCCTGCGCTGTCTCCGCGCGCAGCGTTGCGTGCCCTACCTTGCGTCCATCGCGCGCTTGCTTGCCGTAGTCGTGCCAATGCCCGCCGGGCACCGCCAGAAACGCTCTGGCGTCTGGCATCGCGCCCAGCCAGTTCAGCATGCAGGCGTGGCCGCGCATCGCAGTACTGCCCAGTGGCAAGCCAAGGACGGCCCGCACATGATTTTCGAATTGCGAGGTCTCGGCGCCCTCGATGGTCCAATGCCCCGAGTTATGCACGCGCGGCGCCATTTCGTTGGCAAGCAACTCACCGTCGCGCACAAACAGTTCCAGCGCAAATACGCCGACATAGCCGAGCTTTTCCGCCACGGCACGCGCGTGCGCCTCAGCCGAAGCTTGGAGTGCCGCCTCCACGCTCGCCGGCGCCAGGCTGGCCGACAGCACACCGTCTACGTGCCAGTTTTCGGTCAGTGGCCACGCGCGGAATTCGCCATCGCGCCCGCGCACTACAACCACGCTGACCTCGCGCTGGAACGGCACGAACGCTTCCACGATCAATCCGACGTGCGCCGCCTGGGCGCCAAGCGCGTCCCACGCTGCATCGGCATCGGCGAGCGACTTGATACGGAATTGGCCCTTGCCGTCATAGCCGAAGCGGCGCGTCTTCAGCACGCAGGGCGTACCGATCCGCGCGAGCGCTGCATCCAGGCCAGCGCGGTCGTCGATCGCGGCAAACTCGGGCACCGGAATGCCGAGCTCGCGGAACAAGGTTTTTTCGCTGAGCCGGTCCTGCGCAACCGCAAGCGCAGCCGGACTGGGAAACACCGGCACTTGCGCGGCAAGTTGCTGCGCGCTGGTGGCTGGCACGTTTTCGAAATCGAAGGTGATCACATCCACCTGCTCGGCGAATGCGGCCAGGGTCGCCGCGTCGTCGAACGCGCCAACCTGCAGCGGCGCCACCTGGCCTGCGCAGGCATCGGCTGCCGGGTCGAAGACCGCAAAGCGTATGCCCAGCGGCGCACTGGCAAGTACCAGCATGCGCGCCAGCTGGCCGCCACCGAGAATGCCGACCGTGCTCATTGGCGCGGGTCGTCGCTGGCGATGACATCGTCGGTCTGCTTGGCGCGGAACTGCGCCAGTGCCTGACCGATCTGCGCCTGCTCGGGCGCCAGCATGGCCGCCGCAAACAACGCCGCATTGGCCGCACCCGCATTGCCGATGGCAAAGGTGGCCACCGGAATGCCGGCCGGCATCTGCACGATCGACAGCAGCGAATCCATGCCGTTCAGCGCCTTGGACTGCACCGGCACGCCAAGCACCGGGACTGCGGTCTTGGCAGCCAGCATGCCCGGCAGGTGCGCCGCGCCGCCGGCGCCGGCAATGATCGCGCGCAGTCCGCGTGCGCCCGCCTGTTCGGCGTAGGCGAACAAGACGTCCGGCGTGCGGTGCGCCGAGACCACCTTGACTTCGTACGGCACGCCCAGTGCATCGAGCTTCTGAGCTGCGTGTTGCATGGTCTCCCAATCCGAACGGGAACCCATCACGATGCCGACCAGCGGCGCGGAGTGGTTTGAGGTCATGGCCCTGCCCTGCGGTAAAGACGTATTCTAGCCAATCTCCACGCAAGACAAGACTTCGATGGATCGCAAATTGCTCGACCTGCTGTGCTCGCCCGACACCCGCCAGCCGCTTTCGCTGCTCGACGGCAAGGGCCTGGAAGCACTCAATGCCGCCATCGCCGGCGGAACCCTGCAGCGCGCCGACGGCGCCGCACAAACCCAGCCACTGCGCGAAGCGCTGATCACCCGCGACCGCAAGCAGATCTTCCGCGTCGACGACGGCATTCCGGTGCTGCTGGCCGAAGAAGCCATCGCCACCGCACAAATCGCCGACTTCCCCGAGAAGTGAGCCTGCCCGTGCACACCAACGTGCCGGACGCGCCGCCGGCCGAATCGATCGACGCCGACGTAGCGCGCGCCCTGGCCGAAGATATCGGCAGCGGCGATGTGACCGCTGCGCTATTGCCCGACCAGGCCGACAGCGCCTACCTGCTGTGCAAGCAGGACGCGGTGATTGCCGGCCGCCCCTGGTTCGATGCCACCCATCGCGCGCTCGACCCGCAGGTACGCATCGACTGGCAGGTGTACGACGGCCAGCACGTCGGCGCCGGCACGGTGCTCGCGCTGTTGCAGGGGCGCAGCCGTAGCCTGGTCAGTGCCGAACGCACCTCGCTCAATTTCATGCAGACGCTGTCTGCCACGGCGACCACCACCGCGGCGTACGTGGCTGCGGTGGCCGGGACGCGCGCGCGCATCCTGGACACCCGCAAGACGCTGCCTGGCCTGCGCGCCGTGCAGAAATACGCCGTGCGCTGCGGCGGTGGCGACAATCACCGCATCGGCCTGTTCGACACGGTGATGCTCAAGGAGAACCACATCCGCGCCGCCGGTTCGTTGAGCGCGGCCGTGCATGCCGCACGCGCGCAGCAACCGCAGCTGCCGCTGGTGGTCGAAGTGGAAACGCTGGAGCAACTGCATGAAGCACTGCAGGTTGGCTGCACGCGCATCCTGATCGACGACTTCGACCAGGCCATGCGCCGAGAAGCGGTGCGTATCGTTGCTGCATTGCCACCCGAACAGCGCATTCCGCTGGAAGTCTCCGGCAGCGTGGATTTGGCCGGCATTCGCGTGATTGCCGAAGATGGGGTGGACTGCATTTCGATTGGCGGGCTCACCAAGCATGTGCAGGCAGTGGATCTATCGCTCAAACTCGGCCCGCCGCCAGCGCGCTGATTTCAAGCGTGCGCGCAGCCAGCTCTGGCAGCCTGCTGCGATTGTTTCCGTGCAGGACCTGCAATGACCTTCAAACCCTTGGCCGTGGATCTTGTTGCTGGCAGGTATCGGAAGTAGCGCTGCGGCTGCGGAGGCGTGCGATATCCCACCACGGTTCGGAACCAGTCCCGTCGCGATCGCCATCGTGCGCAACACCTGCAATGAGCGCCGGTTGTGGCAACGCCCGTTTATCGATGCCAAGGGCCGCCTGGCCAGCCTGGGCGTCACCGAGGCAGAATCGGGCTATCTCGCCGATCACGGCGTGGTCGCCTGGCAACGCGTTGCAGGCTAATGGCGCGACAGCGGCACGCTTGCGTCGATGGGCGGACGCCCCGGCGCATCGAGCTGCACGGCACTGGATGGCACGCGCTACACCACCAGCGACTGCCGCGCGTTTCTGATCGACACCCCATGGTCGGCCGCTTTCATCTCCTGGGTGATGACGCAGTCGGGGCTGAGCGGTTTTCATCGCTCGGCGCGCCATCTGGATTACATCCGCAGCGCCTACAACGACGGCGCGACCGGCCCGTACCGGTTCGCCGATCCGGCGGTCGAGAAGCCGGCGCCCGGCGATCTGTTGTGTCTGCTGCGCGGCCGCACTACCGCGTTGGGCTATGCCGGCCTGAAGGCCGCGCTGGGCGGCAGTGCGCCAATGCCGTGGCAGTCGCATTGCGATGTGGTGGTGGCCGCCAATGTCGGCGGCGATCGCACGTTGTATCTGATCGGCGGCAATGTGTTCAACACAGTGATGATGCGCAAGATGCCGCTGGATCGCGCCGGCCGCGTGGTATTGCCAACACCGCAATCGGACAGCAACCAGGATCAGAACGAAGACAGCTTAGGCATCGCCAGCGAATGCACGCCGGCGCACGAAGAAGTTTGCGACTTCAATCGCCGCGACTGGGCCGCACTACTGAAACTGCGTCCTGATGCGGCAATGGTTGCGCCGCCGCCGACGGCGCCGCTGCCGACACCCAACACCGCGCCCGCAGAACAAGCGATGCCGCCGAGCTTCCCACGTGTCGTGCCACCACGCCCGGAAGCCCAGCCTGCGCAGACGCAACAACAGCAACCTGAGTAACAAAGCCCCCTCTTCTGCGGGAGAGGGGTTGGGGTGAGGGTACGGTGCGAAGCCCTTGTTCGCTCTCCCCCATGCGGCTTTGCACGCACCCTCATCCGGCGCTGCGCGCCACCTTCTCCCGGTGGGAGGAGGAACAAAGCCTGCCGGCGACGGGTATGGATAGGGCGAGACCACAACGCCGAAGCGCCGCATCAACTACACGAGGCAGCGCCCCCTGTCCGACGCCATGCATTTCCTCTTGGTGCGAGACGGAGTCAAACAGCCCTGCGACCTACAACAAAAAAGCGGGCCGAAGCCCGCTCTTTTGTGACGCGTCAGCCAGTGGCGATTACTCCGCCGACGCCTGCACGCCTTCGCCTTCTTCCACTGCCTTGATCGACAGACGGATGCGGCCCTGCTTGTCCACTTCCAGCACCTTGACGCGGACCAGATCGCCTTCCTTCAACTTGTCGCCGACCTTCTCCACGCGCTCGCTGGAAATCTGCGACACGTGCACCAAGCCGTCCTTGCCCGGCAGGATGGTGACGAACGCACCGAAGTCCATGATCTTGGCGACCTTGCCTTCGTAGATGCGGCCCGGCTCCACGTCCGAGGTGATCTGCTCGATGCGCGACTTCGCAGCCTGTGCGGCAATCGCGTTGACCGAAGCAATGATGATCGTGCCATCGTCCTGGATGTCGATCTGCGTACCGGTTTCCTTGGTGATGGCCTGGATGGTCGAGCCACCCTTGCCGATCACTTCGCGGATCTTGTCCGGGTGGATCTTGATGGTGAGCAGGCGCGGCGCGTAGTCGCTTAGCTCCTGACGCGGGGTGGTCAGCGCATGCGCCATCTCGCCCAGGATGTGCAGACGGCCAGCCTTGGCCTGCTGCAATGCCTGCTTCATGATCTCTTCGGTGATGCCTTCGATCTTGATGTCCATCTGCAGCGCGGAAACGCCTCCGGCAGTACCAGCCACCTTGAAGTCCATGTCGCCGAGGTGATCTTCGTCACCCAGGATGTCGGAGAGCACGACGAAGTCGTTGCCTTCCTTGACCAGACCCATTGCGATGCCCGCAACCGGCGCCTTGATCGGCACGCCGGCATCCATCAGCGCCAGCGAGCTGCCGCAGACCGATGCCATCGAGGACGAACCGTTGGACTCGGTGATTTCCGAGACCACGCGAATGGTGTACGGGAACTCTTCCAGGGTCGGCATCACGGCCAGCACGCCGCGCTTGGCCAGACGGCCGTGGCCGATTTCGCGACGCTTCGGCGCACCGAAACGACCGCACTCGCCCACCGAATACGGAGGAAAGTTGTAATGGAACAGGAAGTTTTCCTTGTACTCGCCCGACACCGCGTCGATGACCTGACCGTCGCGCGCGGTGCCCAGCGTGGTGATCACGATCGCCTGCGTCTCGCCGCGGGTGAACAGCGCCGAGCCATGGGTACGCGGCAGCACGCCGGCCTTGGCACTGATCGGACGCACGGTATCCAGTGCACGGCCGTCGATACGCACCTTGCTGCTCAGCACCGAACCACGCATGGTCTGGTATTCCAGCTCGCCGAATTCCTTGGCCAGATCACCGGCAGCCCAGCCTTCGATCGTGGCGCGCGGCGCCAGCGCACCCAGCACGTTCTTCTTGATCGCCGAAATCGCATCGCGGCGCTGCAGCTTGTCGCGCACCTGGAATGCCAACGCAAGCTGGGCGCCCACCGCTTCCTTCAGGGCGGCGATCATGCCGTCGTTCTTGGCCGGGGCCGCCCAATCGGACGGCTTGGTGCCGGCTTCGACGGTCAGCTCGTTGATGACGTTGATGACCTTCTGCATCTCGCGATGGCCGAACGTCACAGCGCCCAGCATCACTTCTTCCGACAGCAGCTCGGCTTCGGACTCGACCATCAGCACCGCGTTGGCGGTACCGGCCACGACCAGCTCCAGCTGCGAATCCTTCAGCTCGGTCACGGTCGGATTGAGCATGTATTCGCCGTTCTTGTAGCCGACCTTGGCCGCGCCGATCGGGCCCTTGAAGGGGGTACCGGCCAGCGACAGTGCAGCCGAGGCGCCGATCAACGCGGCGATGTCGCCGTCGATGTCCGGGTTCATCGACATCACCGTGGCGATGATCTGCACTTCGTTCTTGTAGTCCTCCGGGAACAGCGGACGGATCGGACGATCGATCAGGCGCGAGATCAACGTTTCCTTCTCGGTCGCGCGTCCTTCGCGCTTGAAGAAGCCGCCCGGGATGCGGCCGCCAGCGTAGAACTTCTCCTGATAATCGACCGTCAAAGGAAAGAAGTCCTGCCCTTCGCGCGCGCTCTTGGCGGCGACGGCGGTGACCAACAGTACGGTGTCGTCGAACTTGACGATCACGGCACCGCCTGCCTGGCGAGCGATTTCGCCCGTCTCAAGAGTGACGGTGTGCTTGCCGTACTGGAAGGTTTTGGTGATTTTTGCCACGGAGGTTTTTTCCCTTAGGTATTGCTGTCTGCGTTGGACCGTCGTCGACCCATGCCGAGAACGGGCGGCCGGGAGGCTCCGGCCCAAAGTGCGCCTTGCTTAAAACGTAGTGCGATTGACCAAAACAAAACCGCGGCGCATCGCTGCGCCGCGGCGGTAGGACTCGATTAGCGGCGCAGGCCGAGCTTCTCGATCAAGGACTTGTAACGCTCGTTGTCCTTCTTCTTCAGGTAGTCGAGCAGGCCGCGGCGACGGTTGACCATCTGCAGCAGGCCACGACGGCTGTGATGATCTTTCTTATGGGTCTTGAAGTGACCGGTCAGCAGCTCGATGCGCGCGGTCAGCAAAGCGACCTGCACTTCCGGCGAACCGGTGTCCTGGGCGCTGCGCTTGTTGTCTTCAATAACTTTCTGGGTGTCGACGGACATGATGTTTTCTCGATAGATGCGTAGTCGACAGGAACGTGCGTGACGCACCGTCGGACTCGCCGTTTGCTTAGGATGAGCGCGCTTGGCGCTGAGGTGCCCCGATCAGGGCCGCGAAATTGTAACGTCGCCCGGCCCAGGGAACAAGTTGACAAAATCTTAACAGGCGGGAATTTCGTTCAGTCCATTGAACAAGCGCTGTGGGGACAAGCGCCGGTCGGCGTCGACCAGACCCAGCCCCGAGGGCGTTCCGTCAGGTCCGAATACGGCCACCTGCCCCGTTGGAAATGCGGCATCACGCAAGCGCTGGCCCATGCGAAAACGCGCTGCGTGGGTTTGATCGAGCACGACTCGCGCAAAATCGGTCAGGCCGGCCTCAATCGGCAGCAAGAGTGTCTGCGCCTCGGCGCCCGCCTCCAGCGCTGCCGACAACGCCTCCAGCGTGGTCATCTGTGGAGCGCGAAACGGCTCCAACCACAGCCGACGCAACGAGGCGATGTGCGCTCCACATCCCAGCACCTCGCCCAGGTTACGCGCCAGGCTACGGATATACGTGCCCGAGCCGCAGGTCACGCGCAGGCGCAGACGTGGGGCGCTGTAGCCCAGCACCTCGATCGCCTGCACATCCACCTCGCGCACCGGTGCTTCGATAGGTTCGCCGCGTCGCGCCTTGGCGTACAGCGGCTCGCCCCCCTGCTTGAGCGCGGAGTAAATCGGCGCTTGTTGCTGGATACGGCCGATGAAAGGCGCCAGCGCCGCCCGTAGATCGGCCTCGCTCAGATCCGGCACCGCACCCTCGCGCAGCGGCTCGCCGTCGGCATCGTCGGTATCGGTGGTGACGCCCAACACGATCTCGGCGTCGTACGCCTTTGCCGAACCAAGCAGCAGTCCGGCGATCTTGGTGGCTTCGCCAAAACAGAGCGGCAGCAGGCCGGTGGCCAGCGGATCCAGGCTGCCGGTATGGCCGCCCTTTTCTGCGCGCAATAACCGGCGTGCGGCCTGCAATGCATTGTTGGAACTCAGCCCGGCCGGCTTGTCCAGCAGCAGGATGCCGTGCAACGGGCGGTAGACGATACGGGGTTTCAAAAGACCGGTGCTCGAATCAGGCGCAGTGCGCGCCCGCAGGAATCAGGGCCGCGGCAGACGCGGCAGGCCGTGACAGCGCTCAGTGCTGTTCGGCATCTTCATCCCCGGACGCGGCCTCGGGGCCAACGTCGTCCAGGTCACGCAGCAGATTGTCGATGCGTTCGCCGCGATCGACCGAATCGTCGTAATGGAAGTGCAGCTCGGGCACGTGGCGCAGCTTCATCGCGCGCGCCAACTGCGCCCGCAGCTGGCCGGCAATTTCCTTAAGCCCCTTGACCGCTTCGGCCGAACGCTCCTGTTGCAGCGCGGTGACGAACACCTTGGCGTGCGCCAGGTCGCGACTGATTTCGACGTCGGACACGCTGACCGACGGCAGGCCGTGGTCGCGCACGGCCGCGTGCACGATCGTGCCGAGGTCGCGACGCACCTGCGCAGATACGCGGTCGGTACGATGGAATGATTTGGTTGGCATGGTCGTGGACCTTGTTGATTCGGAGGGCCAGTTGGCACCGAAACCAAAAAACGAACGCGGGCGGCCATGCCGCCCTCGCCTTGCAGAACCTGCATTGGAAACTCCGCCGGGCGGAGTCCGGGGCGCGCAGGCCCCGGCAGACGTTACAGCGTACGCGCCACTTCGATACGCTCGAAGCACTCGATCTGGTCGCCGGCCTTGACGTCGTTGTAAGCCTTCACGCCGATACCGCATTCGGTACCGTTGCGCACCTCGTCGACGTTTTCCTTGAAGCGACGCAGCGACTCCAACTCGCCCTCGAACACCACGACGCTGTCGCGGAGCACGCGGATCGGCTTGCTGCGCTTGACCACGCCTTCGATGACCATGCAGCCTGCAACCGCACCGAACTTCGAGCTGCGGAACACATCGCGGACCTGTGCGATACCGATGATCTCTTCGCGGATTTCCACGCCGAGCAGACCGGATGCCACCTGCTTCACCTGATCGATCACGTCATAGATGATCGAGAAGTAACGCAGATCGATGCCGTTGGACTCGACGATCTTGCGCGCCGAGGCATCCGCACGCACGTTGAAGCCGATGATCGTGGCCTTGGAAGCGGCGGCCGAATTCGCATCCGATTCGGTGATGCCGCCCACGCCGGAGTGGATCACATTGATGCGGATGTCCTCGTTGGACAACGCCACCAGCGACTGCTTGAGCGCTTCCACCGAACCCTGCACGTCGGCCTTGATCACCAGGTTCAACACCTGCTGACCCTCGCCCTTGCCCATCTGGGCCAGGATGTCTTCCATGCGGTTGGTCGCCGAGGCAACCAGACGCGATTCGCGGCGCTTGGTTTCGCGCTGTTGCGCCACGTCCTTGGCCAGGCGCTCGTCGTCGACGACCACGAAGTCGTCGCCAGCTTCGGGCACGCCCGACAGGCCGAGCACCTGCACCGGAATCGACGGGCCGGCCGAGGCCGGCTGATGTCCGGTTTCGTCGAACAACGCACGGACGCGACCGTACTGGATGCCGCACACCAGATAGTCGCCACGCTTCAGCGCGCCCTGCTGCACCAGCACCGTCGCGACCGGGCCACGGCCCTTGTCCAGCGAGGATTCGATGACGGTACCGCTGGCGCGACCCTCGGCCACTGCCTTGAGTTCCAGCACTTCCGCCTGCAGCGAAATCGCATCCAGCAGCGTGTCCACGCCGGTACCGAGCTTGGCCGACACCTCGATGAACTGGGTATCACCACCGAACTCTTCGGCCACCACGTTTTCGGCCAGCAGCTCGTTCTTGACCCGCAGCGGATCCGCGCCGGTCTTGTCGATCTTGTTGACGGCCACGATCAGCGGCACGCCTGCCGCCTTGGCATGCGCAACGGCTTCCTTGGTCTGCGGCATCACGCCATCGTCGGCGGCAACGACCAGCACCACGATGTCGGTGATCTTGGCGCCGCGGGCCCGCATCGAGGTAAACGCGGCATGGCCGGGCGTATCCAGGAAGCTGATGACGCCACGACCGGTTTCGACGTGGTACGCACCGATGTGCTGGGTAATGCCGCCGGCTTCGCCGGAGGCGATCTTGGTACGGCGGATGTAATCCAGCAGCGAGGTCTTGCCGTGATCGACGTGACCCATGATGGTGACCACCGGCGGACGCGACGTGGCCTCGCCCTGCGCATCTTCGGCATGCGCCAGCAGCGCGTCCTCGAAGTCGGCATTGTCGGCACGCACGGCTTTATGGCCGAGTTCTTCGGTCACCAGTGCGGCGGTGTCGTGATCGATGCTCTGGGTGATGGTCGCCATGACGCCCATCTTGAACAACGCCTTGACCACGTCGCCGCCCTTGAGCGCGAGCTTCTGCGCCAGATCTGCAACGGTGATGGTCTCGCCGATCGCCACTTCACGCACCACCGGTGCGGTGGGACGCTCGAACCCGTGCGGGCCGCTGTTGGCCTGGCTGCCGCCACGTCCGTTGTCGTTACCACGGCGCGAGGACGACGAACCCGGACGGCCAGTCGGCTTGCCGCGCACATTAGAGCGCCGCGCGCGATCGGCCGCGGACAGATGCAACTGCCCGGCAAAGCGCTTGGTCGCATCGTCGTCTTCGACACCGGCCACCATGACGTGCGAACCGCGCGTCTTGTGCTTGGCGGCATTGCTGCGGTCGTCCGCACGTGCCGGCGCTGCCGGACGCGAGGCCGGAGATGCACCGGCTGGGCGCGCCGCACGCGGAGCGGACGACGGCGAAGAAGGCGAACGCGCAGCCGGCGCGGCGGCAGACGGCGTCGGCGCATCAGCAACCGGGGCCGGCGCACTGGCAGCCGCAGCGGCTTCCTCGGCAACCTTGCGCTCGGCTTCTACACGGTCCTTGGCGGCCTGCTCTTCCTCGCGCTTGCGCTGAATTGCCTCGTCGCGTACGCGGTCGCTTTCGGCCAGGCGCTGCTGCTCTTCGAGGTTGCGCTGACGCGACTCCTCGAGCTTGCGCAGGATATCGGCGCGTTCTTCGTCCGGCGTCATTGGTGCGGCGCGGCCGCGGCCTTCGTTCTCGGACTTCACGTAGGTGCGCTTCTGCCGCACTTCCACGTTGACCGTGGTCTTGGTGCGGCCGGCGTTGACAGTGACTTCCTGCAGCTTGCGCCGATTGAGCGTGATTTTCTTGGCTGCTTCGCTCGCCGCTTCGGCCGACGTTTCCGCCTTGCCATGCGTGCGACGCAGGAAGCCAAGCAGTTTCATCTTCTCGGTGCTGGTCACGACCTGGTCGGGACCGCTGAACTTCATTCCGGCCTCGGCCAGTTGAACCAGCAGTTTATCGACCGGCGTGTTGACCAATTCGGCAAGCTTGCGGATGGTGGTTTGCTGCGACATTCGGATCCTATGATCTGGTTGGCGCCCCCTCGCCCAGAGCAAGGGATACGCTGGTTCTAAGCCCTGATGGGGTCAGGGCGCGGTTCATTGCCGGCTCATTCGCCGCGCTCCAAACGGGCGATCTCCTCGGCACGGGCCGCCAGGATCAGCGCCGCCGCGCGCTCCTGGGTCATGCCCTCGATGCCGAAGTCGACGATCTCGTCCGCGGCCAGGTCGGACAAGTCCTCGCTGGTACGCACGCCGTGCTCGGCCAGCGCAAACGCTGTCTCCTCGTCCATCCCCTCCAGCGCCAGCAGGTCCTCGGTGGGCCGAGTTCCTTCCAGGCCTTCCTCCTCGGCCAGCGCGGCGTTGAGCAGCGCATCGCGGGCACGGGCGCGCAGCTCTTCAACGATGTCTTCGTCAAAGCCCTCCACCGCCAGCAACTCGCCGACCGGCACGTAGGCGATTTCTTCGACCGTGTTGAAACCTTCGGAGACCAGGATCGCGGAAATTTCCTCGTCCACTTCCAGGCGGTCCATGAACAGCTGGCGTGCCGCGGCCTGCTCGGCCTCGGACTTGGCGGCCACCTGGTCGGCGGTCATCACGTTGAGCTGCCAACCGGTCAGGCGGCTGGCCAGACGCACGTTCTGGCCACCCTTGCCGATCGCCTGCGCCAGGCGGTCTTCCGCCACCGCCAGGTCCATCGAGTGCTTGTCTTCATCGACGATGATCGACTGCACTTCGGCAGGCGCCATTGCGTTGATGACGAAGTTGGCCGGGTTCTCGTTCCACAACACGATATCCACGCGCTCGCCATTGAGCTCGTTGGACACCGCCTGTACGCGCGAACCACGCATGCCGATGCACGCGCCGATGGGATCGGTGCGGGCGTCGTGCGCGATCACGGCAATCTTGGCACGGTCGCCCGGATCGCGTGCGCAAGCCTTGATCTCGACCAGGCCCTGACCGACTTCCGGCACTTCGAGCTTGAACAGTTCGATCATGAATTCCGGTGCGGCACGGCTGATGAACAGCTGCGGGCCACGTGGCTCGGAGCGCACTTCGGCCAGGTAACCGCGCACGCGGTCGCCGGGACGCAGCACGTCGCGCGGAATGCCCTTGTCCTTCGGAATGAAGGCTTCGGCGTTGCCACCAAGATCGACAAAAATATTGCCGCGCTCTGCGCGCTTGACCACGCCAGTGATCAACTCACCCACACGGTCCTTCCAGGCATCGACCACCTGCTGCCGCTCGGCCTCGCGCACACGCTGCACGATCACCTGCTTGGCGGCCTGCGCGGCGATACGGCCAAAGTCGGGATTGTCGATCTGCTCTTCGATGTAATCGCCCACTTCAACGCCATCGGCTTCGTCGATGGCATCCATCAGACGCACCTGGCGGTCAGGGGATTCCATCACCACGTCATCGGCAACCACTTCCCAGCGACGGTAGGTTTCGTAAGTACCGTCCTTGTGATCGATGGTGACGCGGGCCAGCACGTCCTGGTCGGGAAAGCGCTTCTTCGCTGCGGAAGCCAGCGCGGCCTCGATCGCTTCGAAGATCACTTCGCGCGGCACGCCCTTTTCGTTGGCGACCGCATCCACTACCAGCAAAAGTTCCTTGCTCATTTCGTCACTCCGCGCGCGGCTTGCCAGCCGCCGACTCGTTGGATGGTTTCTTCTTTTCGTGCCCGGGTTTTTTCGGGCCGGGCTTGTTCGGTTTCTGCGGTGCCAGACCCAGCTCAACCCAGTCCGGCACGATGCGCGCTTTGTCGATATTGTCGTAGCCGATCTGCACGTCCTTGCCATCCACGGCGAACACCACCGCATCTGCCTCGGCATCGATGCGCAGGATCTCGCCCTGGAAGCGGCGCCGACCATCCTGCGCCAGCTTCAAGACGATCTTTGCCGACTCACCGGTATGGCGCGCGAACTGTTCCAGCGTAAACAGCGGACGATCCACGCCCGGCGATGACACTTCCAGCGTGTAGTTGCCGCTGATCGGGTCTTCCACGTCGAGCTGGGCAGAGACTTCACGACTCACGCGCTCGCAGTCGTCGACATTGATGACACGCTCGGGCTGTTCGGCCAGCGGCACATCGATATAGAGGCGCAATGTGGCGCCGCCTGGAGCGGGAAGATATTCCACGCCCAGCAGTTCCAAGCCCAGGGACTCAACCGTTGGACTCAGCAGATTCGCGATTTCGGTCGCCTTTTCGCTCACAGACTGCCCTGATCAGATGATTGCCAGTAGAACCCCGGCAACCAGCAGCAAACTTTCCGGTTCCGGAAAAAGCAAGGGGCCCGATGGGCCCCTTGCGTGAAAAAAACCCCGACCTCTCAGGGTCGGCGTAAGGACGGGAACATGCGTCCTTACGATCCAAGAAGATGAATTACTGCGATGAAGCAACAATTCGAAACTTGGTAGCGGGGGCAGGATTTGAACCTGCGACCTTCGGGTTATGAGCCCGACGAGCTGCCAGACTGCTCCACCCCGCAGCAGAAGCGGGATTATGAAGAACTTGAGCGGCAATTGCAAGCCCTAGTTTTTCATCTATTGAACAGCGTGACGGCTGTTCAACGTCGCGGCGAATAGTACCCGCAATGCAACAAGAACGAAACTGTAAATACAGTTTTATTTCAGTGTGATGCCATCCACACGATGTGGCAGCGCAAAGCCGAGCGTTGACGCGCAGGTCTTACACGAGACCGGCGAACGCGTGCTGGCACCAAACCATGATCGGGCTCCAGGCCAGGCCAAGGGCAAGCAGGGCCAGCGCGTTGACGACGAGCACTGTGCCCAGCACACGATCATTATTGGCCGGCAACGGCTCGCCTACCGGCTCGTCGAAGTACATGACCTTGATGACACGCAGGTAGTAGTAGGCACCGATCACGGCGCAGATCACACCGACCAATCCCAGCCATAGCATGTCACCCTTGACTGCTGCGCCCAGCACCGCCAGCTTGGTCCAGAAGCCGAGGAACGGCGGAATACCTGCAAGCGACGCCATGATGCACAGCACCAGGCCAGCCATCCACGGATTACGCGCGTTGAGTCCCTTGAAGTCGTCGATGTTTTCCGCTTCGAACCCATTGCGCGACAGCGCGATGATGGCGCCGAAGGACGCGGTCGACATGATGGTGTAGCTGACCGCGTAGAACATGGCAGCCGCATAGCCCTCTTCACCGCCGCCAACCACACCCATCAGCAGGAAGCCGATGTGCGAGACCGTCGAGTACGCGAGCATGCGCTTGAGATTGCTCTGCGCAATGGCCATCAGGTTACCGACCACCAGCGACACCGCCGACAAGCCGCCGATCAGCAGATGCCACTGCGGCGACAGCGGGCCCATACCGACTTCCAGCAGGCGATACGCCATACCGAACGCCGCAAGCTTGGGCGCCGAGCTAATGAACAATGCGATCGGCGCAGGCGCACCCTGATACACATCGGGCAGCCACATATGGAAGGGCGCAGCGCCCAGCTTGAAGGCGACGCCGGCGATCATGAAGATGGTGCCGGTCAGCAGCAACGTGCGCTCGTTCGAGCCTTCGATCGCATCGTGGATGCCGGCCAGGCTGAGCGTACCGGTGGCGCCATAGACCAGCGACATGCCGTACAGCAGCAGACCCGACGCCAGCGACCCGAGCACGAAGTACTTCATCGCCGCTTCCGTGGCTAGGCCATTGTCGCGGTTGGAGGCGACCAGTGCGTAGGAACATAGCGCCAGCAGCTCCAGGCCCAGATAGACCATCAGCAGGCTACCGGCCGACGCCAGCAGCATCATGCCGGCAGTGGCAAACAGCACCAACACCGGAATTTCGCCCTGGTAGAGATTGCGCTCGCGCAGGTAGGTCCAGCCATAGACCAGGCTCAACCCGCTGACCAGCACGATCACGGTCTTCATGACATCGGCCGCCGTGTCACGGACGAACATCCCGTTGAAGATACCGCCCTGCCCGCCCGTGCCGATCGCAAGCAACACGAGCACCACGGCAAGCACGGCAACGGAGAACAGGTGGGTCAAGACCTTGTTCCGCTGGCTCACGAACAGGTCGAGCATCAGCAGTGCAAAGGCGCCGCCGATCAGCACCAGCTCCGGAACGAGCGGACCTAGGTCAGCGGTGGTCAACGGCGCGAGCGTCGGCGTGGTCATCATTAAATCCTGGAAATCAAAACGTACGGCAAGCGGTCAGAGCTTGGTCGCGGCAATCTGGGTTGCCAGCTTGGCGATCGATGGTTCCATCAGATCGGTCAGCGGCTTCGGGTATAGGCCCAGGGCCAGCACGCCAGCAGCGAACACCCCCAGCACCAATGCTTCGCGGCCATTGATGTCCTTCAGCTCGGCCACGTGTGCATTGGCCACTTCGCCGAAGAACACGCGCTTGTAGAGCCACAGCGTGTACGCGGCGGTGATCACCAGCGTGGTGGCAGCAGCGAAAGCAACCAGCGGGTGCTTCTGGAAGCTGGCCAGGATGATCATGAACTCGCCGACAAAACCACTCGTTCCCGGCAGGCCGGCATTGGCCATGAAGAACAACATGGAGAAGGTGGCGAACCACGGCATCACATTGACCACGCCGCCGTAATCGGCGATGCGGCGGGTATGCATGCGGTCGTAGAGCACGCCGATGCACGAGAACATCGCACCGGACACGAAACCGTGCGAAATCATCTGCACCATCGCGCCCTGCAGGCCCAGACGGGCAGCATCGGTGCTGCCGTACTCGCGTACCAGGGTGAAGGCGATAAAGGTGCCGAGCGTAACGAAACCCATGTGCGCGATGGACGAATACGCCACCAGCTTCTTCATGTCGTCCTGTACCAGCGCCACCAGGCCGACATAGATCACCGCAATCAGCGAAAGCGTGATGACCAGCCAGGCGAACTCGTGACTCGCATCGGGCACGATCGGCAGGTTGAAGCGCAGGAAGCCGTAGCCACCGATCTTCAGCGCGATGGCGGCCAGGATCACCGAACCGGCCGTCGGCGCCTCGACGTGCGCATCCGGCAACCAGGTGTGCACCGGGAACATCGGCACCTTGACCGCAAAGGCGATCAGGAACGCGAAGAAGATCCAGGTCTGTTCCTTGGCGGTCAGCTGCAGCGCGTAGAGATCGGCCAACTGGAAGCTGCCGCCCTTCAGATACAGATACACCAGGCCCACCAGCATCAGCACCGAGCCGAGGAATGTGTAGAGGAAGAACTTCATCGCCGCGTAGATGCGCCGCGGACCGCCCCAGACACCGATGATCAGGAACATCGGGATCAGCATGGCTTCGAAGAATACGTAGAACAACATCGCGTCGGTCGCGGCGAAGATACCGACGGTGACGCCTTCCAGAATCAGGAAGGCAGCCACGTACTGATTGACACGCTTGTCGATCGAGCGCCAGGCGCCGATCAAGGCCAGCACCGTCACCAGCGTGGTCAGCACGATCAACGCAACCGCGATGCCGTCCACGCCCAGGTTGTAGCCGATGTTGTAGGCCGGAATCCAGGCATGCAGTTCGATGAACTGCATCGCGTCATTGGCGGTGTCGTAGCCCAGCAGCGGCAGACTCAGCACAAAGGTCGCCACCGCCACCGCCAAGGATGCCCAGCGGGCAGTCTCGGCGTTGCGCAACGCAAGGATCAGGGCGCCACCGATAATCGGCAGCCAGATCAAGATAGACAGTAAAGGCCAGTTCGACACGTTTTCTTATTCCGTACAGGTCAACGCCAGAAATGCATCAGTACCGCCAACAAGGCGATCAAACCGATGATCATTGCGAAGGCGTAGTGATAGAGGAAACCGGATTGCGTGCGACGCAGCAGATTTGCAGCCAGGTCGATCAGTCGGGCAGAACCATTGACGACCACACCGTCGACCACATGGGTATCGGCGGCACGTGACGCCTTGCCAAGGACAACACCGCCACCGGCGAAGCCATTGATCCACAGCTTGTCGAAGCCGTACTTGTTTTCCAGCAGCCACACGATCGGCGCGAACGCCTTGCGCGACTTGGTGGCCAGCTCCGGCTTCCAGAGGTAGAAAAGCGCCGCCAGCAACAGGCCCGCAACCGTCAGGAAGAACGGAGCGGCCAGCATGCCATGCAGTGCGAATGCAACCGGACCATGGAACTCTTCGGCCAATGCACCAACGGTATCGCGTGCCGGATCGTAGAAATCGACGATGCCGGTGAAGAACGAAACTGCCTGGCCCTGCATGGCGTGCGCTGCATGGTGGCCCTGCCAGTCGGTACCGAACAACATCGGGCCGATGGTGAAGAAACCGATCGCCACCGACGGGATCGCCAGCAGGATCAACGGCAGCGTGACCACCCACTTGGACTCGTGCGGCTCGTGCGCACCGTGGTGGCCATGTCCGTGATCGTCGTGGCTATCGTGCGCGTGCACGTCATGCGCATCGTGCGAGTGAACCTGTGCTTCTGCATCGGTGTGCGCGCTGTCGTGATGCGAATGTGCATCGTGCGCATGGGCGTCGCGAAAACGTTCCTTGCCATGGAAGGTCAGGAACAGCAGACGGAAGCTGTAGAAGCTGGTCACCAATACGCCGCCTAGCACAGCCCAATAGCCATAGGTCGCGACCCAGTTATGCGACTCATGCGCATGATGCGCGGCCGCTTCGATGATGGTGTCTTTCGCGTAGAACCCGGAGAAGAACGGCGTACCGACCAGCGCCAGGGTACCGATCACGCTGGTCCAGTAGGTCACCTTCATGTACTTGCGCAAGCCGCCCATCTTGCGCATGTCCTGCTCGTGGTGCATGCCGATGATCACCGAGCCAGCCGCCAGGAACAGCAGCGCCTTGAAGAAGGCATGCGTCATCAGGTGGAACACGGCTGCCGAATAGGCCGATACGCCCAATGCCACGGTCATGTAACCCAGCTGCGACAGCGTGGAATACGCCACCACTCGCTTGATGTCGTTCTGCACGATGCCGATCAGGCCGGTGAAGAAGGCAGTGGTCGCACCGATGAACAGAATGAAGTTCAACGCGGTTTCCGACAGCTCGAACAGCGGCGACATGCGCGCCACCATGAAGATGCCGGCGGTCACCATGGTTGCGGCATGGATCAGCGCCGAGATCGGGGTCGGGCCTTCCATCGAGTCCGGCAGCCACACGTGCAACGGCACCTGGGCCGACTTGCCCATCGCACCGATGAACAGGCAGATGCAGATCAGCGTCATGACGCTCCATTCGTGGCCGGCAAACAGCTGCACCTTGGCACCGGCCATGGTGGTCGCATTGGCGAACACGGTGGAGTAATCCAACGAGCCGAACCACAACAGCACGCCGGCAATACCGAGGATGAAACCGAAGTCGCCGACGCGATTGACCAGGAACGCCTTCATGTTGGCGAACACGGCGGTCGGGCGCTTGAACCAGAAACCGATCAGCAGGTACGACACCAGCCCCACCGCTTCCCAGCCGAAGAACAGCTGCAGGAAGTTATTGCTCATCACCAGCGTGAGCATGGAGAAGGTGAACAACGAAATGTAGCTGAAGAAGCGCTGGTAGCCCTGGTCTTCTTCCATGTAGCCGATGGTGTAGATGTGCACCAGCAGCGACACGAATGTCACCACCACCATCATCATTGCGGTCAGGCGGTCGACCATGAAACCGACATGTGCCGAGTAATTGCCGACATCAAAGAACGTGTAAAGGTTCTGGTTGAACGGGCTGGCACCCTGCTCCACCAGCTGATACAGCGTCAGGCACGACAACACGCAGCTGACCGCAACACCGAGGATGGTGACGTACTGCGCGCCCTTGCGCCCCACCTGGGGCCCTAACAGGCCGGCGATGATGCTGCCGACCAGCGGTGCAAGCACCACTGCAATCAACAGACTCTTGGAGAGAGTGATTTCCATCTACAGGTCAGCCCTTCAACGTATCGACTTCGGCCACATTGATCGTGCGGCGCGTGCGGAACAGAGTCACCAGGATTGCAAGGCCGATTGCAGCCTCCGCAGCGGCAACCGTCAGAATGAAGAACACAAACAACTGACCGGCGGTATCGCCAAGCTCGCGCGAGAAGGCGATGAAGTTGACGTTGACCGACAGCAGCATCAACTCGATCGACATCAGCAGCACGATGACGTTCTTGCGGTTGAGGAAGATGCCGGCCAGCGAGATGCAGAACAGCACCGCGCCCAGTCCGAGCAGGTGGCCCAAGGTAATCAAGACTTCGCCTCCTGTCCGTCGGCCGCGTCGATCTTCGGCGCAACCTGTACCGGCTTTTCAACCGCCATTTTGACCATGCGCAGACGGTCGCCCGCCTTCACCCGCGACTGCTCGCCGGCATTCTGCAACTTGATGCCAGTGCGCTTGCGCAGGGTCAGCATCACTGCGGCCACCACCGCCACCGTCAGGATCACTGCCGCAAATTCGAACGGCAGCAGAAACTCGGTGTACAGGCTCTTGGCCAACCAGGTCAGGTTCGAGCTGTCTGCAGCTTGCGCAGCCGCGTTGTATGCCGGGAAGGGCGTGGCGCTGCGCGCCTTGACACCGATCAACGTGACCATCTGCGCGAGCATGGCAACCGCCACGATGACGCCAAGCGGCATGTACCTGACCCAACCCTCGCGCAGGCGGCTGGTGTCGATGTCCAGCATCATCACCACGAACAGGAACAGCACCATCACCGCGCCGACGTAGACCAGCACCAGCGTCACGCCGAGGAATTCAGCCCCGACCAGCAACCAGATGCATGCCATCGAGAAGAACGTGAGGATCAGGCACAACACGGCGTATACCGGGTTGCGCACGCTGATCACCGCACCGGCGGACACGACCGCGACGGCGGAGAAGGCGTAGAAAGCAATAGTGACCCAGTCCATCATGACCTCAACGGAAGGCGGCATCGGCAGCGCGACGCTCGGCGATCTCGGTTTCTAACCGGTCTCCGATCGCTAGCAACTGCGGCTTGTTGACAATGTTCTCGCCACGCTTCTCGAAGTGGTACTCGAGGATGTGCGTTTCGACGATCGAGTCCACCGGGCAGCTTTCTTCGCAGAAGCCGCAGAAGATGCACTTGAACAGGTCGATGTCGTAGCGTGTGGTGCGGCGGGTGCCGTCTTCGCGCTTGGCCGAGTCGATGGTGATCGCCAGCGCCGGGCACACCGCTTCGCACAGCTTGCAGGCGATGCAGCGCTCTTCACCGTTGGGGTAGCGCCGCAGGGCGTGCAAACCACGGAAACGCGGCGACTGCGGGAACTTCTCCATCGGATAGAGCACGGTGTACTTGGGCTTGAACGTGTATTTCAACGTCAGCCACAAACCGCCGAGCAATTCGAGCAGCAGCAGGCTCTTGAAGTAATGGGTGATCTTGTTCATCGATTACACGCCCTTCTGGATCACGCCGTAAAACACCATCAACGCCGTCACTGCGATCCACACGATCGTGAGCGGAATGAAGACCTTCCAGCCAAGACGCATGATCTGGTCGTAGCGGTAACGCGGGAAGCTGGCGCGGAACCAGATGTAGGCACTGGCGAAGAAGAACACCTTCATCAGCAGCCACGGCCAGCCGCCCTTCCACAACCAGTCGATCAACGGCGAAATGTCCGCATTGACCCAGCCCTGGATCGGGCTCAACCAACCGCCGAGGAAGAAGATCGAGATCAGGAAGCTGACCAGGATCATGTTGGCGTATTCGGCCAGGAAAAACAGTGCGAACGCGCCGCCCGAATATTCCACCATGTGACCGGCAACGATTTCCGACTCGCCTTCCACCACGTCGAACGGTGCGCGGTTGGTCTCAGCGACGCCAGAAACCCAGTACACGATGAACAACGGGAAAAGCGGAATCAGGAACCAGTCGAAGAAGCCGGAGTTGCCGGCCTGCGCGAACACGATCTGGCTCAGGTTGACGCTGCCGGAGGCAATCATCACACCGACCAGCGCAAAACCCATCGCGATTTCGTAGCTCACCACCTGCGCGGCCGAACGCATCGCGCCCAGGAAAGCGTACTTCGAGTTCGACGCCCAGCCGGCCAGGATGATGCCGTACACGCCCAGCGAGGTCATCGCCAGCAGGTACAGCAGGCCGACATTGGCATTGGACAACACCAGCTTCGCGTCGAACGGCACCACCGACCAAGCGGCGAAGGCCGGCGCCAGTGTCAGCAGCGGTGCGATGACGAACATCGCCTTGTGCGAGCTAGTTGGCTGCACGATCTCCTTGAACAGGAGTTTGAACACGTCGGCGAAGGCCTGGAAGATGCCCATACCCACGTACATGGGCCCGTGACGCACGTGCATCCAGCCGATCAGCTTGCGCTCCCAGACCACGTAGAAGGCCACCGTCACGATCACCGGCAAGGCAATCAGCAGGATCTTCAATACCGACCACAGCACCACGCCGCCATCGCCCAACCCCAGGAACCACTGGTGCAAGGGGTCGACCAGGTTCAACAGCAATTCGTTCATGCAGCCACCACCGTTACACGACCGGCACCGAGCGGCGCGGTTGCGACATGGCCGGATTCGATCCACACCGTGCCCGCTGCGACGCGCTTGTCCAGCACCACCGGCAACGTTGCCTTACCGGCATCGGTACCGACCTTGACCATCTGACCAACCTGGACCTGCAACTGCGTCGCCTGCTCCGGATGCATCGCCACGCACGGCGCGATGTTGAGCGGATGCGACTGCAGCGCAGCGGCGCGACGCACCACCGCATCGGTGCGATAGATCGCTGCCGTTGCAGCAACGTCCAGACCGTTACTTGCGGCCGCTGGCTGTGCGGAGGTCGTCGGCGTCACGCTGCGGTTCTGCATGCCGGCGCGCAGGCCGACCAGGTCGATGAATTCGAAACCGGGCAGACCCAGTTCACCGCCAAGTGCACGCAACACGCGCCAGCCCTCGCGCGCTTCGACAGGCAAGCGGCCTGCAGCACACGCGGTCTGCACACGACCATCGAGATTGGTCAGCGAGGCATCGATTTCCGGCAATGCGCCGATCGGCAGAATCACGTCCGCCACATCGCGCGTCGACGCACAGGCGAACTGGCTGAAGGCGACGACCTTGGCACCTGCCAGCGCGCTGCGTGCAGCGGCGGCGTCGGCAAAATCCAGGCCCGGCTCGATGCCGTACAACACGTACCCCTGACGCGGCTGAGCCAGCATGCCGGCGACATCGCGCGCGGTGGGCAGCACGCCCTGCGACACCAGTCCCACGGCGTTGGCACCCTGCGGGATGCGGCACAGCGAGGCGCCGGTTGCGGCAGCAAAATCGCGTGCGGCGGCACGCAGCGCGGCAGCCTGCGGATGATTTTCGGCCAACGCGCCGACCACGATCACGGCGCGACTTGCGGCCTTGACCGTATCGCGCAGCGTCGCATCGCTCAGTGCACCCGCCAACTGCGACGGCGCCACCAAGGTGCGGCTTGCCTGGGTGAAGGCGAAATCGAAGTCGACCGGGTTGACCGAGTGAATCTGCGTACGGTTCTGGATGTGCGCCTTGCGCAGACGTGCATGCAGCAACGGGAGCTCATGCCGCACATTGGTGCCAAACAGTACGACCACGTCGGCCTGCTCGATCTCGGCCAGCGGCGTGGCAAACGGCTCGGCCACTGCCGCGTCGGAGAAGTCGCGGTTCAGCAGACGGTGATCCAGATTGCCGCTGCCCAGCCCTTCGGCCAGACGCGCGAGCAATGCGCCCTCTTCGTTGGAGGTGGACGGATGCACGAGCACGCCAAGCGAATCGCCGGCGTTTTCGCGTAGAATCTGCGTGGCGGCGGCCAGACCTTCGGCCCAGCTCACCTCGGTCCACTGCCCGTTGACCTTCTTCAGCGGCTTCACCGCACGGTCTTCGGCGTACAGGCCCTGATGCGAATAACGGTCGCGGTCGGATAGCCAGCATTCGTTGACCGCTTCGTTCTCGCGCGGCACGGTGCGCAGCACTTCGCCACGACGCACGTGCAGGAACAGGTTCGAGCCCATCGCATCGTGATAACCCAGCGATTCGCGCGCCATCAGTTCCCACGGACGTGCGCGGAACTGGAACACCTTGTTGGTCAGCGCGCCCACCGGGCAGACGTCGATGACGTTGCCGGAAATTTCGGTGGTCAGCGGCTTGCCGTCGTAGGTGCCGATCTGCAGGTTTTCGCCGCGATACATGCCACCCAGCTCATAGGTGCCGGCGATGTCTGCGGTGAAACGCACGCAGCGGGTGCACTGGATGCAGCGGGTCATTTCGGTGGCGACCAGCGGACCGATGTCCTCGTCCGGCACCACACGCTTGCGCTCGTTGAAGCGGCTCACCGAACGACCGTAGCCGAGCGAGACGTCCTGCAACTCGCACTCGCCGCCCTGATCGCAGATCGGGCAATCCAGCGGGTGATTGATCAGCAGGAATTCCATCACGCTGCGCTGGTACTTCAGCGCCTTCTCGCTGCGCGTGGTGACCTTCATGCCATCCATCACCGGCGTGGCGCAGGCAGGCGACGGCTTGGGTGACTTTTCGACATCGACCAGGCACATACGGCAGTTGGCAGCGATCGGCAGCTTCTCGTGGTAGCAGAAGCGCGGAATCGGGATGCCGGCCTTGTCGGCCGCCTGGATGATCATCGAGCCCTTCGGCACCACCAGGGACTGCCCATCGATCTCGATGGTGACATGGTCCGGTGGTACGTTCGGGTTCACTGATTGGGCGCTCATGCAGCCACTCCGACTTGCGTATCGACGATAGAACGACCGTTGACGATGTAGTACTCGAACTCGTCCCAGAACTGGCGCAGGAAGCCTTGAATCGGCCAGGCCGCCGCTTCGCCGAACGCGCAGATGGTGTGGCCTTCGATCTGGCCGGCAACAGTGCGCAGCTGATGCAGGTCTTCCATCGTGGCCTTGCCGGCGACGATGCGCTCCAGCACGCGGTGCATCCAGCCGGTGCCCTCGCGGCACGGTGTGCACTGGCCGCAGGATTCCTTGTGGAAGAACTGCGAGATGCGGCAGGCAAAGCGTACGCAGCAGACGCTGTCGTCCAGCACCACGATGGCACCCGAACCCAGACCGGTACCCAGCGCACGCAAGGTGTCGTAATCCATCTGCAGGCCAGCGACCTGGTCGGCCGTCAGCACGGGCATCGACACGCCGCCAGGCACCACGCCCTTGAGCTTGCGACCCGGGCGCAGCCCGCCGGCCATTTCCAGCAATTCGTCGAAGGTGGTGCCGAGCGGCACTTCGAAGTTGCCACCCTTCTGCACGCAGCCGGATACCGAGAAGATCTTCGGGCCGCCGTTCTTGGTCTTGCTCAAACCGAGAAACCACTCCGGGCCGTTGCGAATGATCGCCGGCACCGACGCATAGGTCTCGGTGTTGTTGATGGTGGTCGGCTTGCCATACAGGCCGAAGTTCGCCGGGAACGGCGGCTTGTAGCGCGGCTGGCCCTTCTTGCCTTCCAGCGATTCCATCAGTGCGGTTTCTTCGCCGCAGATGTAGGCACCGGCACCCAGCGCACCGTAGATATCGATATCCACGCCGCTGCCGAGGATGTTCTTGCCCAGCCAGCCGTTGGCATAGGCATCGGCCAGCGCCAGCTCGAAGTTTTCGAACGGCTCGTGGTGGAACTCGCCACGCAGGTAGTTGTAGCCCACCGTCGAGCCGGTGGCGTAGCAGGCGATCGCCATGCCCTCCACCACCGAATGCGGGTTGTAGCGCAGGATGTCGCGGTCCTTGCAGGTGCCCGGCTCGGATTCGTCCGAGTTGCACAGGATGTATTTCTGCATCGTGCCCTTGGGCATGAACGACCACTTCAGCCCGGTCGGGAAGCCCGCGCCGCCACGGCCGCGCAGGTTCGACGCCTTGACCATTTCGATGACATCGGCCGGCGGGATCTTCTCTTCGAGGATCTTGCGCAGCGCGGCGTAGCCACCGGTTTTCAGATAGCTCTCATACGACCACGGAGTGTCGTAGTGCAGGGTCGTGTAGACGACCTGATGCGGCTGCGGCGCCGGACCGATCGGGCCCGAGGGTGCGTGATGATGTGCCATGTCTTACTCCAGCCCGTCCAGCAGCGCGTCGACCTTTTCTTTCGTCAGGTGCTCGTGATAGTGGCCATTGATGACCATCATCGGCGCCGCGGAGCAGGCCGCCAGGCACTCTTCTTCGCGCTTGAGGTAGACGCGGCCATCGGCCGTCGATTGACCCAGCTTGCACCCCAGCTTCTTTTCTGCATGGGCCAACAGGTCTTCGGCGCCATTGAGCCAGCAGCTGATATTGGTGCAGAACGCCACGTTATGGCGACCGACGCGTTCGGTCTCGAACATCGAGTAGAAGCTGGCGACCTCGTAGGCCCATACCGGCGGCAGTTCCAGATACTTGGCCACGCCCACAATCAATTCGTCGGTCAGCCAGCCCTGGTTCTGTTCCTGCGCAGCATGCAGACCCTGCAGCACCGCCGAACGCTTGCGGTCCGGCGGGAACTTGGTCAGCCAGTGATCGATGTGCGCGCGCGTCTTGTCGCTCAGCACCACCTGCGGATCGACATCGCGCGCCGCTTCGAAATTACCCGTCGCCTTCATCGGTCAACCTCACCGAAAACCAAATCGTAAGTACCGATCATCGCCACGACGTCGGCCAGCAAATAGCCACGCACCACCGCGTCCATCGACGACAGATGCGCAAAACCCGGCGCGCGCAGATGCACGCGGAACGGCTTGTTGGCGCCGTCTGACATCAGGTAGCAACCGAACTCGCCCTTGGGCGCTTCGACCGCGCTATAGGTTTCGCCGGCCGGCACGCAATAGCCTTCACTGAACAGCTTGAAGTGATGGATCAGCGCTTCCATGTCGTCCTTCATGCCTTCGCGGCTGGGCGGAGCGACCTTGAAATTGGTGACCATGACCGGGCCGGGGTTGGCCTTCAGCCACTTCACGCACTGCTTGATGATGCGGTTGGATTCGCGCATCTCAGCCACGCGCACCAGGTAGCGGTCATAGCAGTCGCCGTTGGTGCCGACCGGGATATCGAAATCCACTGCGTCGTACTTGGCATAGGGCTGCTTCTTGCGCAGATCCCACTCGATACCCGAACCACGCAGCATCGGACCGGTCATGCCCCAGGCGCGCGCCAGATCCGGGCTGATGATGCCCACATCCACAGTGCGCTGCTTCCAGATGCGGTTATCGGTCAGCAGGGTCTCGTATTCGTCCACGCGTGCCGGAAAGGTGTTGGTGAACTCCTCCAGGAAGTCCAGCATGGTGCCTTCGCGCCCCGCATTACGCTTCTTCAGCGCACCGCCCTTGTGCCAACGCGACTCCTTGTACTGCGGCATGCGATCGGGCAGATCGCGGTAGACGCCGCCGGGACGGTAGTAGGCAGCGTGCATGCGCGCGCCACTGACCGCCTCGTAGACGTCCATCAGTTCTTCGCGCTCGCGGAATGCATACAGCATCACCGCCATCGCACCCAGATCGAGCGCATTGGAACCGACCCACATCAAGTGGTTCTTGATGCGGGTGATTTCGTCGAACATGGTGCGGATGTACTGCGCACGCTCGGGCGCTTCGATCCCCATCAGGGATTCGATCGCGCGCACGTAGGCGTGCTCGTTACACATCATCGACACGTAATCCAGACGATCCATATACGGAACCGACTGGTTGAACGGCTTGGACTCGGCCAGCTTCTCGGTGCCACGGTGCAGCAGGCCGATATGCGGATCGGCACGCACCACGGTCTCGCCGTCCATTTCCAGGATCAGGCGCAACACGCCGTGCGCCGCAGGATGCTGCGGGCCGAAGTTCATCGTGTAATTGCGGATTTCCTGCTTGTTTTCGACAGGATTGCTCGCGAAGGCATCGGTTGCCTGGCGGAACTCACTCACTTGGCAGTCTCCGACTTGCCCACTTCACCAGCGGCAGTCTCATAACGGGCATCGTCGCGAATGACACGCGGCACGCCGACGCGCGGCTCGACCGAAGTTACCGGCTCGTACACCACGCGCTTGCGCCCCTCGTCGTAACGCACTTCGACGTTGCCGATCAGCGGGAAGTCCTTGCGGAACGGGTGACCAACGAATCCGTAGTCGGTCAGGATGCGGCGCAGATCCGGGTGCCCATCGAACACAATGCCGAACAGGTCGAACGCCTCGCGCTCGAACCAGTTCACACCGGGCCAGATATCGGTCACCGACGCCACCATCGGCACCTGCTCGTCCGGTGCATAGCAACGCACGCGCAAGCGCTGGTTGTGCTGGTAGGAAATGAGCTGCGCGACCACGGCAAAACGCTGCTTGGGCAGCTGCTGCGGCTGCGTGCCAGCGGAGCTTTCCTGGCTGGGGAATTCGCCCCAGGCGAAACGACCGACCGCCTTGCCCTCCACGCCGCGACTGAAGCCTTGCGACGACACGTCGGCGGTATCCCACTCGTCGCTGCCATAGCCGAGGTAATCGACGCCGCACAGGTCGCTGAGCTGTTCGAAACCGAGCTCGTCACGCAGTGCCAGACAGGTGGCGTGCCAATCGGCGGCAGCGACTTCCAGCGTCACTTCGCCGCGCGGCAATGCCAAAGCAATCTGCGCACCGGCAAAACGTGTCGCAAGTCGGTCAGTGAAGGAGGATGCTTGCTCTGCCATGGGGGCTTGGCTGCTCTCGGTAGAAGGAAGACGGGTGTCAGCGCGCGATCGTCTGGGTACGCCAGATCTTCTTCTGCAGCTGCAGGATGCCGTAGATCAGCGCCTCGGCGGTCGGCGGGCAGCCCGGGACGTAGATGTCCACCGGCACGATGCGGTCGCAACCGCGCACCACCGAATACGAATAATGATAGTAGCCGCCGCCATTGGCGCAGCTGCCCATCGAAATGACCCACTTCGGATCTGGCATCTGGTCGTAGACCTTGCGCAACGCCGGGGCCATCTTGTTGACCAGGGTACCGGCCACGATCATCACGTCGGACTGGCGCGGCGACGGGCGGAACACCACGCCGTAGCGGTCCAGATCCAGGCGCGAGGCGCCCGCATGCATCATTTCGACGGCGCAGCACGCCAGGCCGAAGGTCATCGGCCACATCGAACCGGTGCGTGCCCAGTTCAGCAGGGCGTCGACGCTGGTGGTCACGTAGCCCTTTTCGAGCAACGGGTTTTCGCCTTCCGGGCGCAGGATGTCTTCCACCCGGCCTTCCGGCATCGGGTTGGTCATCAGACTATCCAGGGTCTGAATCACTCCCATTCCAGCGCTCCCTTCTTCCACACGTAGATAAAGCCGAGGAACAACATGCCGACGAACAGGCCCATGGTGACCAGCGAACGTGCGCCGATCTCCATGAACACCTGCGTCCACGGCACGATGAAGATGATTTCCAGATCGAACACGATGAACTGGATCGCGATCAGGTAGTAGCGCACATCGAACTTCATGCGCGCGTCTTCGAAGGCTTCGAAGCCGCACTCGTAAGGCGAGAGCTTGCGCGGGTCCGGGCTACGCGGACCGAGGAATCGACCGACCAGCATCAGCACGATGCCGATACCGGTGGCGACGATCAGAAACAGCAGACTCGGCAAATATTCGGCCAGCACAGCGATTCTCTCTTGCCTCTGCCCGCACGCGCCGCGTGCCGGCATGGGGTATAGGCAGACCCCGCGCGCGACAAGCGATGCGCAGGAACTGCAGCCAAACAATGGTGCCCAAGAGGGGACTCGAACCCCTACGACCTAAGTCGCTACCACCTCAAGGTAGTGCGTCTACCAATTCCGCCACCTGGGCATACGTTGCGCCGCTGGGTATCCCAGTGCGCAGCGTATTGTAACCGGCTTCAGCGTTTTTGTGCTGGTTCTGAAGCGTTTTCTTCGCGTGCTGCAGGCGCCGGCTGCGCCGGTGCGGACTGCACAGGCGCTGCCGCCGGAGCGGCGGCCGGAGCAGGCTGCGACGGAGCGGTCGGCACCGCACCTGCGGCCGGAGCCTGCGGCAACGGCGGGGTGAGCTCGCCGGCGCCGGCCGGCGCCGGGGTTGCCGACTGCGACATCACGCCCAGGTTCTGATCCGTCGGACGTGCGCCGTGCGTGGCATACCAGGCCATGAACAGGCTGATGCTGAAAAACACCACCGCCAGCCACTTGGTCGACTTGGACAGGAAGTTCGACGCACCCTGCGAGCCGAACACGGTGCCCGACGCGCCGGCGCCGAAGCCGGAACCGGCCGCCGCACCTGCGCCACGCTGCATCAGGATCAGCGCAATCATCGCCAGGGCGACCAGCACGTAGACCACATTGAGGATCAACATCAGCATTTCGAAATCCGTCCCCGGACAAAACTTAATGGGTTAGCACGCGGCCGCCGCGCGTGCGATGGCCAGGAAATCTTCGGCGACCAGTGATGCGCCGCCGACCAGCCCGCCATCGACGTCAGGCTGTGCGAACAGCTCACCGGCGTTGTCGGGCTTGACACTGCCCCCGTACAGGATGGGCAACGAATCGGCTATTCTAGCATCCCCCTTCGCGACTTCGCCACGGAGGAAGGCGTGCACGGCCTGGGCCTGCTCCGGGGTGGCAGTGCGGCCGGTGCCAATGGCCCAGATCGGTTCATAGGCCAGCACCGCGCCTGCGAAACCGGCACTGCCGACCAGCGCCAGGACCGGGTCGAGCTGGGCACGTAGGATTGCCTCAGTCTGACCGGCTTCACGCTGTTCCAGCGATTCGCCCACGCACAGCACCGGGATCAGCCCGGCATGGATGGCGGCGGCGAACTTGCGCGCCACCAGTTCGCTACTCTCCTGATGGTATTGGCGGCGCTCGGAGTGGCCGACCAGCCCATAGCCGGCACCGACATCGACCAGCATGGAGGCCGATACCTCGCCGGTGTAGGCGCCCTTCTCGTTGCTGCTGACGTCCTGGGCTCCGAACGACAGGTGATAGGCCTCGAAATCCTCGATCAGATCGCCGAGGTAAGGCAGTGGCGGCAGGATGACGACTTCGACACCCTCCAGGGGCATGTGCGCGGCCACCTTGGCCACCAGTTCGGTGGCGAAGGCGCGGCTGCCATGCAGCTTCCAATTTCCGGCAACGATCTTTCGACGCATCAGGCGCAGGTTCCTGAGTTGAAGACAGGCAACAGAATAGCCCAAGGCCTGTCGGCAACCGGCACACTTCTGTCCGCCAGATGTCTTTCTCCTCCCCTTCCAGGAACCTGCCATGTCCGTTTCGCCTGTCTTCGCCTTGATCACCGGCGCATCTAGCGGCATTGGCCGCGAGATTGCGCGCGCCTATGCCAGGCGTGGCATGCCGCTGATCCTGACCGCACGCCGGGTAGACCGGCTGCAGGCATTGGCCGAGGAATTGCGCAGCACGGTTCGGGTGGAAGTGCTGCCGGCCGACCTGGCCGACCCGACCGCGGCCGAAGCGCTGGCAACACAGATCCAGCGCAACGGCTGGACCGTGGGCACACTGGTCAACAACGCCGGCTACGGCGTGCCGGGCCGCTACCTGCACAACGACTGGACCACGCATGCGCGCTTCCTGCAGGTGATGGTGGGCGCGGTGTGCGAGCTGACCTGGAGACTGCTGCCCATGATCCGTGCCAGCGGCCAGGGCCGCATTCTCAACGTGGCCTCGTTCGCCGCACTGACGCCCAGCGCCGATGGGCAGACCCTGTATGCGGCCAGCAAGAGCTTCATGCTGCGCTTCAGCGAATCGCTGGCACTGGAAAACGCCGATCGCGCGGTCAAGGTGTGCGCACTGTGCCCGGGCTTTGCCTGGTCCGAATTCCACGACGTGACCGGCACCCGCGAGGCGATGTCCACCCTGCCCGCCTGGGCCTGGCTGCAGGCCGACGCGGTGGCCGAATATGGAATCGCCGCACTGGAACGCGGCCAGGTGCTGGCGGTGCCGGGCTGGCGCTATCGGCTGATCAACGCAGCACTGCGGCTGTTGCCGCATGCGTTTGCGCTACGCCTGATGGCGCGCGGTTCGCATCGGGTGCGGCCGCTGGCTTGACGCACCGGCAGGCTGCGTGTGCAGAAGAGATCGCCTGTGCTCGGCAGCACTTCGGGCCTGACTTCAACCTGGGCGATCGGAGAATTTGCGACGACCACGCAGGCGCAGGTCTCGAGCGTCAAATGATGTGGATGCACGCGCATGCAAGTCCAAGTCAGCGTCAGCTCACACGCCTTGCCGCCAGCGCTAAGAACCACTCACTGTTCTCAGTGGTTGACGATCTCGCCGTGCATGGCCGCCAGGCGCGCCAGCAGGCGATTTTGCGTGCGACGCGGAATCTTGCGCTGATCCATGGCCCAGTTCAGATCTTCGACCAAGGCATTGAAGTCGCCTTCGCGGATGGCCAGGTGCGCATGTGCCTGCTGCATCGACTTGGTGGTGTCCGGGCATGGGCCGTCGGCGACATGACAGAACTTCTGCACCAGCCGATCGTTGAGCATGACGATATTGACGCGTGCGAATTTGTCGACGATGCGTGGGTCGTCGGCGATGCGCGAGAGCATGGTTTCCACCAGCGCTTCGATGCCGGCCTGGCCGTCGAGCTCGTCGTACAGCGTCTGCCGCGGTTGCGTGCTGGCGCAGGCACTCGTCAAGCCCAGCATGCATAGCAACAACCAGCGCAACCATCGGTTCATCAAAACGCCACCTGCAAAGAGAGATAAGGACCGCGCTGATCGGCAAGCGTGGCGATATCGCCAAGATCGGCCCAGGCGGCGGTCAACGACACATGCTTGCTGGGGAACCAGGCGACGAACGCATCTGCCCACGCTTGCTCGCGCGCGAAGCCGAGGTTATTGGGTTTGTCGCGATATTCCGCGCCCACAGCCCAAGACGGCGAAAACACCACCGCAGCACTGACCTCGGGCACCAAACGATAGCTATTGCGGCGATCGCCGCCGAAGCCGAGCAAGCCAGTCTGGTTGGCGCGGGTAGCGCGCAAGGTGCCGTTGAGCAGCAGCTGATATCCGCCGGCGCCCTGCAGCAACAGGCGGCTCGCGCTGACGTAGATATCGGTGCCGTGATCGTCGCGCGCACCGATCGCCAACGGCAAGGTGCCGTTGCGCAAGCGCTTGTATTGCACGCCCAGGCTGACTTGCGGCGCATGTCCGTACACAAGATCGCCGGCCAAGCGCCACTTGGCACCGAACACGTCCTGGCCAAGCGCATTCCATGGCAAGCCGAGCCGGTCCTGCAAGGTGCCCAGATCCAGACGCTGGCGGGCAAGCGACAGCTCCAGCCGATTGCCGACCGTGAGCGCGGCGCCCTGCACGTCGAGACGGTAATCGCCGCTATCCACGTGCGTTGCGAATACGACGGTACCGAGTTCGTCGCGCGTCCCGTAACCCGACAATGTGGCCCACGGCACGATGCCGCCGCCGCTACTGCCTTCGATCATCGATACGACGCCGGTGGCGAGCAGGCGCCCGTCGCCGGCCAGGGCATGCAGCGGCGCGAACACGCCGGTCACCGCAGCAGCAAGGAACGCAACACGCAGATGCACGCTCATCGCCGCACACCTGCATGCGCTGGCGCGGTCATGCCGAGTTGGCGCATGCACCAGGCCACCAGCGGCGCTTCTTCCAGCGGTGGCGAATACAGATAGCCCTGCACCATGTCGCAGCCGTAGCCGCGCAGCAGGGCGAGGGCCGCGGTGTTTTCGACGCCTTCGGCGATGACGCTCAGCCCCAGGTTATGCCCCAGATCGATCGTGCTGCGGACGATGAAGGCATCGTCGGTGCCTTCGGCCAACTGCATGACGAAACTCTTGTCGATCTTCAATTCGTTCACCGGCATGCGCTTGAGTTGGGCCAACGAGGAATAGCCGGTGCCGAAGTCGTCGATGGACAGGCGCACACCCACACCGCGCAACTGATGCAGCATGTGCAGCGCGAATTCGACATCACGCATCAGGGCGCTTTCGGTCAATTCCAGCGTGACCGACTGCGCGGGCACGGCGTGATGCTCCAAACGGCTGCGCACGAAGTCGGGCAAGCCGGGGTCGGACAGATCCAGTGCGGACAGGTTGATCGCCATGCCCAGTACCAGCCCGTGCTCGCGCCATTGCGCCTGGCAGCGCAGCGCTTCGTCCAGCACGAAGCGGGTGAGCGGATGGATCACGCCGGAGTGTTCGGCGAGCGGAATGAATTCGTCCGGGCCGATCGGCCCGAGCACCGGATGATGCCAGCGCACCAGCACTTCGACCTGTTCGACATGATCGGTGCGCAGACAAATCTTGGGCTGGAAGCGCAAGGTGAGTTCGTTGGCGCCGATGGCCTGACGCAAGTCGCCAGTGAGGCGCAGACGCCGCAGATGCTGTTCGTCCTGGCCCATGCGGTAGACACTGGCGCCGAAGGTGGATGTCGTGCCGACTTGCCGCCGTGCGATGTCGGCCCGGCGCAACAAGGTGTCCGGGTCGGCACCGTGCTCGGGAATCAAGGCGATGCCGATGCTGGCTTCGAGCTGGATGCGCGCCTGCGGCAACACCAGCGGGCGGCGCAATTGCAACAGCAGATGCTGCGCATCCTGCTGCACGCTGGCCGCATCCGCTTGCGCCACCACCACCATGAATTCATCGCTCCCCAGCCGGCCCACCAGATTGGGCGCTTGCACCACATCGACGAGCCGGCGCCCGGCTTCGACCAACACCTGGTCTGCGAAGTCGTGGCCCAGGCTGTCGTTGAGTTCCTTGAAGCGCTCCAGATCCAGGATCAGCACCGCGGCGGTGCCGCCGGATGCCACGGTCTGATCCACCACGTCCTTCAAGCGCTCCAGCAACCAAATCCGGTTTGGCAACCCGGTCAAGGCGTCATGGCGGGCCTGATGCAGGATGTGCTGTTCGCGGCTGGCGATCTGGTGTTGCATGCGCCCGAAACTGTCGGCCAATTCGGCGAGTTCGCGGCCCGGCGGCACCTGCACGGCGGTGCGGTAATCGCCGCGCTGAATGCGCCGTGCGGCCTGCACCAATTGCGCAACCGGTTTGCTCACGCTGCGCGCAAGAAAAATCGCCACGCCCAATGCAGCGACCGTGGCCAAGCCTGCCAGCAGCAGAATACGCAGCTTGAGGATGCGGTACGGCGCCACGGCGCGATCCAGCGATGCCTGCAACGCCACCCGCACCTGGCTGTCGCCCTGGATCGATTGCAGTCTGACCAGATAACGCGCCTGGTCCAGCGTCAGCGGGATCGATGCAGCCTGCTCCTTTTCGGCCAGGGGCAGTTGCTGCGCAAATTGGGCGCGCGCCGAGGGCTCCAGGGTGGAGGCCAGCACGCGCACCGGCGGACCATCGGTGAAGAAGGTCGCATCCAGCCCGGTAGTGGTGCGGAAATCCTGCGCCAGGCCATCGCCGGATTCGTTGCCGATCCCGATCCAGCCGACGCGGTTCGGCGCCAGCACCTGCACCACTGCCAACCGCACGATGTGTTGATTCAGCGCCACCACGCCGACCGCGCGTCCATCGCGCTGTGCCTGTTCCAGCAATGCCTGCACCGCACGCAGCTGTTCGGCCTGCGGGACCTCGGCCAGGCCGGTCAAGAATTGCCCATCGGGCGACAGCAACAGCGCGGTTTGCGCGGACATGCGCGCGGCGTGGTTGCGCAGGGCCGATTGCATGGTCGGCACATCGCCGCTGGCGACGGCCGCACGAAACCCGAAGTCGTCGGCCAGCACCGACGCCGACTGCAGCAACTGTTCGTCGCGGCGCATATTGATGCGTTGCCAGACCCGCTGCCCGATCTCCAGCTCTTCGCCAAGCTGCGCCTTGACGCTGCGCTCGGTGGCCACCTGCACGGCAAGGAATGTCAGCGCCTGCGTGGCAAGCACGACCAGCACCAGCACGGCCGCGATGCGGGTATGCAGGCGCATCGACCTCATGGGCGTGGCTTCTTCGGGTCGGCGTTACGGAACTTGTCCTGCAGCGCGCGCGCGCGCGCATCCGGTGGCGCCACGGCCGGCGCGGTGCCGGTGGTCTGCAGGGTCACGCGGCGCTGCACTGGCTCGCGCGTGATCACCAACGGCTCGCTGCTGGCAGCGCCCTTGATGCGCGGGTGCCAGACGCGCAGCGTGTAATTGCCCGCAGGCGCGTCAAGCTGGACGTGGCCATCGCTGCCGGTCTTGCCGAAGTACGGCGTCTCCAGCACCACGATGTACCCCAGCATCCAATCGTGGATATTGCAGCCAATGGTGACCAGGCCAGCCTGATCGAAACGCACCGGCGTAGCCGTAGTGCCCTGGAACAATGGCAGTTCGAAGCGCTTGGCCGGCGAGAACGAATAGACCTGATGGCGAATCTGGTCTTTGTTCGGAAAGCGCACCAGGGTCCCGGTGCGCACTGCCAGCACGGCAGGCACGAACTGCGAGTTGATCTGGTCCATTTCCACGGTCTTGACCGCGCCAGGCGCAACCGGCCGCGCAGGCTCCAGACTCACGACCGCATCGACCAACACGCCATTGGCGTCGGCCACGGTCACGACAACCGACGTGGCCGCTACCGCCCCTGAGGCGACATACGCCGCCAGCACACACATCGCACCCACCCGTTTGAACCATCGCATGCGCAAGCGTCCCCAACCTTATGCAATCGGTAGCGGGCGCCAGGCGAGTCCGACGTCGCGCTAGCGATCAGACTGGGTTATCGGCGGGAGTGAACGCAAGCTTTAACCGGACGCGAGCGGAAATTCATGAGCAAATATGTGGCAATCGTCACCAGCCCTATTGCGAACACAGCGATTGGCTGCGCGCAACGTATTCCGACGCGCGCTGGATTACTTCAGCTTGATCTCGCGCAGACGCTCTTCCAGGAAACCATGCGCCGTGATCGCCTCCGGATACGGGCTGGGATTATCGGCACTGATGCACGAGGGCAGCACGTCGATGAGGAAATCCGGATTGGGGTGCAGGAAGAACGGCACCGAATAGCGCGGCTGGCGCGCCTGCTCTCCAGGCGGATTGACCACGCGGTGGATGGTGGACGGATATACATGGTTGGTCAGGCGCTGCAGCATGTCGCCGATGTTGACCACGATGGTGTCGGCGTCGGCAGTGAACGGCACCCATTCGCCATCGTGGGAACGCACTTCCAGGCCGGCGGCACTGGCACCCACCAGCAAGGTGATGAAATTGATGTCGCCATGCGCACCGGCACGCACGTTAGAGATGTCGTCGCTGGTGATCGGCGGGTAATGGATCGGCCGCAGGATCGAATTGCCGTTGTTGGTCTTGTCGACGAAATAGTCCTGCGGCAGGCCGATATGCAGCGCCAGCGCGGACAGCACGCGCGAACCCAGTTGATCCAGTTGCTGGTACAGCTGGTAGCCGCGCTCGCGGAAACCACGCACTTCGCTGGGCCACAGATTCGGCGGCATCACTGCACGGTACGGCGAATCGTCCGGAATCTCGCGACCGATGTGCCAGAACTCCTTGAGGTCGAAGTGCTTGGAATCCTTGGCGGTTTCCACACCGAACGCGGTGTAGCCACGCGCGCCGCCGCTGCCTTCCATGTGATAACGGCGCTTGGTCGCTTCCGGCAACGCGAAGAACGCCTTGAACACCTCGTAGGCGGCGTCGATGTCGGCCTGGGCGATGCCGTGATTGCGGATGCCGGCAAAGCCCCACTGCCGATAAGCCGCTCCGAGCTCGGCCACGAAGGCATCGCGGTCGGTATCGAAACGGGTGATATCCAGCGTGGGGATGCGCGCGCTCATACGGATGTCTGCAGTCAAGGTCGAAAAGGTCGAAAAAACCTGCTGATCAGATCAGCAGGCGATACAACAGGTAAAACGTCGCGGCCTTGGCGATGACCACGCAGACGCCAATGACGATCGACTCACGCCGCGTCACGCACTGCACCCGAGAGCCGGTCGAGCGTGTCCTGCATCAGGCCGGCGTCGTCGGCTTCCACGGTCACCCGCACCACCGGCTCGGTGCCCGACGGGCGCAGGAACGCACGGCCGCGACCTTGAACGGCGGCTTGCGCCTGCTGCAATGCCTGTTGCACGTTGGCCGCTTCCACGATGGCCTTGGCGGCGCCGCCATCCAGGCGCACGTTGACGGTCTTCTGCGGCACCTTGTTCAGGCTGCCGAGCGCCTCGCGCAGGCTCTGCCCGTCGCGACCCAGCGCCTCGAGCACCTGCAGCGCGCTGACGATGCCATCGCCGGTGCTGGCACGGTCCAGGCACAGCAGGTGACCGGACGTTTCGCCGCCCAAGGTGCCGCCGCCTTCGACCAGGGCTTGATGCACATAGCGGTCGCCGACCTTGACGCGCTGGAACGGAATGTTCAGTGCTGCCAATGCCTGTTCCAGACCGTAATTGGTCATCAAGGTGCCGACCACGGTACCCGTCAGCCGGCCGCTGGCCTGCCACGAGCGCGCGAGCACGTACAGCAGATCGTCGCCATCGACCGGGTTGCCCTGGTCGTCGGCCATCAGCACGCGGTCGCCGTCGCCGTCGAAGGCAATGCCCAGATGCGCACCACACTCGCGCACCTTCGCAGCGAGATTCTCGATATGGGTCGAGCCCACACCGGCGTTGATGTTGAGCCCGTCCGGCGCGGCGCCGATAACCATCACGTCGGCGCCCAGCTCACGAAACAGCATGGGTGCGATGTGATAGGTGGCGCCGTGCGCGCAATCCAGCACCATCTTCAACCCGTGCAGGGTGAAACCGCGCGCCACGCTGGCCTTGCAGAATTCGATATAGCGGCCGATCGCGTCACGCGTGCGGATGGCCTTGCCCAGCCGCTCCGATTCCACCGTGTGGAACGGCTCGTCCAACGCCGCTTCGATCGCCGCTTCGGTGGCGTCGTCGAGCTTCTCGCCTTCGGCGGAGAAGAACTTGATGCCGTTGTCGTAATGCGGATTGTGCGAGGCGCTGATCACCACCCCCGCATCGGCGCGCAGCGTGCTGGTCAAAAAGGCGATGGCCGGGGTCGGCATCGGCCCGATCAGTTGCACATCGGCACCGGCGGCAACCAGGCCAGCTTCGAGCGCCGCTTCGAACATGTAGCCGGAAATGCGGGTGTCCTTGCCGATCAGCACCAACGGCCGCTTGCTGTGGCCCCGGGTCAGCACCCGGCCAAGTGCATTGCCCAAGCGCAGCACGAAATCGGCCGAGATCACGCCCTGCCCTACCCGACCGCGGATGCCGTCGGTGCCGAAATACTTGCGTGCGCTCATGCGGCGTCGGCGTCTTGCGGGCGCGGCTGCCGCATCATCATCGCGGTGAGCTCGGCGATGCGGTCGCGCATCTGGCGGCGGTCGCAGATCTGGTCGATGGCGCCGTGGTCCAGCAGGAACTCCGAGCGCTGGAAACCTTCGGGCAGCGTTTCGCGCACCGTCTGTTCGATCACGCGCGGGCCGGCAAAGCCGATCAGCGCATGCGGCTCGGCGATGTTGATATCGCCGAGCATCGCGAACGAGGCCGACACGCCGCCGGTGGTGGGATGGGTCAGCACCGAGATATACGGCAGGCCGGCTTCGCGCAGGCGTCCGAGCGCGGCCGAGGTCTTGGCCATCTGCATCAGCGAGAACAGGCCTTCCTGCATGCGTGCGCCGCCACTGGCGGAAAAGCACACGAACGGGCAGCCGACTTCCAGCGCCACTTCGGCCGCACGCGCAAAGCGCTCGCCGACCACCGACCCCATCGAGCCGCCCATGAAGGCGAAATCGAAAGCAGCGGCGACCAGCGGATTGCCCTTCAGCGTGCCGCGCATGGCGATCAGCGCGTCGTATTCGCCGCTGGCCTTCTGGCTGGCCTTGATACGTTCGCCGTAGCGCTTCTGGTCCTTGAACTTGAGCGCGTCGACCGGCCCGAGCTGCGCGGCGATTTCAGTGGTCGCGGTGTCCGGGTCGAACAGCGAATTCAGGCGCGCGCGGGCGCGGATCGCCATGTGGTGATCGCATTTCGGGCACACCTCGAGGTTTTCTTCGAGTTCCGGGCCGTACAGCGCGCTGCCGCAATTGCTGCACTTTTCCCACAGTCCCTCGGGGACACTGCGCTTCTTGGCCGGAGTGTTTTCGGTGCGGATGCCGGAAGGCATCAATTTGCTGAGCCAGCTCATGCGTGTATGACAATCCATGCAGGGCGGCCTGGCGGGCCGCAGAGGGGCGACAGTCTAACGCGCCGTGGGAATGCCAAGGTAGCCAGGGTCATGAATGCGGAATCTGGCGCAGAGACTTCCGCGCTTGGGCGGCCGGAGTCTCTGCGCAGGATGACCGCGAACGGATCGCGGCGGCTGCGGTGGCGCGATGCGGCGCAGTGGGTTGGGTGCATGTGGCTGCGCCTGCCCCCCGGCCCCATTGCCTCTAGGTGTTTGATCCCATGCT
>NZ_JFAQ01000069.1 GCF_001304695.1 Xanthomonas axonopodis
TTCCAGGACCGTAAGCTGGCCGCCGAACAGGACCGCGACCACGACCAATACCGGCAGAAGAACCAGAACCTGATCAATGAACAGGCCCCCCAACCGATGCAGGCCCAGGACAACGAGAAGCAGAAGCAACAGCAACAGCAACAGCAACAGCAACAGCAACAGCAACAGCAACAGCAACAGCAACAGCAACAAACGATGCGCATCGGTGGGCGCAGCATGTAAACGCCATCAGCAAAGGCAGGATGCACAATGAATACAAAAGACCCGCTGACCTTGGTCGACAAGACCGCCGCGCTCATGGAGCAGTTCGAGCGCCGCTGCAGTGAGATGGAACGACAGCAACGCCACCTGGCATTGCCCAATGGTCCCGGCCGTTGCCGGCCGCCGATGCGTCGCGTGTCGAGCGTGGCCCGCATGGCGATCGATGCTGATGGCATGCGGGAGTTTGTCTCGGCGCGCTGCAGACCATTTTACGGACGGGTGGCCCGAGCGTGCGCTCCGCCGCTTGCCTTGGCGCGAGCCAAGCTGGCGCAATGCAGTCTCCGCTCACAGTGTTGACGATCAACGCAGCTCATTCGACGCGGACCACAGGCTCGAATCACGACGCCGGCACGTTCAATGCGCGGTACGGAGGAGTGGACATCACCATCTCGGCCAGCGAATAAGCCAGTTCGCGCTCGGCCAGCACCGCGCCGTCGGCACCGTGTTCGAGCAGGTGCTTGACCTCGGCGTCGCTATGAGCGCGCGCCAGCAGTATCAGCGAGGGGTTGATGACGCGCAGCTTGGCCAGCGCTTCGCCGGCCTCCAGCGGCTGCGGAATGGCCAGGATGGCGATCTTGGCGTGCTCCGGGCGTGCCTCGGCCAGCACGCGGTCGGCCGCTGCGCTGCCACGGATGCCGGGAATACCAGCGGCATGCGCCTTGGCCACGTGGTCGCCGTTGTCGTCGATCACCAGCACCGGCACGCCGCGGCTGCGCAGTAATTGCGCCAGCGAACTGCCCACGCGGCCGTAGCCGATCACGATGGCATGCCCATCCGCCGGCAGCGGCGGGCCGGGCGGTAGTTCCGGCTCCACTGCGGCGGGCGCGTCCTGCGCCTGTTTGGCCTGCCAGCGGTCCAGCCACGAGAACAGGAACGGGTTGGCCACGATCGACAGCAACGCGCCGGCCAGGATCAGGTCGCGGCCCGTTTCCGGCAGGATCGCCAGTTGCACGCCCAGGCCGGCCAGGATGAAAGAGAATTCGCCAATCTGCGCCAGGCTGGTGGAAATGGTGAGCGCCGTGCCGGTGGGGTGGCCGAACGCGCGCACGATCAAAAAGGCCGCCAGCGACTTGCCCACGGTAATGGTCAGGAAGGTCGCCAGGACCTGCCACGGGTGCGCGATCAGGATCATCGGGTCGAACAACATGCCCACCGACACGAAGAACAGCACCGCAAATGCGTCGCGCAACGGCAGCGAGTCGCTGGCGGCCTTATGGCTGAGTTCCGATTCCTTGAGCAGCATGCCGGCAAAGAACGCGCCTAGCGCGAACGACACACCGAACAATGTGGCCGACACGAATGCCACGCCCAGCGCGATGCCGAGCACGGCCAGGGTGAACAGTTCGCGCGAGCCGGTTGCTGCCACTTTTGCCAACGACCAGGGAATCACGCGCCGGCCGATAACCAGCATCGCTGCGACGAACGCCACCATCTTGAATAAGGTTATGCCAAGCGCGGCCAGTAGCGAGGGCGATTGCGCATCGTGCGCCGCGGCTGGCGTTCCGGTACCGAGCACATCCGCCAGCGCCGGGAGCAACACCAATGCCAGCACCATCACCAGGTCTTCGACAATCAGCCAGCCCACCGCGATGCGGCCGCGCTGGGTGTCCAGCAAACGGCGTTCTTCCAGGGCGCGCAACAGCACCACCGTACTGGCCACCGACAGCGCCAGGCCGAATACCAAGCCGTGAATCAGCGACCAGCCCATGCTCCACGCCAGCGCCCAGCCGAGCAGGGTGGCCACCACGATCTGCGCCAATGCACCAGGCACCGCGATCCACTTCACTTCCATCAAATCGTCGAGCGAAAAATGCAGGCCCACGCCGAACATCAGCAACATCACACCGAGTTCGGACAGTTGGCTGGCGATGGTCTGGTCGGCCACGAAGCCTGGCGTAAACGGCCCCACGCACACGCCGGCCAGCAGGTAGCCGACCAGCGGCGAGAGCTTCACCTTCTGCGCGAGCGTGCCAAGGATGAAGGCGACCGCGAGGCCGACGGCGATGATGTCGATGAGGCTGGTGTCGTGATGCATTCCAATCCGTTGTGAGAGTGTCCAGGAGATCGTCGAGGTCGACCAGCCAACGGCACTGCGCCGGGCGTCGCCTGCGGGCATTGCGTGGTCATGGCTGGAGTCCGGCAGGGGGAACTGGACCGCAAAACAGGTCCGGTTGGCCGGACGCCCATAGTACACAGCGCGTGATTAACGCGATGCGATGTGCGGCGCATGCGCAGGCAGATACATGCGTCAGGTGTCGCGTGTAAACCGCTGTCGCCCACACCTGCGAGCTGAGACGTACGGCGCAAGTCCGGCAATGCCGATTCAACATTGACGACACCGCTTCGTGCGTGCGCAAGGCCCGGGCGCGGCACGTGCAGATAATCCGGGCATCCAGCCGAGCACCTGCGTTCTTCGGCAGGCGCACGCATGCATCGCCCCTGTTTCGGGGTGATGCCACCCGAGCCAGGCCATGCATCTCAGCGATTTGGCAACACCCCAGTTTCGCCACGGATCCCTATCCGACCTACGCACGCCTGCGCGAGGAAGGCCCACTGGTGCAGGTGGCAGCGGGGCGGCTGATGTCCGGCCGCTACGCCGTGGTCGATCGCCTGCTAGGCGATCGACGGGTCGGCCGCGACTATCTGCAAGGCATTCGTCTGCGCTACGGCGAAGCGGCGGTGCACCTGCCGCTGTTTCAGGGCATGAGCCGCATGTTCCTGCTGCTCAATCCGCTGCTGCACACCCAGTTGCGCGCACTGATGACGCAGGCCTTCGGTGCGCGGCAGATGGAGTCCATGCGTGAGGTGGCCCGCGATACCGCCGCGGATTGATCGACGATTTCCAGGCCAACGGCCACTGCGATCTGTCGACCGAGTTCGCGTTCCCGCTGCCGATCGCCATCATCTGCCGGATGCTGGATATCGATGCAGCCGATGTCACCGCGTTGAGTCACGCGACCAGCGCGCTGGCAAACGTCTTCGATCCGATGATGACGGCGGAAGAACTGCAGGCGACCAGCGTTGCGTACGACCAGCTGGCACGGTATTTCCATGGCGTGATCGCGCAACGTCGCAGCGATGGCGGCGACGATCTGATTGCGCGCTTCATCAAGGCCGAGGACAACGGCCGCCGCCTGAGTGACGAGGAGATCGTCTCCAACGTGATCCTTCTGCTCTTTGCCGGCCACGAAACCACCTCCATGATCTGCAATGCGCTGGTCGCCCTGCATCGGCACCCGCAGCAATTGCGCCTGCTGCAGGAAACCCCGAGCCTGCTTCCCAACGCGGTGCTCGAATGCATGCGCTACGACAGCTCGGTGCAGATCGCCACGCGCACCGCCTTGCAGGATTTCCAGATCGAGGGCGTGGCGGTTCCCCAGGGCACCATGCTGTATCTGATGCTGGGCGCGGCCAATCACGACACGCTGCAGTTCACCGACCCGCAGGTGTTGGATATCCGCCGCCAGCAGGGTCGCGCGCTGTCGTTCGGTGGCGGCATCCACCACTGCCTGGGCAACCGGCTGGCCCTGATCGAAATGGAAGCCGCGCTGGCCTGCCTGCTGGCGCGTCTGCCGACGCTTCGGCTGGAGCAGCTGGACACGCTGAGCTTGAACGATCGCGCCAACCTGCGCGGTGTCGACACGCTGCTCGCCTCCTGGTGAGCTGCGGCCAGGCGGTGCAGCGAGGTGACGTGCCAGGACGGAATCGCAGCGGCAATCACTGCGCTGGCAATCGCCGCGCCAGATGAGGCACGGCCGCTGCACACGAATCGTGATGTCCACAACGACAAACACCGCCGATCACTCGGCGGTGTTTGCGTGTACGCATGCACGGATCGGCAGGGTCGCTCGAGCCGGCCGATCAGAAGCGGTAGGTCACCCGGCCGTACCAGTAGCGACCGTTGAAGCCGAACGGCGATAACGAGGAGTACTGCAGGCCGCTGGCGCGATCATCGTAGCCGGTGGTCAGCTGTGCCTTGGTCGGATACTGGTTGGTGACATTGTCCGCGCCCACGGTGAAGGTCAGCGCCTGCCAGGTGTAGTTGGCCGCCAGATTGAGGATCCAGCGTGCCGAATAGGTCTGGTCCTGGCTGCCGTCGGCAGGATCGCCGATGCGCTTGATCGCGCCATAGCGGGTGGCATTGCCGTTGAGCGAGAAGCCGCCCAAGGTCCAGTCCGCTGCCAGCATGTACTTGGTGCGTGGCGTGGACTCGGTCAACAAGCCCTGGCTGGCGCGTCCAAAGTTCGGATTGGACAACTCCAGGACCTTGGTCTTGTTGTAGTTGGCGCTGGCACTCAGGTCGAGGCTGCCGCCGGCACCGAGATCGGCGCGATAGCTGTTGACCCAGTCGACGCCGCGCGTGCGGCTGGTGGCGCCGTTGACGAAGAATTGCACCGCACCCACCTGGCCGATCGGCTGGGCGAGCTGGATCTGGTCCGAATACAGGATCTGGTCCCAGATGCGGATCTGGTACACGTCCAGCGTCGAGGTGAAGTTGGCGGTCGGCTGCCAGACGCTGCCGATCCCGTAATTGGTGGACTTTTCCGGGCTCAGTGGACGCGCGCCCAGTTGCACGGCGATCGGGTCGGAGGTGCGATAGGTGCCCACCTGGATCAGTTGCCCGTCCTGTGGCAAGGTCACCACCGAGGCGTAGTTCTGCTGCGCCAGCGAGGGCGCACGAAAGCCGTTGGAGACCGTTGCGCGCATGGAGAACGTGTCGGTGAACGCATAGCGCGCCGACAGCTTGCCCGAGCGGGTGGAACCGGCATCGCTGTAGTTCTCGTAACGCCCGGCGATACCGCCGGACAGCTTGTCGCTCAGGTCCGCTTCCAGCGCCGCGTAGGCCGCGTTGCTATGGCGGCCGAACTTGCCGGCCACCGAGGGCTCCAGGCCGGAGAACACCTGCGCACCGCCAGGGTACGGGGCTCCGGTATCCGGGTTGATCGTGTCGGGGTCGAAGAAATACGACGCCGGCGAGCCGGCGACGATCTCGTAGCGGTCCTGGCGGTGTTCGAGACCGAAGGCCAGATTGACCGGATAGGCCAGACCCCAATCGAAGGACTTGTTGAAGTCGGCGTTGAGCGTGCCTTGTTCGGTTTCGAAACCGCCGGAATTGAAGTTCGTCGGCGAGCTGCCCGTGCTCCAGTAAAGATTGGTGTTGATGCTGTTGAGGATATTGAAGGTCATGTCGTTCTTGCCGTAAGTGGCCGACACGTCCCAATGCCAATCGCTGGCCATGGTGCCCTTGACGCCGAGCACCGCCGAGCGGTCGTTGATCGGGTTGTAGATCTGCGGCAGGAAGCCGTTGGGATACACCGCCTGCACATTGCGGTCGGTGTTGTCGTAGGCACGGTAGTAGCCGTTGGAGGTCACTTCGCGGCGGCTGAGGCTTAGATGGCCGTACAGCTCGACGTTGGGCGTTAAGCCATAGCCGAACGCGACCAGGTCCTGGTAGAACCTGGCATCCGGATCGCCATGACGCTGGTAGGGCACGCCGCTGGGATTGGCGGCGCCAGCAAGCGTGGTGGCGCGATTGGTGTTCTCGCTGCGATTGGTGTCCATCGAGTTTTGATAATTCCACGACAGCCGCACCCAGCCAGGCGCGGTATCTCCGCTGGTGGCTCCGAACGGCAGGCCGACCGAGCCGTCCACGCCGTTCTGTGCGCCGTCGCCCTTGTCCATGATGCCGCCATTGACCGAAATGCTGTTGGTGCCGGCCGCGGCGCCGTGCTTGAGCACGATGTTGACCACGCCGGCGATCGCATCGGAGCCGTATTGTGCGGACGCGCCATCGCGCAGCACCTCGATGTGGGCGATGGCCGACATCGGCAGCGAGTTGAGATCGGCCGGCGCCGAACCACGACCCACATAGGGGTTGTAGTTCACCAGCGAGGAGGTGTGATAGCGCTTGCCGTCGACCAGCACCAGCACGTTGTCCGGCGACAGCCCGCGCAGCGTGGCCGGACGGGCGGCGTCGTTGCCGTCGGCAATGGCCGGGCGCGGGAAGTTCAGCGATGGCAATAGCTTGCCGAGCGCGGTGGCGACGTCGGTGGCGCCGGTGGCCTGCAACGACTCATCGGAGATGATGTCGATCGGCGATTCGGATTCGGCCACGGTCCTGTCGCTGACGCGCGTACCGGTGACGATCAGGGTGTCGAGGGTTTTCTGCGGCTGGGTCGATTGCGACTGCGCACTGGCAGCGAAGGAACAGACGGTGAGTGCGACTGAAATCGCCAGCGAGAGTGCGTTGGAGTTGTGCATGGGGGTCAAGGCTCAAGAGGGGTGATGGACGTAGCGACGAAGCACCGTAAATACCGGGGAATGCAACTGCGTACGGGTAATCGGCCATGCCTGCGCGCCACATGCTTCCGCAGTGCGGAGCAGTGCGCGCGAAGATGGCCGCAATCGGCAACGCGCGGTGTGGCGCCTTGCGCACTTACTGCGTGCATCCTTGCTGAAGCGGTGCAACGTGCAACGCAGAGCGTCTGACCTGGCCACCTCGCATGTGCGAGGTGGCCAGGGACGGTTACGTCGGCAGCACGCAAACGTGCGGCGCGACTCAAGTGCCGGTCGTGGCCGACCGGCACTTGGGAGTTACCACTTGTAGTTCACGTTCGCATAGACCAGCGCGCCGTTGAAACCGAACGGCGAGGCGCTGCTGTAGGGCAGGTAGGTGCGCGTGCCCAAACCGGCTTTCTGGCGGTCCGGATATTCGTTGAGCACGTTGTCGCCACCAACGGTGAAGTTCCAGGCGCCCAACTTGTAGGAGGCGGCCAGATCCAGCGTCCACTTGGCCGCGTAGGTCTGGTCGCTGCCGGCGTTGGTGCCGAACGTGCTGAACTCGCCCCAGCGCGTGGCGGTGCCGGTGAACGACCAGTTGCCCGGCGACCAGGTGCCGCCGAGGAAGAACTTGTCGCGCGGCGTGCCTTCGGTGATACGGCCGATTTCGGCGCGGCCGATGCGCACAGCACTCGGGTCGATCGCCATCAGCGCTGCCGGGTTGTCGGCGATGCGTTTGATTTCGGTCTTGTTGTAGTTGTAGCCGGAGGTCAGCTCCACGCTGCCGCCATCCAGGTTCCAGCGATAGGTGCCGACCGCATCCACACCTTGCGTCTTGGTATCTACCGCATTGGTGAAGTAGCGCCCGCCACCGATGCCCGGGAAGCCATTGGCCTGCAGGTAGTTGCGGACCGCATCGGAGCTGAGGTTTTCAGACAGCACGATGCGGTCGTCGATATCGATGCGATACGCATCCACCGTGATGTACAGATTCTCTACCGGTTGCAACACCACGCCCAAGCCGTAATTCTTGGACTCTTCGGCCTTGAGCGGTTCGGCACCGAGCGCGATTGCAGCAGGGTTATCGGTACGGAAGGTGCCGATCTCGAACGGAATCGCGGTCACCGAGCCGTTGGGTTGCGCTACGTTGAGGAACTGGGTGGCGATCGACTGGAAGTTCTGCTGCTGCAGCGACGGCGCGCGGAAGCCGGTGGATGCAGTCGCACGCACCGCCACTTTGTCGGTAAAGGCATAGCGCAGCGACAGCTTGCCGGTGGCGGTGTCGCCAAAGTCGCTGTACTTCTCGTAGCGCCCGGCCAAACCGGCCGAGAACTTCTCGGTCAGATCCGTTTCCAGATCGGCGTAGAACGAATGGCTGTTGCGGTTGTAGTAACCGGCATCGGTGGGCTTGAAGCCCGGGAACACCTGCGCGCCGGGAATCAACGATCCGTTGGCCGAGGGAATACCGCCGTTGGCCGAGGAGGCCGCATCGCCGGGCGATTCGTTGAACTTCTCGCCGCGCCATTCGGCACCGAAGGCCAGCGTCACCGGGTAGGTCAGGCCCCAATCCAGCGTCTTGGTGAAATCGGCATTGAGCACGTTTTGCGTCACTTCCAGCGTACCGGCGTGGAAGTCGGTCGGGCTGGCCAGCCCCAAGCTGTTGTTCAAGCTGTTGCGCACATCGAAGGTGAGATTGTTCTGCCCGTAGTTGTAGCTCAGGTCGATGTTCAAGCCGCCTTCGGTGGAGGTCTTCAAGCCGCCCACCCACGAGACGTCCTTGCTGACGTTGTAGATCTGCGGCAGGAAGCCGTCCGGATAGATTTCCGGGCGATTGCGATTGTCGCCGGCAAAGCGGAAATAGCCGTTGGACAACACTTCGCGCCGGCTGACCATGCCGAACGAATAGAAGGTGAGGTAGTCGGTGGGGCTGTATTCGCCGTTGAACGAGAGCGCGTCCTGGTCGATGTCGGGGTCGCCGTAACGCTGCTCCACACGGCCCTGGAACGGCAACGCGCGGTTGGTCTGATCCGAGTGCCCGGCCTGTGCGGCCAGGTGCACCTTGCCGGTGCCGGCGAAGCTGAAACCGGCATCGCCGGATAACTGATACTGCTCGCCGTCGCCGGCACTGTACTTGCCATAGCGGCCATTGATGCTGCCGCCTTCGCCGCTGCCCTTGAGGACGACATTGATCACGCCGGCGATGGCGTCCGAGCCGTATTGCGCAGACGCGCCATCGCGCAGCACTTCGATGCGTTCCACCGCGGCGATCGGAATGGTGTTGAGGTCTGCCGGCGAAGAGCCACGCCCCTGCGTATCGTTGACATTGATCAACGCCGTGCTGTGATAGCGCTTGCCGTTGACCAGCACCAGCACCTGATCGGGTGACAGGCCGCGCAGCTGTGCCGGGCGCACCGCGTCAGAGCCGTCGGAGATGGCCGGGCGCGGAAAATTGAGCGAAGGGATCGCGCGTGAGAGCGCGGTCGCCAGTTCGGTGGTGCCGGTCGATTCCAGTGCCTGCGGTGAGATGATGTCGATCGGCGATGCCGATTCGGCGACCGTGCGATCGGCCACACGCGTGCCCGTCACGATCAGGGTGTCCAGTGTTTTCTGGGTCGGCGCCTCCGACTGTGCAGATGCGGTTGAAGCGGAAAACGACAGTGCAAGAACAACGGCGACTGCGAGTGGACTGGTCTTGCAATTCATGCGGTGACAACTCCGAGTGGGGAACGGATGCATCGCAGGGGCCCCCTCCCGGGCCGCGTCCATCGCGGCAGCTGCGGTGCGTTCCCAACCATCAACCACGTGTAACCTTATGTCAAATTTTGGTTACGTTGCGCAGGCAATCGTCATCTCTGCTGTGCTGCTGACAACGTTGTCATCGCGCACCAAATTGATGCGAAGCGCGCACCAGACCTGACTAGGACGGGCGCTTGCTTGCACCATAGTGGACGGCAATACCAGTTATGAAACTTGTGCATCAGAACGTGATCTACGCCGCATCTACACTGCGTTGCGCAACACTATGGAAGACCGCTCCGTTATTGTTGCCGTCCGGATCGCGTACGAACGCAGCGTAGTAGTGCGGGTTTTAGGGGGCAGGCCGGGCGCACCATTGTCGCGACCACCATGGGCGAGCGCAGCCTGATGGAAGGCATGCACCATTGCCACATCGCGTGCCTGAAATGCCAGGTGATGGCGGCCGGTCAGCACGCCTTGTGCCCCCGTGTTGCGATAGGAGGCGAACAGTTCGTCGGCCCAGGAAAAGCCGTCGCCTTCGCCGCCGACCGGAATGCCCAGAACATCCAGCACAGCCTGGTAGAAGCGCCGGCTGGCCGCCAGGTCCTGCACCACCAGGTGCAGATGGTCGATCAAGCGTCCGCGCGACAGCTGCGATGTTTCCATGAAGCGTGCTCCGGCAATGACGTGAGCACAGTTGATACCACTGCAGCTGCCGGCTGTTCTTCACCTTGCAGCGATGCGGTGCGCAGAGTCGCTACCAAAGCGAGGCGCGCAGTCGTCAGCTGCGTGCGGACGGCGCATGCCGACCGCGCTGCACGCGTGGTCGATGCCGCACCCAGCACCGGCCGCGTTCGTCTGGTGCTGGCAGTGAGCTTGTCTGCCGCTCTCAACCGGCCGCAGTTAACGCCTGGCCAATACGCACGCGCTCCGGGCTGGCCGGGGCGTGTGGTTGAGGATCGCTGTCGAAGATGCCATGGCGACACGCCATGCATGTACAGCGACGCCGCATGCCCCGATCACGGCAGATGCGGCGGTGATCGCGAGATGGCCGGTCGCACTGCCCGCCTCACGATCACAAGGACGACCTCGGCTGCTCGAGCGCAGCGCTTACCAGCGGTAGTTGATGCGCCCGTACACGTACGCACCATTGAAGCCGAACGGCGACAGATTGCTGTACGGGAATTGCCCGCTGGTGGAATTGGCGAAGTTGTTTTCGTCCGGATATTCGTCCAGCACATTGTCAGCGCCCAGGGTGAGCGTCCAGCGGTCTACCTTGTAGCTGGCCGATGCATCCACCACCCACTTGGCGCCGAAGGTCTGGTCGTTGCTCGCCTCTGCCGGGCGGGTGCTGTACTTGCCGTAGCGCGTGGTACCCAGGGCCAGCGTCCAGCGCCCGGAGTTCCAGCTGCCGTTGATCAGGAACTTGTCGCGCGGGAAGCCTTCTTCGATGCGGCCGCGCTCGGTGCGGTCGATGCGCTCCAGGCTCAGCCCGTTGGCCGACAACGCTGCCGGGTTGGCGGCCACGCTGCGCACCTTTGTTTCCGAGTAGTTGTAGCCGGCAGTCAGGTCCACGCTGCTGGCGGCAAGCTGCCAGCGGTAGCTGCCCACCACGTCCACGCCGCGCGTGCGCGTATCCACCGCATTGGTGAAGTAACGCCCGCCGTTGATGCCGAAGATGCCCTGTGCTTCGAGCAGGGTGCGCACGCCGGCGCCGGTGAGGTTGGACGACAGCACGATGCGGTCGTCCACATCGATCTGGTACGCATCCACGGTGAGGTAAAGCGCATCGGTCGGCTGCACCACCAGGCCCAGGCTGTAGGACATGGAGGTTTCTGCATCCAGCGGCTCGGCGCCAAGCGCGCGCGCCACGGTGCTGTCGGCGGGGAGGGTGCGGATCTCGAACGGATTCGGGTTGCTGGCCAGGAAGGTGGTGCTGGTGGACTGGAAATACTGCTGCGCCAGCGACGGCGCGCGGAAGCCCGAGGCCACCGTGCCGCGCAACGCGATCTTGTCGGTGAACGCATAGCGCGCCGAGGCCTTTCCGGAGGCCTGGCTGCCGAAATCGCTGTAGTCCTCGTAACGCCCGGCCAGGCCGGCAGAGAACTTGTCGGTGAAGTCGGCTTCGATGTCGGCGTACAACGCGTAGCTGTCGCGCGAATACTGCCCGGATACGCTGGGTGCGAATCCGCCGAAGCCCTGCGCGCCGCCGGCCAGCGTGCCGCTCTGGAAATACGAACCCACCTCGCCCGGCGACTGGTTCCACTTTTCGTTGCGGTATTCGGCGCCGAAGGCCACCGTCACCGGGTACGCCAGGCCCCAGTCGAAACCGCGCTTGACGTCCAGGTTGACGATGTTCTGTGTGGTTTCCAGTGCGCCGTCGTAGAACGCGGTGGGCGAAGTCGGGCCCAGGCTGACGTTGAGCGTATTGCGGGTGTGGAAATCGATACGGTTGTAGCCGTAGTTGTAGCTGGCGTCCCAGTCCCAATCGCTGGCAGTGGAGCCGCGTACGCCGGCCACCAGCGAGCGGTCCTTGGCGTAGGTCTGGATTTCAGGCAAAAAGCCCTGCGGATAGATCGACAAGATATTCTGCGTGGTGCTGCCTGGCGCGCGGAAAAACGCGAACGAGGTGATGTGGCGGTTACTGGCGGTGGCAAAGGCATAGCCGGTGATGCTGTCGCTGAAGGCGAATTCGGTATTGGCCGAGACCGCCTGCGCATTGACTTCCGGGTCGCCGATCTTGAAGGCTTTCTGGCCCACTGCCGGCTGCGAGGCGCTTGGCGCGCCGGCATAGGCGCGCGCACGGTCGGTGGGATCCTGCTGGTTAAGCTGGGCGGCCACGTGCAGCCAGCCACGCTCGCCGCCGTAGGCCACGCCGGTGTCGCCGGAGAGTTTGTAGTTGTTGCCGTCGCCAGCCGAATACTGGCCGAAGCCGGCTTGCAGGCTGCCGCCCTTTTCCGCGCCCTTGAGCACGATGTTGACCACACCGGCAATGGCATCGGAGCCGTACTGCGCCGAGGCGCCGTCGCGCAGCACTTCCACCCGTGCGATGGCCGCGACCGGAATGGTGTTCAGATCCACCGCCGCCGCGCCGCGACCGATGGTGCCGTTGAGGTTGAGCAGCGAGGAGGTGTGGCGGCGTTTGCCATTGACCAGCACCAGCACCTGGTCCGGCGACAGGCCGCGCAGCTGTGCGGGACGGATTGCGCTGGTGCCATCGCTCAGGGCAGGGCGCGGGAAGTTCAGCGAGGGCAGGGCGCGCGCCAGCGCGGTGGCCAGCTCGGGGGTGCCGGTGGCCTGCAGCGATTCGGCGCTGATGATGTCGATCGGCGACTGCGATTCGGCCACGGTGCGGTCGGAGACGCGGGTACCGGTGACGATGACCGTATCCAGGGTGTTGGCCGGGGCAGTCGCCGGCGCAGCGTTCTGGGCCAGGGCGGGGGAGGCAAGCAGTGCAGCGACCACGGCGGTCGCAAGCGCGGAAACGGGGGCGTTCATGACAACTCCGAAAACGTGGGTCCAGGCAGGACCAGGCAAGGCTAGGCAGGCGGCGGTCGCGGCAGGGCGAACAAGACGGCGGCCATGCTGAAGGCGCTAATTATTCGTTAACGCTAGAATGACGTCGCAGGAATGCTGCTCATCTGCTCATTCCTTTTCGTTCTATCGGACTGTCCATCCATGATTTCCCTGCGTAACTTCTCCATGCGACGCGGCGAGCGTCTGCTGCTCTCCAACGTCGACCTGACCATGCACGCCGGCTACCGCGTCGGTGTGGTGGGCCGTAACGGCACCGGCAAGTCGAGCCTGTTCGCTGCGGTGAAGGGCGAGCTTGAGGCCGACAAGGGCGATGTCGATCTGCCCGGCAGGGTGCGCACGGCCAGCGTTTCGCAGGAAACTCCGTCGCTGCCCGACCCCGCGCTGTCGTTCGTCCTGGGCGGGGACATCGAAGTCTCCGCGGTGCTGCAGGAAGAGGCGGCGGCCACCGCGCGCGAAGACTGGGAGGCGGTGGCCAACGCACACCAGAAGATGGCCGAGATCGGCGCCTACGACGCCGAGGCGCGCGCTGGCAAGTTGCTGCACGGCCTGGGCTTTCCGGCCGACACGCACCACCGCGCGGTGTCCTCGTTCTCCGGCGGCTGGCGGGTGCGGCTGAATCTGGCGCGCGCGCTGATGATGCCCAGCGACCTGCTGCTGCTCGACGAACCCACCAACCACTTGGACATGGATGCAGTGCTGTGGCTGGAGCAGTGGTTGCTCAAGTACCCGGGCACGCTGCTGCTGATTTCGCACGACCGCGAATTTCTCGACAACGTGGCCACCCACACCCTGCACCTGCATGGCGGCACTGCCAAGCTGTATGTCGGTGGCTACACCGATTTCGAACGCCAGCGCATCGAGCATTTGCGTCAGCAGCAGATCGCGCACGACAAGGAACAGGCCGAGCGCGCGCATCTGCAGAGCTTCATCGACCGCTTCAAGGCACAGGCCAGCAAGGCCACCCAGGCGCAGAGTCGCATGAAGCGCCTGGCCAAGATGGCCGGCACCGAAGCGGTGCGCGCCGAGCGCGAGTTCCGCATCCAGTTCGCGCAGCCCAATCGGCTGCCGTTTTCGTTGATTCGGTTGAATCATGTACAGGCCGGCTATCCGGCTCCGACCTCCCTTCCCCCGCGTGCGGGGGAAGCTGCCCGAAGGGCGGATGGGGGCGACGCTGCCACGGTCATCCTGCACGATGTCGGTTTCGGTCTGGAAGCGGGTGATCGGATCGGGTTGCTCGGGCCCAATGGCGCGGGTAAGTCCACCCTGGTCAAGACCTTGGTGGGCGAACTGGCACCGTTGGCGGGCGAGCGCAGCGCGCATCCGGATTTGCGCATCGGGTACTTCGCCCAGCACACCGTGGAGTCGCTGCACGAAGGTCAATCGCCGATGGACCACTTCCGCGCGCTGTCGCCGGATGGTTCCAACCAGGCGTTCCGCGACTTTTTGGGCAAATGGAATTTTGCCGGCGACCGTGCCTTCGAAGTGGTGGATGGTTTCTCCGGCGGCGAGCGCGCGCGGCTGGCGCTGGCGTTGATCGCCTGGCAGCAGCCGAACGTGTTGCTGCTGGACGAACCGACCAACCACTTGGATCTGGAAATGCGCGAGGCGCTGGCCGAGGCGTTGAGCGATTTCGAGGGTGCCATCGTGATGGTCTCGCACGACCGCCATCTGATCGGCCTGGTCTGCGACAGTTTCTGGCGCGTGGCCGATGGCGTGGTCGAGCCGTTCGCCGGCGATCTGGACGAATACGCCGCCTGGCTGCGTAGCCGCCCGGCGGCGCAGGGCACCAAGCAGAAGATGGCCGACGTGGCGCCGACCCCGCCGCCGCCGACCAAGCCGCTACCACCGAAAAAAGCCGTCAACCCGCACAAGCTGGCCAGCGCCGAAAAGCGCGTCGGCGAGCTGGAAGCGGCACTTGCCGCGCTGGACCGCGAGCTGGCCAATCCCGGCAACTACGCCGACAGCGAGAAGATGGCCGTGCTCGGACGCGACCGCGAAGCCACCGCGCAGCAGCTGGCTGAAGCTGAGACGGCGTGGATGGAGTTGATCGACGGGGCGTAGAGCGACTGACAAAAACGCCTGCGCAACCGTCGGATGGCGTGTCAGGCGCTCGTTGCGGGATGTGCGACGCCTACGCTGCGGTTCCCGCGCCTCGTCCATACCGGCCTGCTGCCGGTGCGCTACGTATCGTTCGCCTCGACGAAAGCACGTGGGTGACGCTGCGCGTCGAGCCACACACACGGACGTCGCCCGCACAATCAGCGTCACCATCAGCCTGGAAGACCATCTGGCCGCACAGCGCTTGCATGCGCGTCACGATGCGAAACGTCTGCTGGTGTTTCTGGCAATGCTGCTGTTGATCGGAGCGGGGCTGCTGCACCTGAGCGGCGCGCGCGAGATCATCGGCCCGGCGTTGATCGGCGGCGGTGGCGGCGGGCTGATCGGACTGGCGCTGTTGCACGCGTGGGGCCTGCCGCGGCGGATCAAACGCCTGCATGCGCAGCAGGCCTCGCTGCGGCACACCTACACCTATGCATGGGACGAGAACGGACTGGAAATCACCTGGGCGGACGGCCATTTGCGTCGCCCCTGGTCCGATTACATGCGCATCCGCGAAAACGACCGGGTGCTGTTGCTGTACCACAACGACCGGCTGTTCGAGCTGTTCTGCCCGCACCGGTTCGCCGACAGGGCGCAGTTCGGGGCGTTTCGCCAGTTGGCCCTGCGGGTGGGAAAGACGTCCAAGGCGCTCTAATCGCGGCTGCGCTGCTCAGCTGCCCAGGTGCTGTTCGGCCAGTAGCCAATCGCGCAACCGGCGCCCGGCATCGCTTTGCGGCCGCGACCGTAGCCAGGTCAGCCAGTAGCGCGGCATCGATGGCGATCGGGAACGGGCAGACCAGGCGCTCGGTATCCAGGTCCTGGCGAAACATCGGCAGCGGCAACAATGCCACCCCTGCGCCGGCTGCCGCTGCGCTGGCCAGGGTGAGCGACTAATCGAACATGGTGCCGCGCGCAGGCACCTCCGTCACCCGCGCAGCGCGAAATCACTGCGGCCGCTCATCCAGACGATACGAGCGTAGTAACGGCACGCGCGCCAGATCCTCCGGCGCGCGCAAGCTGCGCGCCATTGCCGGCGCGCACACCGGCGCGAAGGGCGCTTCCATCACGGCTTCGGCAACCTGGCCCTGCCAATCGCCATCGCCGAAGCGGATGGCCAGATCCAGGCCTTCTCCGGCCAGGTCGACGCGGTTGTTGTGGGTGGACAGGCGTAGTTCGATATCCGCATGCGCCGCATGGAACGCTGCCAGCCGTGGCAATAGCCAGCCGGTGGCGAAGGTGCCTACCACGCCCACGCTGAGCACCTCGCGGTAACGGCCATCGGCAAAGCGTTCCAGGGTGGCGGCGATGCGGTCGAAGGCCTCGCCGAGCACCGGCGCCAGCGCGGCGCCTTCGTCGGTCAGTGCCACCCCGCGCGGCAGGCGGTGGAACAGGCTGCTACCCAGCTGCTGCTCCAGCGCCTTGATCTGGTGACTCAGCGCGGCCTGGCTGACGCACAACTCGTTGGCCGCACGGGTCAGATTCTGATGGCGTGCGGCGGCTTCGAACGCGCGCAGGGCATTGAGCGGCAGGCGGGGGCGGGGCATGGGTAGAGATTAGTTCAATTCATGCCTGAGATCGAAACATCGCGATGGTCGGCTGCGTCGTGCGCATCGATACTGCGGGCTCTCATCGGGAGGCTGGTCCATGTTGAATCGTCGACAATTCTTGTACGCAACTGGCGCGAGCGTGCTGTTTGCAGCGTCCCGGCCCGCACAGGCGCTCAGCCTGGTGGCATCTCCGGTCGCTGAGTTGCGGGAGCAATGGGCCCGGATCGAACAGGGCACCGGCGGCCGCCTGGGCATCTGCCTGCTCGACAGCGCCACCGGCAAGCGCCTCGGGCAGCGCGAGGACGAGCGCTTTCCGATGTGCAGCACCTTCAAATTTGTATTGGCTGCCGCGGTGCTGCAGCGGGTGGACCAGGGCAAGCTGACGCTGACGCAGCAGGTCAAGATCCATACGTCCGACATGCTTGAGCATGCCCCGGTCACCGAACGCCATGTCGGCGGTTCGCTGAGTGTTGGCGAACTGTGCCGGGCAACGATGATTTATAGCGACAACCCGGCCGCCAATCTGCTGTTTTCCCCCTGGTCGGCGACCCGGCTGGCGTGACTGCGTTCCTGCGCGGCATCGGCGATGCCCGGACCCGCACCGACCGCTACGAGCCGCAGATGAATCGGTTCGCCGCCGGCGACCCGCGCGACACCACCACGCCTGCAGCAATGGCCGCCACGCTGCGCACGCTGCTGCTTGGCGACGCGCTGCAGCCAGCCTCGCGCAAGCAGCTGACCGACTGGATGATCGACAACCGCACCGGCGACGATTGCCTGCGTGCGGGGCTGACGGCCGACTGGAAGATCGGCGACAAGACCGGCAGCAACGGCACCGACACGCGCAACGACATCGCCATCCTCTGGCCACCGAAGGGAAGCGCGCCCCTGTTGCTGACCACGTACTTGAATGGCGCCAAGGTCGACGACGCGGCACGCGATGCGGCGTTGAAGGCAGTGGCGCAGGCGGTGGCGGCCTGGTGGCCGACACGCGAATCGCGTGCCGGCTAGCGTCGTTCGCGGCCTCACGCTTTTCGCCCGTCCCGCGCGCCTGGTGACAGGCCAGAGCAAGGCCGATCCAGCGGCGACGTGGCGGATGGCAGCCGCGCGCATCCCTACAGTCCTGTCGATCCCTTGGAGCATGCCATGCGCCGGTTCGTCTGCTGTACGTTTGCGATTGTCTTGGGTCTGTATGCGCACGGTGCGCAGGCGCGCGTCTGGGAACCCACGCCCGGGCACGTGCAGGTGCCGATCTGGCCAGGCGCAGGACGACAACGTGGACGGCGTTTCGCAGGTGCTGGCGTACTACGTCGCGCTCAACCACGCCGGTGTGCCGGTGGAAATGCATGTGTACGCCAAGGGTGGCGATGCGTTCGGTCTGCGCGCCGAGGGGCTGCCGATCGCGCAGCGGCCACAGTTGGTGGAAACCTGGATGCACACGATCGGCGTGCTGCAGTGAGGGGCGACATCCCGGTGTCGTGACAGTACGCTGCGCGTAAGCCGCGAGTGGGCCGGCCTTGCTGAAGGGGCGACAGCTCGATCATCGCGTGCGATACCGTGATCTAACGTGTGGCGGCGCTGCGCTACTGGCCCGGCAGATGCGGCGAATTCCTGGCAGCTGACGGTGCCAGCGACGGCTTGCGCTCGCTGCCCGCAGAACCGACACTGCGCGCCCGGTCGCCTTGCGCCTGATGGCCGGCGCCTACAGGAGAGCGACGCGTGACCGAGCAACCGATCCCCAACCGTGGCCTGCTACCGGCCAGGATCCTGCTGTGCTATTCGGCCATCGCGCTGTTGATCATGCTGGTCTTCAGCTGGTCGATGCCGCCAATCGATGCGTCCGGCTTCCGGCAGACGCAGACCGCCCTCTCGATCGACTGGATGTTGCGTGGTGGGCCTTTCCTGTCCTATCTCACGCCGGTGCTTGGGGCGCCGTGGTCGATCCCGTTCGAGCTGCCGCTGTTCCAGTGGCTGGCTGCGTTGTTGTCCGAGGTCACCGGCATGAGTGCCGACAATAGCGGTCGTTTGCTGTCCACCCTGTTCCACGTGGGCTGCATCTGGATGAGCTATCGCATCACCCTGGTGCTGCGCCCGGACCGCGTGCTGGCGCTGTGCATTGCCGGTGCGTTCGCGGTGTCGCCGCTGGCCCAGTTGTGGGGGCGCTCGGTGATGATGGAATCCACCGCCGTGTTCTTCGGCTTGGTGTTTGTCTGGGCGATGGCACGGCTGTATGTGCAGCCGCGGGCATGGCACGGCGGGGTCGCTGTTGCCGCCGCGGTACTGGCAGCCCTGATCAAGATCACCACCTTCTTTGGTTTTGCGATCTTCACCGTCCTGGCCCTGGCCTGGGTTGCGCTGCGCGAGCACGGCTGGCGTCCACAGTGGCTGGTCGGGCATTGGAGGCTGCTGGGTTGGGGCGCGGTGGCGGCCGTGGCGGCGCTGGTGGCGCTGCTGCTCTGGCTGCAGCATGCCGATGCCCTGAAGGCACAGTCGTTGCTGGGCCAACAGGTCACCTCCGCCAGCCTGTCGGGCTTCAATTACGGCACCCTGCAGCAGCGCCTGAATCCGGCCATCTGGTGGGGGACCATCTTCAAGAAGCGCTTCGCCGGACCGGTCGGTTCGAACTGGGTGTTCCTGATTATCCTCATCGCCGGTTTGTCGATCCGCCAGATCCGTGCGGCGGTGGTCTTGCTGTTGCTCGCCTACCTGGCGCCGATGCTGGCCTTCACCAATCTGCAGGTAGTGCATCCCTACTACCAGTTCGCGCAGGTGGTGTTCGCCACGTCGATCGTCGGCCTTGTGCTGTGGTGGGTGGTGCAGCGTGGGCAGGCGATCGGTAAACCTGGCCGTGGCGTGGCATTGGCGGTGTTCCTGTGCCTGCTGTCACTGGGCTCTGGCTTGGTGAGTTCGCTGAAGAACATGAAGGAAGCGCGTGCGCCGACGTCGATCTCGCAGATCGCCGAGCAGATCCGTGCAGCGACCCCGGAACAGGGCGTGGTGGTGGCCTTCGGCGATGACTGGTCTTCCGAACTGCCCTATCGGTCCGGCCGCCGCGCGGTGATGATTGCCGACTGGGCGTCCGACCAGGCGTTGCAGTCGCTGGCCAGCACCGACATTGCGCTGGGTGGCCTGCCGCTGGCGGCAATGGTCGATTGCCCCAACAAGGTGGGCAGCACGCCGCAACGGGCGCAGTGGCACGCCGAGATCGTGCAGCGTTATTCCGCGGGCGCGCAGCCGCAGACGATCGGTGACTGCCGTTACTGGCTGCATCGGTAGTGCAGGCCGGCGGCCTGGCTGGCGACGCGGTGTGCGTTGGCCTGGGGCCGTCAGGGTTTTCGCATCAATGGCCGTCCTTGCCAGGCGGCCGCTGTCGCTAGGCATGTTGCGTGACCGGGGCAGCAGACCTTGTTGCCGCCCGCGCTAGACAAGGCCACCTTCGACGCCGATACGCACGGCGCGACGCCACGACGATGGCGCACTGATGACGGCGCGCACACCGGTTCGCTCCGTGCCGAATCTGCACTGCCCAATCCCGCGCGTCTCACCCAGAGCCTGGGCCGTCGATATGTGGCGGATCGTCCTGATACAGCCGTGCCGACCCGCCGAGCGCTGGGTCGCTGATACCGGGCTTGCCGGTTTCCACGCGCCCGGCCAGGCGCTGGCGCACCCCGTCGTGGATTAGCCACAGGTCGTACCAGCCGCCGGTCGGCGTAGCGCTCCAGCGCTCACGGTGCTCGCCGCCGGCCGCGACGGTGATGCGCTTGCGCGGTTGCGCTTGCGTGTAGGCACCAGGTTCCAGCGCGACGTGCAGTGGGCGGTTGCCGGGATTGCGCAACGTCAGGCACAGCGCCTGCGCATCGTCTGTGTCCTGCGTGATCTCGGCCACCAGCAGCGGCGTATCCGCATCGCCCCGATAGTGACGATGGAAGCCGTTGGGACCGATCAGCCAAAGATCGTAGCGCCCGTCGTAGGTGGTCCACGTGCCGTCCACGACGGTGTCCTTTCCCACTGTGTAGCGGCGCGGAATCGCAGCCAGATCGAAGCGGTCGTAGACATGCAGCACCGCCGCAGCGCCCGCGTTGTCCATGCGCAGTTTCACTTCGCCGCGCTCGGGCAGGTACGCCAGCTCCACGCTGGGACGATATGGCAGCGCCCGCGAGCGGCGCACGCCGAACGGTTGCTCGGGTGGCTGCAACGTGGCCGGCAACGGCGGCAGTGCGTGCTCGCGCAAACCTGCTGCGCGCGCAGCGGTTGCGCTGACATCCGGCAGCGCCGTGGCGAAGGGGCGCGTATCGGCAGTGCCGAAATCGAAGGCATTGGTCAAATCGCCGCACACTGCACGCCGCCAGGGCGTAATCTCCGGCGCGGGCACGCCGAAGCGGCATTCGAGCAGACCCAGCACCGAGGTGTGGTCGTACACCTGCGAATCCACCCAGCCGCCACGGCTCCACGGCGAGACCACATACATGGGCACGCGCGGGCCAAGCCCATAGGGCCGCCCGCGTAGCTCGGGAAGATCCACCTTCTGTTCGCCTGGCGCCGGGTGGCGGTGATAGTCGTCGTCGGTGGCAATCGTCGATGCGCCGGCAAACCCGCCAGGTGCGCGTGCGTCCGGCGACGGTGGTGCGGGCGGCGGCATATGGTCGAAGAAGCCATCGTTCTCGTCGAACATCACCAGCAAGGCGGTGCGACTCCACACCGCCGGATCGGCAGTGAGCGCATCCAGCACGCGTGCGGTGTAGGCCGCGCCCTGGGCGGGGCTGGACGGATCGGGATGCTCGCTGCCGGCCGCATCGGCAATGATGTAGCTCACCGCAGGCAGGCGCCCGCCCAGCACGTCCTCGCGCAGCTGCGCCAGGCCGCGCGTGCTCACGCCACGCGCGCGCAGTTGCGGATCATGTCCGGGCGCGGTGTTGTACGCCTGTCGAAATGCCGCAAAGCCGGCCAGTGGGTTGTCGGTGAAGTTGTCTGCCATGTCCTGATAGATCTGCCAGGACACACCGGCGTTCTGCAGTGCTTGGACGTAGGTGCCCCAACGATACGGCTCGGCAAAACCGCCCAGTTCCGCAAAGTTGTCGTGCGAATTGCCGATCACCGGGCCGCCTGCGCGCGCCTGCGGATCGTTGCCGCCGGTCCACAGGAACACGCGGTTGGAATTGGTGCCGGTCTGGATCGCGGCATGGTACGCATCGCAGATGGTGAAGGCCTCGGCCAGCGTGTACTGGAAGGGAATGTCCGCACGCGTGTAATAGCCAAGTGCATGATTGTGCTTGGCGGCCGCCCAGTGCCCGAGCCGACCATGGTCCCAGGCCTGTTGTGCATCCGGCCAGCTATGCGGGGTGCTCTTGACGCGCATGAAACCGAATTGCGCGGCCGTGTCCAACGCGAACGGCGTCAGCCATTGGCCGCCGTCCTCGCTGGGTTGCAGCCACACCGTGCGCGCTGGTGTGCCCGGCAAGGGCGGCGCAGGAATCGGGAACCGGTCGCCGAACCCGCGCACGCCGGGCAGGGCGCCGAAGTAATGGTCGAACGCGCGGTTTTCCTGCATCAGGATCACCACATGCCGAAGATCCTCCAGCGTGCCGCTGCGGCGGTCCGGCGCGATGGCTGCGGCGCGCGCGATGCTGGGCAACAACGCGGCCGCGCCGCTGGTGAGGCCGGCTTGCAGCAGGCGGCGTCGGGGCAGATCGATCATGTGGGCTCATCGCATCGGAAGGACTTCCCGCACCGATGCCTGATGCGGGCATCGCAGAGCATGGCAGCTCGCCGTTACAGGTCCAGCGTCAGGGTCAGGCCCACGGTGCGCGGTGCGGCAATAAAGGCACTGTCGCTGCCGTCCACCCCTTCCAGATAGCGCTTGTCGGTGAGGTTGCTGACATTGAGCGCCAGCTGCAGGCCTTTGAGCTGCGAGGTCAGTTGCGACAGTTCCACACCCAGATTGGCATTAAGGCAACGCTGATCAAGCCCCGTTCCCGCGTTTCGCGGGAGGTTGGATGCACATAGACGATGGGGCGCGTAGATCGCTTTGCCCCTGTCTCTGATACACATA
>NZ_JFAQ01000007.1 GCF_001304695.1 Xanthomonas axonopodis
CCGGACATGCTGCGCATTGCCGACTACCTGATCGCCCGCGAGCACGCCGCGCCGGCCAAGCGCTGAACCGCATAACCGCCAGCGACGGCCGCGCGTGGCATCATGCGCCCCGCGGCCGTCCGGCCCTTTTCTCGCCCCACGCTGGAGATCCAATCCGATGAAGACCCGCTTCGCCCTGACGCTGATGGCGCTGTTGCCGATCCTGGTCGCCTGCAAGGCGCAGGACGGTTCGTCCGACACCGCACCTGCCGCCACCACCCCAGCTGCCGAAACGGCGCCCGCGCCTGCTGCCGCTACCCCGGCCGCAAACCCCGCCGCACCGCCTGAAGTGGGCGAAAGCGCCAACACTTCACCGCCTGCGGCGCCCAGCGCTGCCCCGCGCGCGCCGAATGGCCCCGAGCCGGTCGCCGGCACCGATTATCTGGACATCGACGGTGGCCAGCCTTATCAGCAGGCCGCCGGCAAGATCGAAGTGGCCGAAGTCTTCGGCTACGTCTGCCCTGCCTGCAACGCGTTCCAGCCGCTGATCGGGCCGTGGAAGGCCGGCCTGCCGTCGGACGTGCATTTCGTCTATGTGCCGGCCATGTTCGGTGGCCCGTGGGATAACTACGGCCGCGCCTTCTATGCCGCCGAAACCCTGGGCGTGCAGGAAAAGACCCACGAAGCGTTATACAAGGCCATCCACGTCGACCAGACCCTCAAGGGCGAGCACGGCAAGGATTCGGTGCAGGACATCGCCGCGTTCTATGCCAAGTACGGCGTGGACCAGAAGACCTTCATCGACACCATGAGCAGCTTCGGCGTCTCGGCCAAGACCAACCGCGCCAAGCAGTTCGCTACCCGCAGCAAGATCACCGGCACCCCGTCGCTGATCATCAACGGCAAGTACCTGGTCAAGGGCCAGAGCTTTCCGGACATGCTGCGCATTGCCGATCACCTGATCGCGCGCGAACGCGCCACGCTGACCAAGTGAGGAGCGCGAACGCAACGTCGTGAACGCTTCGGACTCGCGCACCCTGCGGGTGCTGACCGCCAATATCCAGGCCGGCTCCAGCACCCGCCGTTACAGCGACTATGTGACGCGTAGCTGGTCGCACGCGTTACCGCTGGGCAGCAAGCGCACCAGCCTGGACAGCATCGCCAAGCTGGTGGGCGAACGCGACATCGTCGGCCTGCAGGAAGCCGACCCCGGCAGCCTGCGCTCGGGTTTCACCAACCAGACCCACTATCTGGCCGAGCGCGCCGGTTTCGATTACTGGAGCCACCAACCCAACCGTCGCATGGGTGGGGTGGCCTCCAGCGCGAACGGTTTGCTGAGCAAGCTCGAACCGGTGGAAGTGCAGGACCATGCCCTGCCCGGCCGCATCGGCGGGCGCGGCATCCTGCTGGCGAAGTTCGGCGAAGGCCGCGATGGCCTGGCCGTGGCGGTGGCGCATCTGTCGCTGGGCGCCAACTCGCGTATGGCGCAGTTGGCCTTCATCGCCGAACTGTTGTCCGATCACCCCAATGCGATGTTGATGGGCGATTTCAATTGCATGGCCGACCGACCGGAGATGCAGTCGCTGTATCGCCATACCCGTCTGCAACCACCGAGCCGCGACGTGCACACCTTTCCCAGCTGGCGTCCGGACCGGGCGATCGACCACATCCTGGTGAGCGACAGCCTGGTGATCGAACACACCGAAGCGATTCCGGCCGCGTTTTCAGATCACCTGGCGGTTGGGATGGATATCCGCGTGCCAAAGCAATTGCTGCGTTAGACAACCGGAAAAGTGACAACGGGTTCGCATTGGCGAACTCGACCGCTGACGCCCCCTCGACACCGCCTGTGCGATGACGCAGGCGGTTTTTCGTGGGGAGCACAGCACGTGATAGGCAGCGTATGAGTGCGTCGCCATGACTGCGACAGCGCCGCACACCTTGCCGGTACGCACCCTGCGCCCGGTGTTCGTGCTGGCTGCCACTGTCGTGTGCACGTTTGCCTTGCTGGTGTCGTTGTTTCCGCTGGAATCCGGGCGTTTGCTGCTGGATGCGCAGACCTAGGCCTCGCGCAATGTCGGCTGGTCCTACCTGCTGGCGATGACGCTGTATCTGGTGTTCGTGCTAGCCACGGCCCTGTCCAGCTACGGCAACATCAAGCTCGGCGCCGATCACGACGAGCCGGAATTCAGTTACCTCTCCTGGGCCGGCATGCTGTTTGCCGCGGGCATCAGCATCACGCTGTTCTTCTTCTGCGTCTCCGAGCCGCTCACGCATTATCTGCAACCGCCCCAGGGTGGTACCGGCAATGGCGAGGCGTCCGCGCGTCAGGCGATGCAGGTGCTGTTTCTGCATTGGGGCCTGCATGGTTGGGGCGTGTTCGCGCTGGTAGCCATGGCGCTGGCGTATTTCGCTTTCCGCCACAACCTGCCGCTGGCGTTGCGCTCGGCGTTGTATCCACTGATCGGCAGACGCATCAACGGGCCGATCGGCTACACCGTCGATGCGCTGGGCATCGTGGCGACCGTGTTCGGCATCGGCGCGGACATGGGCTTTGGCGTGCTGCATCTCAACGCCGGCCTGAGCACCTGGTGGGTAACAGCAGCGAAGGAATCGATGCGCATGCACGCCGTGAAGTGCTGATGCGCGCGGGTGCGATCGCCTCGCCGCAGCTACTGCAGCGCTCCGGTATGGGCGCGCCCGATCTGCTGCGCGCGCTCGATGTGCAGCTGGTGCACGACCTGCCTGATGTCGGCCAGAACCTGCAGGATCATCTGGAGGTCTACATCCAGTATGCATGCACCAAGCCGGTGTCCTTGTATCCGGCATTGCAGTGGTGGAACCAGCCGGCCATCGGTGCGCAATGGCTGTTCGCCGGCACGGGCACCGGTGCCAGCAATCAGTTCGAAGCCGGCGACTTCATCCGCACGCGCGAGGAATTCGACTGGCACAACATCCAGTACCACTTCCTTCCGGTCGCCATCAATTACAACGGCAGCAACGCAGTCAAGTAGCACAGCTTTCAAGCGCACGTCGGCTCGATGCGCACCCCCAGCCGCGGGCGTGTACACGCCAAATCGCGCGACCCGCGCCAGCATCCTTCGATCCTGTTCAACAACCAATCCAATCCACCGACCAGGACTGGCACGAATTCCGCGATGCGATCCGCATCACCCGCGAGATCATCGCGCAACCGGCGCTGGACGCTTACCGCGGCCGCGAGATCAGCCCCAGCGCGGACTGCAAGACCGATGCGGAGCTGGACGCGTTCGTCCGCTCTCGCGCAGAAACCGCCTATCACCCGTCCTGCTCCTGCGCGATGGGCACCGACGACATGGACCGCATGCGCGGCCGCGCGCCATTACCGCGCAGTACCGCCGATTACGACGTTGCCGGCGATGCACCGGTGCGCGGATGACTTTTCTCTGGGTCGAGCGTGCGGTGCCCTACCGCTTTTGGCATATACCGCGAACCCGTCCATGAGCGTGTTGGCGGCATCCACGCCGCCAATACTCCCGCAAGCGGCCAGGACACCGCACAGACAGGCGCATGATTGCTCGGGCATCATGCGCGGATGAAGATCTATCTCGTTGGCGGCGCAGTCCGCGATGCATTGCTTGACCAGCCGGCTGGCGACCGCGACTGGGTGGTGGTCGGTGCCGATCAGGCGCAGATGGAAGCACAGGGGTTCAAACCGGTCGGCAAGGACTTCCCGGTGTTTCTGCATCCGCGCAGTGGCGAGGAATACGCACTGGCGCGTACCGAGCGCAAGTCCGGCCGCGGATATCGCGGCTTCGTGGTGGACGCCGACCAGTCGGTGACGCTGGAAGAAGACCTGCTGCGCCGCGACTTCACCATCAATGCGATCGCTCGCGATGAGGACACTGGCGAGCTGTTCGACCCGTACAACGGCGCACGCGACCTCGAGGCGCGCGTCCTGCGGCATGTTGGCCCGGCATTTGTCGAAGATCCTGTGCGCGTGTTGCGTGCTGCGCGCTTCATGGCGCGGCTGGCGCCGCTGGGCTTCACGCTCGCTCCTGAAACTGCGGCATTGATGCGGGACATGGCCGCTAGTGGCGAACTCGACAGCCTGGTGCCGGAGCGCGTGTGGCAGGAGCTGCGGCGCGCATTGAGCTGCGCGCAGCCATCGGCGTTCCTGCGCACGCTGCATGACACCGATGCGCTGCGGGTGATCCTGCCGGAAATCGATGCGCTGTACGGCGTGCCGCAGCGCGCCGAATTCCATCCGGAGGTCGATACCGGCATTCACCAGGAAATGGTCAGCGATATGGCCGCACGTATCGCGCCCGGCGACGCGTTGGTGGGGTTCGCCGCACTGACCCACGATCTGGGTAAGGCGCTCACGCCGCAAGAGCAATGGCCGCGCCATGTCATGCACGAACAACGCGGCGTTGTCCCATTGCAGGCGCTGTGCGAGCGGCTCAAGGTACCGCAGGACTATCGGCAACTTGCCATCATCGCCTGCCGCGAGCACTTGAACGTGCATCGCCTGGCCGAGCTCCGCGACCGCACACTGCACGAGCTGCTGGTGCGCTGCGATGCGTTTCGCCGGCCGGAGCGTATCGCGCAGCTGGCACTGGTCTGCGAAGCCGACAAGCGTGGCCGTCTGGGCAGTGAAGAGGCCGCGTACCCCCAGGGCGAAGCACTCAAACGGCTACATGCCGTCGCACTGGCGATCAATGCGCGGGATCTGGCGGCCGAGGGTCTGCAAGGGCCGCAGATCGGCCAGGCACTGACAAAGGCGCGCATTGCCGCGATTGCGGCAGCGCGAAAAACCGGCGCATAGCGGCATGCGCGCGCAAATGTTTGATCCCAGGCTTTGATGGTGCAGTCTTTTCACTCGAATGGAAGGAAGCACTAGGGAAGGTCTGAACAACCCATCAAACCTCTAAAATTCCAGCTTCTTGCATGTCAATGACTGGAAAAATGCTGAGTAGGGTGCGATTTTTGCAACGTTCTGGCGGTTTTGGCTGCCGCTAGGCAGCATTATCCCCTGGCCGGCAGCAATTGCCGGCGCACCATCCACAGGTTCGACAGCGCAAACAAGGTCAGCACCTGCGCGGTGTTCTTGGCCAGGCCGCGATAGCGCACCTTGGTGTAGCCGAACTGCCGCTTGATCACCCGGAATGGATGCTCCACCTTCGCGCGCACGCTGGCCTTGAAGTGTTCCCAACGCTGTTCCCGAGCACGCTCGCGTTTGTTGCCAATGGCTTGCATCGTCGAGGGCTTGGCGGCGATGAAGAATGCTGCTTGGCAGTCCTGCAGTTCTTGGCGTTTGTCCGCGCCGGTATAGCCGCTGTCGCCGAACACGCTGTCTTCTTTGCCGCGCAGCAATGCGTGCGTCACCGTCACATCGGCGACATTGGCGGCCGTGCAACACACGTGGTGCACCAACCCGGAAAATTCATCTACGCCGATGTGCGCCTTCATCCCGAAATACCACTGTTTGCCCTTCTTGCTCCGCCAGGAAGATCTCGCGACGGGTCTGCTTGCGCTTGCCCAGGCCCTCGGCGTCACCGAACGTCAGCTGCATGGATGCCTCCTCAACGTGAGCGGATAGTGTCGCGCACCTGGGAGGTTTTGTTCAGAGGTTCCCTAAGGCAACGCTGATC
>NZ_JFAQ01000070.1 GCF_001304695.1 Xanthomonas axonopodis
CATGATTCGTCTCGGCAACTGCCACGATAACGCCCCGGTAGAGAGCTTCTTCGGCCTGCTCAAACGCGAGCGGATCAGGCGGCGGGTCTACCCCACCAAGGACGCCGCACGCGCTGAGGTGTTCGACTACATCGAGATGTTCTACAACCCTAAACGCCGTCATGGTTCAACGGAGGACCTGTCCCCTGTAGAGTCTGAACGGCGCTACGCGCAACGAGGGTCTTGAGTGTCTACGGAACCCTGGGCGTATCAGTAGGCGTGTTCATGCGCGAACATCCAATCAGAGGGGGAGCGAAGACGGCGCACAGCAGCAGGGGAAGTGCCGCTCGGTACTGCGGGATGCAATGCGGTCGCACAGTCATCGGGCCACCTGTGAAGGAGAGGGGTCATCCTATCGACAATGTGCCCAGAGTAGAGCGCTGACGGCGCGGGGGCCGGCTGCCGCCAGGTGCCGAGCGCATCCTGCAGGCGTTGCGCACCACTGCACGACGTCTGTATCCGGCGCTACGCGTGCCGGACTCCCTTGCCTGACCAAATGCGTCCGTCGCTATTCCGCGGTGGAATAGCAGCCTGTGAAATTTTCATTGGCTGGCGCTGCGCGGTGCGCCTATACGTGTGAACCAGATCGCACGCTGAAGCGCACGTCACGTCGGGCACGCGATCGGCGGCCAGGCCGCCTGCTGGAGGGATTTGACGGGCGACATCGCCCGTTTTTTGCGTGATCACGCCGCGCGTTTGCGCTGCGACAACCCGATTCAATCGTCTTGCGTCCTGGGAGGAATTCAGATGTATCAGTGTTCCAGCCATGCCTCGGCAGGTAGGGGCGTGCTCGCCCGTCGTTTGCCATCGTTGCGCCGTTCCGCCATGGCCATCAGCATCGGGCTCTTGCTCGCTGCGCCGGTCTATGCCCAGCAGGTGCAGTCGTCCCAGAATGCCTCCTCAAGCACTGCGAGCAAGGCCACCGACCTGGATGCGGTCGAAGTGCGCGGTGTGCGCGCCAGCTTGATCAAGTCGCAGTCGATCAAGCACGATGCCGAACAGATCGTCGACTCGGTCAGTGCCGAGGATATCGGTGCGCTGCCTGACCGCAGCGTCACCGAAACCCTGCAGCGTGTGAGCGGCGTGACCATCGACCACTTCATGGCGCGTAACGATCCGGACCACTTTTCTGCCGCAGGCAGTGGCGTGATGATTCGTGGCATGACCCAGGTGCGCGGCGAGCTCAATGGCCGCGACAGCTTCAGCGCCGCCAGTGGCCGTGGTCTGAGTTTCGAGGATGTGCCGGCCGAGCTGATGGCGGGCGTGGATGTCTACAAGAACCCGTCGGCGGACATCATCGAAGGCGGTCTTGGCGGCACGGTCAATCTGCGCACGCGCATGCCGTTCGACCAGCCGGGCCGCATCATCGGTGCGACCGCCGACGTGAACTACGGCGATTTCAGCAAGACCGACAAACCATCGGGCTCGTTTCTCTTCAGCGATCGCTGGAACACCGGCCTCGGCGAGATGGGCTTGATGGTGGATGTGGCACATTCGGAACTGGCCACCCGCAGCGATGGCATCCAGGTCGAGCCGTTCGTGCGTCGCACCGATGCGGCGCTGCTGGAAGGCACCAACTTCGACAAGGTCTACGTGCCCGGCGGCGTCAACTGGCGGCAGCTCGATTTCGAGCGCAAGCGCAACGGCGTGGCCGGCGCGTTCCAGTGGCGGCCCAGCGACGACACCGAGATCTACGTGCAGTACATGCGCTCCAGTTACGACATGAACTGGCAGGAGCGCGCAGCGTTTTTCAACGACGACACTAACGCGATCGGTCCGGCGCCCGGCACGCAATTTACCTACGATGCCGACGGCCGCTTCGTCAGCGGCTCGCCGGCATCCAGTTCCTGGCGTGGCAACGTCACCGGCAACGATGGCGTGCGCTTCTACACCAATAACCGCTACGCGCAGCAGAGCACGACCACCTCGGATTTGTCCGGTGGCTTTACCCACAAGCTCACCAGCAACCTCACCGTGCGCGGCGATATGCAGCTGGTGCGCTCGGAGAGCGATTCGCTGGACTTCACCCTGTTCGATTCGATCTACCTGCCGGGCCTGATCTTCGATCTGAGCGGCAAATATCCATCGGTCGCGATTGCCGACACCACCTATACCAGCAACCCCTCCAATTATTTCTGGAGTGCGGCGATGGACCATCTGGCGAACAATCGCGGCCGCGAGCTGGCCATGCGCTTCGACCTGGAGTATGCATTCGACGACAGTTCCTGGCTGCGCACCTTCCGTGCCGGCATCCGCGCCACCGACCGCACCCAGATCAACAAGAACTCCGGCTACAACTGGGGTGTGATCAGCGATAACTGGGCGCAGATTCCCAGTACCGCCAACGCGACCGGACTGGCCGATCTGGCCACCTACATGACCGGCACCTCGCAGCTGTATTCGTATTCCAATCTGTTCCGCGGCAAGATCGATCTGCCCAACAGCCTGTATTTTCCGAGTAACGCCGCGGTCAAGGACTACGCCGGTACCTCGAAGATGATCGAGCAGCTCGTGGCGCTGCGCGGGTCGGGCTGGGCGCCGGACAAGTATCACCTGCAGGACATCAATCGCCAGTTCGAACGCACCCAGGCCGCGTATGCGGTGCTGTACTTCGGCAACGACGAAGCGTTGGGCGTGCCGGTGGACGGCAATATCGGCGTGCGTATCGTGCAGACCAAGACCGAGGCCAATGGCTACGGCCAGTTCCCGGACCTGTCGGGAAGCGCGGGTTTGGAAGAACTGCGGGATCAATACACCGGGCAGTACTTCGCCAACAATGCCAAGGGCAGCTACACCAACGTGCTGCCGAGCTTCAACATGCGCTTCAAGTTCTCCGATGCGCTGCAGTGGCGTATCGCCGCGTCCAAGGCGATGGCGCGCCCGGACTACACGCAGTTGTAGCCGTACCTGCTGCTCGCGGCGAACACCGAGTCCAACGGCACTGTGTCAGGTGGACCGGTACCGCCGGCAATCCCAATCTGCAGCCGATGAAGGCCAATCAGTACGACACCGCGCTGGAGTGGTACTTCGACACCAGCAACATGATGTACCTGACGCTGTTCTACAAGAGCGTCAAGGATTACTTCTCCAACCAGACCGTCACCGAAAACTACGGCGGGCAGGACTGGCTGGTGACGCGTCCGTACAATATGGACAAGGGGCGCATCCGCTGCTTCGAATACGGCTACACGCAGTTCTTCGATTCTTGGCCGGGTTGGCTGAGCGGGTTCGGCGTCAATGCCAACTTCACCTTCGTCGACAGCAGCGGCGGCGTGAACACCGCCACCGACCCGTACACCCAGACCACCGTCACCGGTGTGAGCCTGCCGCTGGAAGGTCTGTCGCGGCGCAGCTACAACCTGGCCGGTATCTACGAGAAAGGGCCGCTTTCGTTGCGCCTGGCCTACAACTGGCGTTCGCGTTACCTGCTGACCGACAGCGATGTGTCGACCAAATTGCCGACCTGGTCGGACGATTACGGCCAGCTCGACGCCTCGGTGTTCTATCGCTTCAACCCGCATGTGCAGTTCGGCGTGCAGGCCAACAACCTGACCAACACGGTGACCAAGGTGTTGATGGGGCCGACGTCCTACAGGGGCGGCGAGGTCGACAACCACCTGTATACGCGCAGCTGGTTCGTCAATGACCGGCGCTAGTCGCTGGTGCTGCGCATGAACTGGTAAGTGTGCGCGATCATGCAGCCGATGCGCGCGGGCTCACAGAGTTGAGCCCGCCACGCCTGGTCCGATGCTCTGGCTTGGTCATGGCAGAGGTGCCGGGTTTTCTGGCGTTGTTAGAGGTTCCGCGAATACCTTTCCAGGAATATTTCATTGGTCTGGCATGACGGCCGAGCGTGACCGGCGCCCCGCGACTTCCTGGTCGCGTGTACTTCGCCACCGGTGGCCGTGGCATTTTCTATGGCGATCCCCGATGAGCGCTGCGCCGCTGCGCGCGTCATCGCGCTGTCTTACCGTGTATGACGCTGTTCTCCGTCGTATCGCTGTGCGCTGTTCGGCTGCGCCCACTTTGGAGATCACTGCATGACCGCTTCTTTCGTTCGTCGTGGCTGCCTGCTCTGCCTGGTGCTGGCAAGTCCGTGTGCCTGGGCGGTGTCGACGCTGCCGCTGCTATTGGCCGATGGCGCCGTGCTGCAGCGCGATCAGCCAATGCCGGTCTGGGGCTGGTCTTCGTCCAATGCCGCGATCACGGTCAGCTTCGACGGCAAGCGCGCAACCGCAAAGGCCGACGCAACAGGGCAATGGAAGGTCGAGCTGCCTGCACACGCAGCCGGTGGCCCGTACGTGCTGCGCGTGCAGGGCGACGGTGGCGAACTGCAGGTGCGCGACGTGCTGGTCGGCGATGTGTGGCTGGCCAGCGGGCAATCGAACATGGAATGGCCGTTGGCCCAGGCCAGCAACGGCCCGCAAGCGGTGGCCGCTGCCAACGATGCGCAGCTGCGGCATTTCAAGGTGCCCAAATCATGGGCGGTGCAGCCGCAGGCGCGCCTGACCGGTGGCGAGTGGAAGGCCGCAACGCCTGCCAACGCCGGTGAATTCACCGCGGTTGGCTATTTCTTCGCCAAGGAGTTGCGCGCCAGCACCGGCGTGCCGATCGGCATCGTCAACAGTACCTGGGGCGGCAGCGCGATCGAAGCGTGGATGGACACTGCGTCATTGGGCCTGAGTGCCGATCAGAACCAGGGCGCGATCGAGGCGATCAAGCAACGCGACGCCGCAGCGCAGGCCGCCACCGGCAAGCGCATCGCACGTTGGCCCAAGGTGGAGGGCGAGATGCCGCAATGGCGCGAAGCGGCATTCGACGACAGCGACTGGGACAGCATCCCGGTCACCAAGCAATGGGAATCCAGCGGCTACGACGGCATGGACGGCATCGCCTGGTATCGCACCACCATGACGCTCAGTGCTGCCGAAGCCAAGGCCGGCATCACCTTGGGCGTGGGCCAGATCGACGATTCGGACATCACGTACGTCAACGGCCAGCAGGTCGGCAGCACCGAAAAGCAATGGAACCTGCCACGCGTGTATCAGGTGCCGGCAGCGGCGCTCAAGGCCGGCGTCAACCACATTGCGGTGCGCGTGGAAGACCTCAGCGGTGGTGGCGACATGCATGGCCCGGATGAACAACGCTTCGTGCAGACCGGCGCCGGCGCCAAACGCGCGCTCAGTGGCTGGAAATTCCGCGCGGCCGCAGTGCGAGTATCGTTGACCGACAACAAGAATCATCTGCCCACGCTGCTGTACAACCAGATGATCCATCCGCTGCAGCCGTTCGCGGTCAAGGGCGTGATCTGGTACCAGGGCGAAACCAATGCCACCGACACCGGCGCGGTGAAATACCGCAAGCAGTTCGCGGCGATGATCCAGCAATGGCGTGCCGAGCGCGGCGATAAGACGCTGCCGTTCCTGTGGGTGCAGCTGGCCAACTTCAACGCCGGTGGCGACGCGGGCGAGCTGAGCCCGTGGGCGCTGTTGCGCGAATCGCAGTCCAAGACGCTGGCGCTGCCGGCAACCGGGCAGGCGGTGATCATCGACATTGGCAACCCCACCGACATCCATCCCACCGACAAGCGCGATGTCGGCCATCGCCTGGCGCTGGCGGCGCGGCATGTGGCCTATGGCGAAGAGTTGGTCTACAGCGCGCCGGTGTTCAAGCGGGCGCGCTTTGACGGTGGCAAGGCGGTGCTGAGCTTCGATCTGCAGGGCAGTGCGCTGCAGGTGCGTGGCGGCGGTGCCGTGCAGGGCTTGCGTATTGCCGGTGCCGATCAACGCTTCCACCCGGCCACCGCGCAGATCGAAGGCGACCGCGTGATCGTGCGCAGCGATGCCGTCGCCGCACCGGTCGCCGTGCGTTACGGCTGGAGCGAGAACCCGGACGACGCCAACCTGATCAATCGCGACGCCCTTCCTGTTTCCCCCTTCCGCACCGATACCTGGTGACACGGAGCCTTATGTCCATGCATTCCCCCGTTGCACGCGCCATTTCCCATTCCAACGCACGGCGTTGCCTGCGTCCGCTGCTGCTGTCCGCGCTGACGCTGGCCCTGGCTGCCTGCCAATCCGGCGACAAGGGCGATGCCGGCAAACCTGCCGCAACCACCGCTGCGGCAACGCCGGACAACGCGCAGGCGCCGGCTGCACAGACCCCGATGCCGCAATTCGTCAGCAAGGACGGCAAGCATGCGTTGATGGTCGACGGTGCGCCGTTCCTGGTCCTGGGCGCGCAGGTCAACAATTCCAGCAACTACCCCGGCATCATGGACAAGGTGTGGCCGGCGATCCAGGTGCTGGGCCCCAACACCGTGCAGGTGCCGATCGCGTGGGAGCAGGTGGAGCCGGAAGAAGGCAGGTTCGATTTTTCCTTTGTCGATACGCTGCTCACCCAGGCGCGCGAGCACAAGGTACGGCTGGTGCTGCTGTGGTTTGCGACCTGGAAGAACAACGGCCCGCAGTACGCGCCGCATTGGGTGAAGACCGACAATCAGCGCTTCCCGCGCGTGGTGACCCGCGAAGGCAAGTCGATCGGTTCGTTGTCGCCGCATGCGCAGGCCACGCTGGATGCCGACCGCAAGGCATTCGTCGCCTTCATGCAGCACCTGAAAAAGGTGGACCCGCAGCACACCGTGATCATGATCCAGCCGGAGAACGAGGCGGGCACCTACGGCAGCGTGCGCGACTTCTCGCCGATGGCGCAGAAGCTGTTTGACGGCCCGGTGCCGGAGGAATTGCTCAAGCGCCTGAACAAGCAGCCGGGCACCTGGGCGCAGGTGTTCGGTGCCGATGCCGATGAGTTCTTCCATGCCTGGTCGATCGGCCGCTACATCGACCAGATAGCTGAAGCCGGCAAGGCCGCCTATCCGTTGCCGATGTACGTCAACGCCGCGCTGCGTGGCCCGTTCAATCCGGGCCAGCCTGGCCAGTACGCCAGCGGTGGCCCCACCGACAACGTGCTGGATGTGTGGAAGGCGGCCGGGCCGCATATCGACCTGCTGGCGCCGGACATTTACATGCCCGACTACCGCATGTACACCACGGTGCTGGAACGTTACGCCCGCCCGGACAACGCGCTGTTCGTGGCCGAAACCGGCAACCGCCCTGAATACGCGCGCTATCTGTACCCCACGTTGGGCCACGATGGCATCGGCTGGTCGGCCTTCGGGATGGATTTCACCCGCTATTCCAACTATCCGCTCGGCGCCAAGCACATGGATGAGGAGACGCTGGCGCCGTTCGCGCTCGGGTTTCAGGCGGTCAGCATGGGCATGCGGCCGTTCGCCAAGGCCGCTTCCGAAGGCCAGCTGCATGGCACGGCCGAAGAACCCGGCCAGGCCGTGCAGGAGCTCAAGCTCAACGACCGTTGGAGCGCCACCATCACCTATGGCGTGCCGCAGTTCTGGTTCAAGGGCGAGCCGCCAGGCAACCCTGAGCCGATCGGCGCTGCGCTGATCGCAGAGCTGGGGCCGGACGAGTTCCTGGTCACCGGTTACCACGCGCGCGTGACCCTGCATCCGGCCAGCGACGCCACCGCCAACATGATCTACGACCGTGTCGAGGAAGGCGTGTACGAAGGCAACGATTGGAAATTCCAGCGCAACTGGAATGGCGACCAGACCGATTATGGGGTCAATTTTTCCAGCGTGCCGCAGCTGCTCAAGATCAAGCTGGCGACCTACAAATAAGCGCGCCCGCCACAACGCCGCATGCCGTCGCGACGGCCTCGCGGCGTCTTACCCATGCGCTGCCGCCCCCGCGGCAACGTTTCGTCATTCAAAGGGAGTGATCATGCAAACCACCATCCGTTCTGCCGGCGCCGTGCCTGCCAACCGACGTACGCCACTGGCCCAGTGCCTGGCGTTGTCGCTGGCCCTGTTGGCCAACGCCGCGCATGCGCAGGAAGTGCGCAAGGCCGCCGATGGCGTCACCGTGGTGCCTAGCGCCAAGGGCGCCGCACCGGTGCGCCTGCAAGTGGTCGATAGCGGCATCATCCGCGTCAGCGCAGACCCGGACGGCGACTTTGCGCGCAGCCCCAGCCTGATGCGCGTGCCGGTGCAGGGCGACAGCGCGTTCCAGATTGCCGAGCAGGGCGACAGCCTGCAGTTGAAGACCGGCAAGGTCACTGCCAGCATCTCCACCGTCGACGGCCATGTCAGCTTTGCCGATGCCAACGGCAAGCCGGTGCTGTCGGAAGTGGCTGGCGGGCGCAGCTTTGCGCCGTTGAAGGTCGAGGGCAAGCACTACCTGAGCGTGCGCCAGCGCTTCCAGTCGCCCGATGACGAAGCGCTGTACGGCTTCGGCCAGCATCAGCAAGGCTGGATGAACCAGAAGGGACGCAACGTCGAGCTGCAGCAGAACAACATCGACATGGCGGTGCCGTACCTGGTGTCCAGCCGCAACTACGGCCTGCTGTGGGACAACAACTCGATCACCCGCCTGGGCGACCCGCGCGGCCTGCAGCCGCTGCCGAAAACGCTGAAGTTGTACGACGCCAAGGGCAAGGCCGGCGCGCTGACCGCACGCTATGCGATCAACGGCAAGCAAATCCTCGAACGCCGCGAGAGCGAGGTGAACTACCAGTACCTCAGCGATCTGCCCAAGTACCCCAAGAAGGCGATCACCAAGGACAAGAACAGCCGCATGCAAGTCACCTGGGAGGGCGAGATCGAAGCGCTCACCGGTGGCGAACACGCCTTCTCGCTGTATTCGAGCGAATACGCCAAGTTGTATGTGGACGGCAAGCTGGTGATCGACCGCTGGCGCCAGAACTGGAACCCGTGGAACCACGAATTCACCCTCGATCTGGAACCGGGCACGCGCCACACCGTCAAGATCGAATGGGACCTGATCGACCCCAGCTACATCGCACTGCTGCATCGCGACCCGCTGCCGGCAGCCGAAGCGAAGGACCTGTCGTTGTGGTCCGAAGTCGGCCAGATGATCGACTACTACTTCGTCTCCGCCGATTCGTACGACCAAGCCGTTGCCGGCTACCGCGAGCTGACCGGCAAGTCGACCATGCTGCCCAAGTGGGCCTACGGCTTCTGGCAGAGCCGCGAGCGCTACAAGAGCCAGGATGAGCTGGTGGGCGCGGTGGCCGAATACCGCAAGCGCAAGCTGTCGCTGGACAACATCGTGCTCGATTGGTCGTACTGGCCGGAAAATGCCTGGGGCTCGCACGATTTCGACAAGCAGCACTTCCCGGACCCGGATGGCATGGTCAAGGCCGTGCACGACATGCATGCGCAGATCATGATTTCGATCTGGCCCAAGTTCTATCCAACCACCGCCAACTACAAGGAACTGGACGCGGCCGGTTTCATGTTCAAGCGCAACGTGGAGGTCGGTGAGCTGGACTGGATCGGCAAAGGCTACAAGAACTCGTTCTACGACCCGTATTCGGAAAAGGCGCAGGCGATCTACTGGCGCCAGATCAACGAAAAGCTCAACAGCAAGGGCTTCGATGCCTGGTGGATGGACGCCGACGAGCCGGACGTACATTCGAATCTGGACATCGCCGAGCGCAAGGCACGCACCACGCCCAACGCGCTTGGCTCGTCCACGGAGTATTTCAATTCCTACCCGTTGCCGCACACGCAGGGCGTGTACGTGGGCGACCGTGCGGCCGACGACAAGCGCGTGTTCATCCTCTCGCGCAAGGGCTATGCCGGCACCCAGCGCAATGCGGTGGCGGTGTGGAGCGGCGACATCGTTTCGCGCTGGGACGACATGCGCGACCAGATCTCCGGTGGCGTGAACATGGCGTTGTCGGGCCTGCCCAACTGGACCTTCGACATCGGCGGCTTTGCGGTGGAGAAGCGTTACGAAGACCAGGATCCGGCCCACCTGCCGGAATGGCGCGAGCTCAACACGCGCTGGTTCCAGTTCGGTGCGTTCGTGCCGATCTTCCGTTCGCACGGCCAGTTCCCTTACCGCGAGATCTGGAACATCGCACCGGAAGGCACGCCGTTCTACGAGAGCATGGCCTACTACAACCGTTTGCGTTATGCGCTGCTGCCGTACATCTACAGCCTGGCCGGCGACACCTACCAGCGCGATGGCGTAATCATGCGCGGCATGATGATGGACTTTCCGAACGACCCCAAGGTCCGCGACATCAACGACCAGTACCTGTTCGGGCCGGCCTTCCTGGTCGCACCGGTGACCCGCTTCGGCGCCACCTCGCGCCAGGTGTACCTGCCGGCCGGCACCAGCTGGCTGGATTTCGCCACCGGCAAGCGCTACGAAGGTGGCCAGAGCATCGAGGCGGCCGCGCCGATCGAACGCATGCCGCTGTTCGTGCGTGCCGGCTCCATCGTGCCGACCGGACCGGTGCAGGAGTACGTCGACCAGGTGCCGGACGCACCGCTCACCGTGGTGGTCTACACCGGCGCCGATGGCCAGTTCTCGCTGTATGAAGACGATGGCAAGGGCTACGGCTACGAGAAGGGCGAGTTCAGCCGCATCCCGCTGGTCTGGAACCAGGCCAAGGGCGAGCTGAGCATCGGCAGGCGCGAAGGCAGCTGGACCGGCATGCAGGCCAAACGCACCATCAACGTGTGCTTTGTCGACGCCCCGCGCGACGATGCCGGCGCGCTCGCGCCCAAGACCGACGCCAGTATCCAATACGACGGCAATCCGGTCAGCGTGTTGCAGCGCAAGATTGCGTCGGGCAAAGCGCGTCGCCGATGATCGCAGGCTGTCTTCAGTCGATGAGCACCCAGATGCCGGAACGCCGCAAGGCAGGCGCGCGCGGTTCCGGCCAGGCAGTACGGCGGTTGCCGTGCTGACCCGTCGCGAGCTGTGCAAGGCAACCGGGGCCGCCATCGCGGTCCTGGGCACCGTGCCGGCGGCTGCACCGGCCGCGCAGGCTTCGAAGAAATCCGCGCCCCCGCCCGTCGCGGCAGCCGAGGATCTGCAGCTGTGGTATCGCGAACCGGCCAATGAATGGGGGGAAACCTTGCCGGTTGGCAACGGGCGGTTAGGCGCGATGGCGTGGGGCGGTATCGCCCACGAGCGCCTGCAGCTCAACGAGGACACGCTCTACGCTGGCGGGCCCTACGATTCCACCAGCCCTGACGCGCTGGCGGCGTTGCCGCAGGTGCGTGCGCTGATCTTCGCGGGGCGCTACGCAGAGGCCGAACAACTGGCCGATGCCAAGCTGCTCTCGCGTCCGCTCAAGCAGATGCCGTATCAACCGTTGGGCGATCTGCTGCTGGATTTCGATCGCGCCGACGGTATCAGCCACTATCGCCGTCAGCTCGATCTGGACACAGCGGTGGCCACCACCACGTTCCGCTCCGGCGGCGCGGTGCATCGTCGGGAGGTGTTCGTCTCTGCGCAAGCGCAATGCATCGTGGTGCGTCTATCGTGCGACCGCCCCGGCGGTATTTCGCTGCGCGTGGGCATCGACAGCCCGCAGAACGGCGAGGTTACCGCGGAGCAGGGCGGTTTGCTGTTCAGTGGTCACAATGGCAGCTTCGCCGGCATCGAAGGCAAGCTGCGGTTTGCATTGCGGGTGCTGCCGCAGGTCAGCGGCGGCAAATTGAGCCAGGTGCGTGACCGTCTACGCATCGAGGCGGCCGACGAAGTGGTGTTGCGACTCAGCGCAGCAACCAGTTACCAACGCTTCGATGCGGTCGATGGCGATCCGCTCGCATTGACCGCCGCAAGCCTGCGCAAGGCTGCCAAGCTGGATTTCCCGGCGCTGTTGCGTGGGCATCTGGCCGATCATCAACGCCTGTTCCGGCGCGTGGCGATCGCCCTCGGCAGCAGCGATGCCGCGCAGCTGCCCACCGACGAACGCGTGCAGCGATTCACGCAAGGCAATGATCCGGCATTGGCCGCGCTCTATCACCAATACGGACGCTACCTGCTGATCTGCAGTTCGCGGCCCGGCACCCAGCCGGCCAACCTGCTGGGCATCTGGAACGACCTGATGCAGCCGCCGTGGGAAAGCAAGTACACCATCAACATCAATACCGAGATGAACTACTGGCCCAGCGAGGCCAACGCATTGCACGAATGCGTCGAACCGCTGGAAGCCATGTTGTTCGATCTGGCCCAGACCGGCGCGCATACCGCGAAGGCGCTCTACGACGCGCCGGGTTGGGTGGTGCACAACAATACCGATCTGTGGCGCCAGGCCGGCCCGATCGACGGCGCGCAATGGAGCTTGTGGCCGATGGGCGGCGTGCGTCTGCTCCAGCAGTTGTGGGACCGCTGGGATTACGGCCGCGACCGCGCGTACCTGAGCAAGATCTACCCGTTGTTCAAGGGCGCGGCGGAGTTCTTTGTTGCCACCTTGGTGCGCGACCCACAAACGTGCGCGATGGTGACCAACCCATCGATCTCTCCGGAAAACCAGCATCCATTTGGTGCGGCCGTGTGCGCCGGGCCCACCATGGACGCGCAGCTGCTGCGCGATTTGTTCGCGCAATGCATTGCCACGAGCAAGTTGCTCGATGTGGATGCGGATTTCGCCCGGCAGCTGACCACGCTGCGCGAGCAGTTGCCGCCCAACCGCATTGGCCAGGCTGGCCAATTGCAGGAGTGGCAGCAGGATTGGGACATGCAGGCGTCAGAGATGCAGCACCGGCATGTTTCGCACCTGTATGCCCTGCATCCGTCCAGCCAGATCAACCTGCGCGATACGCCCGAGCTGGCCGCCGCAGCCAAGCGCACGCTGGAAATCCGTGGCGACAACGCCACCGGCTGGGGCATCGGCTGGCGGCTGAACCTGTGGGCGCGGCTGGCCGATGGCGAGCATGCCTACCGCATCCTTCAATTGCTGATCTCGCCCGAGCGCACCTACCCGAACCTGTTCGACGCGCATCCACCGTTCCAGATCGATGGCAACTTCGGCGGCACCGCCGGCATCACCGAGATGCTGCTGCAAAGCTGGGGCGGTAGCGTGTTCCTGCTGCCTGCCTTGCCCAAGGCCTGGCCGCGCGGCAGCGTGCGCGGTTTGCGCGTGCGTGGCGGCGCCAGCGTGGATCTGGAATGGGAGGGTGGTCGCTTGCAGCAGGCACGGGTGCACAGCGATCGTGGCGGGCGCTATCAACTGTCCTACGCAGGGCAGACCCTGGACCTGGAACTGGGCGCAGGCCGCACCCAGCAGGTGAGGCTCAACAACAACCGATTGGTGACGCAATGAGCTTGTACGTAGGACTGGATGTGGGCACGCAGAGCGTCAAGCTGGTGGCCTACGATCCGCAGGATCGCGCCGTGGTCGCCACCATTGCCGCGCCCATGGAGCTGATCAGCCGCGAGGACGGCACCCGCGAGCAGCAGGCGCAGTGGTGGATCGACGGCATCGTGCATTGTTTCGCGCAGCTCGATGGCGAACAGCGTGCACGCGTGCGCGGCATTTCCGTGTCGGGCCAGCAGCATGGCTTCGTGCCGGTGGCGGCCGACGGCAGCGTCACCGCGCCGGTCAAGCTGTGGTGCGATACCAGCACCGCGCTGGAATGCGATGAAATCATGGACGCCGTCGGCGGCGCCGCAGGCAGCGTAGCTGCGGCAGGCAATCCCATCATGGCCGGCTATACCGCATCCAAATTGCCGTGGACTCGCAAGCATCGCTCCGAGGCGTATGCAGCGATGACCACGGTGATGCTGCCGCATGACTACATCAACTTCTGGCTCACTGGCGAGCGCTTTGCCGAAGTGGGCGATGCCTCCGGTACCGGCTGGCTGGATGTGCGTACGCGGCAGTGGTCCCAGCGCATGTTGAGCGCGGTGGATGCCCAACGCGACCTGCGCGATGCATTGCCGCCGCTGGTCGACACCGGCGCGGTCTACGCGTTGTCCGATGCCGCCGCCCAGGCATTGAATCTGCCTGCCGGCGTGCGCGTCACCACCGGCGGTGGCGACAACATGATGGCCGCCATCGGCACCGGCAACGTGGTGCCAGGGCGTCTGACCATGAGCCTGGGTACCTCCGGCACCTTGTTCGCCTATGCCGATCACCCGGTGGTAGACGATGAGGCGCGCTGGGCCGCGTTCTGCTCCTCCAGTGGCGGCTGGTTGCCATTGATCTGCACGATGAATTGCACCGTTGCCACCGAGGCGGTGATGCGCATGTTCTCCATCACCCGCGACCAGACCGAAGCGATGATCGCCGACACCGCACCGGGCGCCGACGGCCTGGTGCTGCTGCCGTTCTTCAATGGCGAGCGCACCCCGGATCTGCCGGCCGCGCGCGGCTGCCTGTTCGGGATGGATCTGCACAACACCACCGCCGCGCATTTCTATCGCGCCGCGATGGAAGGTGCCACCTACAGCCTGCGCAACGGCTTCGATGCCTTCGTTGCTGCCGGCTTGCAGTTCGATACCATCCTGCTCACCGGTGGCGGCAGCAAGAGCGCACAGTGGCGGCAGATGGTGGCCGACATCTTCAACCTGCAGGTCGTGGTACCGACCCAGCCCGAAGGCGCTGCGTTCGGTGCCGCGCTGCAGGCATTGTGGGCATGCGAGCGCGCCGATGGCGGCGATGCCGCGTTGGCCGATGTGGTGCTGGAGCACCTGCAGGTGGACGATGCGCTTGCCGCACAGCCCAACCCGCAGCGCGTAGCCCAGTATCAGCAGCACTACCAGACCTTCCTCAAGCACCTGCATGTCGTCAGCCCGCTCTATGCCGGCTGATCGATCGTTTTTCTACAACTCCCCCAGCAGCAAGGACTTCACACTCCATGAGCAACACCGTGTACATCGGCGCGAAAGAATATTTCCCCGGCATCGGCAAGATCGGCTTCGAAGGCCGCGATTCGGACAACCCGCTCGCGTTCAAGGTCTACGACGCCAACAAGACGATCGGCGACAAGACCATGGCCGAGCATCTGCGCTTTGCCGTGGCCTACTGGCACAGCTTCTGCGGCAATGGCGCCGATCCGTTCGGCCCGGGCACGCGTGCGTATCCGTGGGACGTGGGCAATACCGCGTTGAACCGCGCCGAAGCCAAGGCCGATGCGGCGTTCGAGTTCTTCACCAAGCTCGGCGTGCCGTACTACTGCTTCCACGACATCGACCTGTCGCCGGATGCCGACAACATCACTGAGTACGAGAGCAACCTCACCCAC
>NZ_JFAQ01000071.1 GCF_001304695.1 Xanthomonas axonopodis
AATCAGTATCTGACGCGTTGAGCATTGCCACTGCACGCGCCTGGCATCATTCGGCGCGTGCAACGACTATCTGCGGGGTGCCAGCCACCACACTGCGGCGGCCAGCAATGGGGGCCAATGCGATGCGCGGCACCAGATACGTGGGCGCCCACCGGCAATGCTGGTGTGTTGCAGGCAGGGCCGCGAGATGACCACGTTCTGCTGCAGTATGCAGTGGTCTGATCGCTACGTTTACTCGGCCGCATCGTCCGCTGTCGGTGCGGCCACCGAATCCCGCTTGACCAGCAGGTGCGCGACCACATGATCGACCATCCTTGCCGTACGCTCCTTGGCGCGAATCGTCTTCAGCAAGATGTCCAGCGCGGCATCGGCCATGGCGGCGATGGGCTGCTGCACGGTGGTGATTTCGGGCCACACCGCAGTGGCGGCAGAGGTGTCGTCGAACCCGACCACCGACAGATCGCGCGGCACATCCAGCCCCCGTCGGTGCGCGACCGAGATTGCCGCGGCGGCCATGTCGTCGTTGCTGGCGAAGATGGCGTTGGGGCGGCGTTTGCGCGCCAGCAATTTTCCCGCGGCAACCAGGCCGGATTTGTAGGTGTAATCGCCCGGCTGCACCAGCTGCCGATCCAGGCGCAAACCGGCATCAGCCAGCGCCGCCTGAAAGCCTTCGAAGCGCCGCTTGCTGGCCGACAGATTCGGATGCCCGGCGATGTAGCCGATGCGCGTATGCCCCTGTGCGATCAAGTGCTCGGTAATCTCTTTGGCAGCAGCGAATTCGTCGATGCGCACACACGCGACATCCGGGCTGAAATGGTTGGAGGCAATCGCCACCACCGGCACCTTGGCGCGCACCAACTCCAGCACTGCGGCCCTGGATTCGCACAAGGGCGGCGGCAGGATCACACCGGCAACACCCTTGGCGAGCTTGCGCGCCGCCTTGCGTTTGGCATCGGCGTCCAGGTCGTCCCAGCAGTCGATCACCAGCTGGATCGGCGTACGCGACGCCACCCGCAGCACGCCCAGCAGCAACTCGCGCAAGTAGGCGCCGCTGGGATCGCTGTAGATCAACGCAATCCGCATGCTCTGCGCGGCTGCCAGTGCACTGGCGGCAAGATTGGGCGTGTAGCCCAGCTTGTCGACCGCGCGCAGGACCCGTTCGCGGGTGGCATCGCGCACACTGCCGGTATTGTTGACCGCGCGCGAGACCGTCATCGGCGAGACCTTTGCCAGCGCTGCCACTTCGTCGATGGTGGTCGCGCGGCTGGTGCGGCGGACCGATTTCCTGACCTTCTCCAAGCGTGGCCTCTCCAAATGCGTGCGAAAGCTGCGGGATGCACGGACGCTGCTGCGGTAACGCGGACGCCGAGTGCAGGTATGACGGTGCGAGCCATGGTACCGGGAAGCAGGCAGAGCGGCGATATGCGCCTGCCTGCACCGGTGACGCTCGAGCACGCCGCATGAGCCGGTCTGACGTGAAGCGACACGGCACCGGTGTCGGCGCATTTACGCTGCAGGCATTGCTGTGGCTGGCGCTGTTATGCAGTGGCCTGTTAGTCACCGTCAGCGCGCATGCGGAAGATGGCTACGATCTATGGTTGCGCTACCAACCGCTGGCCAATGCCACGCAATTGCGTGACAGCGCCAGCCAATTGGTCGTCGTTGGCGACTCGCCCACCCTGCACGCAGCACGCGATGAATTGGAGCGCGGCCTGCAGGGACTACTGGGAAGCACACCGCCGCGCGCGGACGCGGTCACGCAAGATGGCGCCATCGTATTGGGCGCAGCCGGCGCGCCACAGATTGCAGCCCTGAAGCTGGATACAGGCCAGTTGGGCCGCGACGGCTATCTCATCCGCCGCGCCGACGTTGATGGACATCGCATCACCGCCATTGTCGGCGGCAGCGACATCGGCGTGTTGTACGGCACATTCCACCTGTTGCGTCTGCTGCAAACCGGGCAGTCGCTCGCCGCGCTGGATGTGCGCGCATCGCCACGCTTGCAGCTGCGCATGCTCAATCATTGGGACAATCTCGATGGGCTGGTGGAACGTGGCTATGCCGGCGCGTCGCTGTGGAACTGGCAGACGCTGCCCGGTTATCTGGATCCGCGTTACACCGACTACGCGCGTGCCAATGCGTCGCTGGGCATCAATGGAACCGTGCTCAACAACGTCAATGCCAAGGCATGGAGCCTGACGCCGCAATACCTCGACAAGGCGGCAGCCCTGGCAAAGGTGTTTCGTCCGTACGGGATTCGTGTGTTCCTCAGTGCGCGCTTCAGTGCACCGATCGAAATCGGTGGCCTGACAACCGCCGACCCGCTGGACCCGCGGGTACAGCGCTGGTGGCGCGACACCGCCGACGCCATCTATGCACGCATTCCGGATTTCGGCGGGTTTCTGGTCAAGGCCAACTCCGAAGGTCAGCCCGGCCCGCAGGACTATGGACGCAGCCACGCCGATGGCGCGAACCTGCTGGCCGATGCCCTGGCGCCACATGGCGGGGTGGTGATGTGGCGCGCCTTCGTTTACTCGCATGAGCAGCCGGACGACCGCGCCAAGCAGGCATACAGCGAGTTCGTGCCGCTGGATGGCGCGTTTCGCGACAACGTGATCGTGCAGGTGAAAAACGGTGCCATCGACTTCCAGCCACGCGAGCCGTTTCACCCGTTGTTCGGTGCGATGCGCAAGACGCCATTGATGCCGGAGTTTCAGATCACCAAGGAATATCTCGGCTTTTCCACCCATCTGGCCTATCTGGGCCCGCTATTTTCCGAGACCTTGCAAGCCGACACCTATGCGCGCGGCAAGGGCTCGACGGTTGCAAAGACCGTGGATGGCCGCTTGTTCACCGAGAACAAACGTACACGGCTGACCGGTATCGCCGGCGTGGCCAATATCGGTGCCGATCGCAACTGGAGCGGCTCGATCTTCGATCAGGCCAACTGGTACGCATACGGGCGGTTGGCATGGGACCCGCAGCTGTCGCCGCAGGCCATTGCGCAGGAATGGGTGCGCATGACCTTTTCCAACGATCCGGCGGTGGTCGAGCCAGTGGTCGACATGATGCTGCGTTCGCGCGAGGCGGTGGTGGACTACATGACCCCGCTCGGGCTACATCACCTGATGGGGCGCGGCCACCATTACGGCCCGGCACCGTGGGATGCCGGCAGCGAACGTCCGGACTGGGACCCGGTGTATTACCACCGCGCCGACCGTAACGGGATCGGCTTCGACCGCAGCGCCAGCGGTAGCAATGCCGTTGCGCAATATGCGCCGCCCGTGGCGCGCGTGTTCGGCGATGTGCAGCGCGTGCCCGAGCGGTTGCTGCTGTGGTTCCATCATGTACCGTGGGATCACCGCATGGCCTCCGGCAGGCCGTTGTGGGACGAGCTGGTGTGGCGTTACGACCATGGCGTGGCCGAGGTGGTTGCCATGCGCACGAGCTGGCAAGATCTGGCCGGCAAGATCGATGCACAGCGCTACCAGCAGGTCGCCGATTTCCTGGCGATCCAGCAGCGTGAGGCGCAGTGGTGGCGCGATGCCAGCATCGCCTATTTCCAGAGCGTGTCCGGGCGCCCGCTGCCTGCAGGCATCAGCCCGCCGGCGCACCCGCTGGCGTATTACCAGGCACTGACATTTCCGTATGCACCGGGGAATCCGAAGTGAACGCATGTCGCGTAAAGATAGTGATCGGCGCGCTGTCGGCGTTGCTGCCACACCTTGCCAGCGCAGCGGATGCGCCGCTGCTGCATCCGGTGTTTCAGGACCACGCGGTGCTGCAACGCGATGCGCCGATCCGCCTGTGGGGCGATGCGGCGCCGGGCACACGGGTGACCGTGCAACTGGAGGGCGCGCAGGTGCAGGCTCGCGCAGACCGGCAAGGTCATTGGGAAGCGCGCTTGCCCGCGCACGCTGCCGGCGGTCCGTACAGCCTGAAGGCCGGCACTGCCAACGGTGCGATGCAGCAGATCGATGATGTGCTGATCGGCGATGTCTGGCTGTGTTCTGGGCAATCGAATATGGAACTGCAGGTGCATCGCACGCTGGATTCGCGCAGCGAGATTGCCGATGCCGACCACCCCAGCATCCGCATGTTCAAGGTGCCCGCACAATCCAGCCCGACACCGCAACGCGGCTTCGGCGGCACTGCAACCTGGCAGCGCACCACACAGGAGACGGTGAAAGACTTTTCCGCCGCCTGTTATTACTTCGCACGCGAGTTGCAGAGGCAGGTCGACGTGCCGATGGGGCTGATCAATGCATCGTGGGGCGGTTCGCAGATGCAGGCCTGGATCGGCGACAAAGCCTTGCGTGCCGCTGGCGACGATGGTCCGGCACTGGATGTGCTGGCACGTTATGCAACCGATCCGGTCGCGGCCGCACCGCGCTGGGCCGCGCTGTGGGAGACCTGGTGGCATGCCCATGGCGAAGGCGAGCCGTGGCAGCCGGATGCGCCCGGCCACTGGCAGAACGCACCACCGGCATTGGGCGCATGGGACGACTGGGGCGTGCCGCAACTGGTCGGCTTCAACGGCATGGTCTGGTACCGCACCAGCGTCGAACTGACACCGGCACAGGCCGCGCAGGACGCCACCTTGTTGCTGGGGCCAGTGGACGAGCTGGATCAGACCTGGGTCAACGGGCGCGGCGTGGGCAGCAGCTATGGCGCGGACCAGCCGCGTCGCTACGCATTGCCGCGCGGGCAGCTGCACGCCGGGCGCAACAGCATCGTGCTCAATGTGCTCAATACCTATCGACGCGGCGGGCTGCTGGGTGACGCGCCATCGCGCGCACTGCAATTTGCCGATGGCAGCACAGTGGCGCTGGACGGGCCCTGGCAGTACCGCATCGTGCCACAGGCAGTGGGCACCCCACCGCGCGCGCCGTGGTCGTCGGCCGCCGGGCTGACTACCTTGTACAACGGCATGATCGCGCCGCTGGAACACCTGGGCCTGCGCGGCGTGCTGTGGTACCAGGGCGAATCCAATACCGGCGATGCAGCGCGTTACCCAGCCTTGCTCACTGCGTGGCAGCGCGACTGGCGGCAGCGCTTTGGCGCGGACCTGCCGTTGCTGGTGGTGCAGCTGGCCAATTACGGCACACCGCCTACCCAGCCAACCGACAGCGGTTGGGCGCAATTGCGCGAGGCGCAGCGACGCTTCGTCGCCAAGGACGCGCACGCAGGGTTGGCAGTGGCCATCGATATCGGCGACCGCTATGACATCCATCCGGCCAACAAGCAGGAGCTGGGCCGGCGCCTGGCGCGTGCGGCGCGGCATGTGGTGTATGGCGAGTCGATTGCGCCTTCCGGGCCGGTGCCGCGCAGCGCGCGCCGCGCGGGCGAGAGCGTGCGCATCGGCTTCGACGATGTCGACACCACGCTGGTGAGTTACGGCAACGATGCGCCGATCGGCTTCGAGCTCTGCGGCGATGCGGCCGGCAGCTGCCGCTACGCCGGTGCCACGCTGTCCGGGCGCGAGATCCGCCTGCGGATTCCCGACGGTCTGCAGGCCACCCGCGTGCGCTACTGCTGGGCCGATAGCCCGGTATGCACCGTGTACGACCGCAGCGGCCTGCCGGCCGGCCCGTTCGAACTTCCCGTCACCGCCACTTCTTCCCCCTGAGCGAGATCACGATGTCACACACACCCGACTCCCCTGCACCGCTGCAAGGTTCTGCCGGCGACCGCGAGATCGTCGAGGCGCGCGTCATCGTCACCTGCCCGGGGCGCAATTTCGTCACGTTGAAGATCCGCACACGCTCGGGCATCACCGGCGTGGGCGATGCCACGCTCAACGGGCGCGAACTGGCGGTGGCCGCCTACCTGCAGGAACACCTGGTGCCGAACCTGATCGGCCGCGATGCCGGGCGCATCGAAGACATCTGGCAGTTCTTCTACCGCGGCGCGTATTGGCGGCGCGGGCCGGTGACGATGAGCGCGATTGCTGCAGTGGATGTGGCGCTGTGGGACATCCTGGGCAAGATGGCCGGCATGCCGCTGTATCAGCTGCTCGGTGGGCGCTCACGCGAAGGGGCGCTGGTGTATGGGCATGCGAACGGGCGCGATATTGCCGAAACCAGCGACGAAGTGGGTCGCTTCCGCGAGATGGGCTTTATCGCGATCCGCGCGCAATGCGGCGTGCCCGGCATCAAGAAGACCTACGGCATTTCTGTCGGCGGCAAGCCGTACGAACCGGCCGAAAGCGAGCTGCCCACCGAAACCGTGTGGTCCACGCCGCGCTATCTCGGCGTGGTGCCCAAGTTGTTCGAGCAGCTGCGCAGCGATCATGGCAACGAGATCGAGCTGCTGCATGACGCGCACCACCGGCTCACGCCGATCGAAGCCGCACGCCTGGGCCGCGATCTGGAGCCGTACCGGCTGTTCTGGCTGGAAGATGCCACGCCGGCGGAAAACCAGCGCGCGTTCGAGATCATTCGCCAGCACACGGTGACGCCGCTGGCGGTGGGCGAGGTGTTCAATTCGATCTGGGACTGCAAGCACCTGATCGAGCAGCAACTGATCGACTACATCCGCACCACGATTGTCCATGCCGGCGGTATCACCCATGTGCGCCGGCTGGCCGATTTCGCCGCGCTGCATCAGGTGCGCACCGGCTTCCACGGCGCCACCGATCTCTCGCCAGTATGCATGGGCGCCGCCTTGCACTTCGACACCTGGGTACCCAACTTCGGCATCCAGGAATACATGTTCCATTCCGACGAAGCCAATGCGGTGTTCCCGCACGACTACCAATTCCGCGCCGGACGCCTGCATTGCGGCGAAACGCCGGGGCACGGCGTGGACATCGACGAAGCGTTGGCCGCACGCTATCCCTACACGCCCAAGCAGCTGCCGATCCTGCGTCTGGAAGACGGCACGATGGGAGACTGGTGATGCGCGCACTTTCCACCCTCTGCGCAACATTGCTGATGGCCTTGGCAGCGCCTGCGAACGTGCAGGCGCAAGCATCTGCCGATGTCGCCTTCGACTGGTTCGACTACCGCGGCGACGACGCGGTGTTCGCCACGCCGCTGCCAGCCGAGCACTACCGCAATCCGGTGCTGGCCGGGTTCTACCCGGACCCCAGCATCACCCAGGTCGGCAATCACTACTATCTGGTCAATTCCACTTTCACGTATTTCCCGGCAATCCCGGTCTTCCAGAGCACCGATCTGGTCCACTGGACGCAGATCGGCAATGTCGTTGAGCGCACCGACCAATTGAATTACGACGGTCTGGAGGTGTCGCGCGGCATGTTTGCGCCCACCATCCGCTACCACAACGGCCGCTACTACGTGGTGGGAACGTCGGCAGACAATGGCGGCAACTTCATCGCCAGCGCCAGCAATCCAGCCGGTCCATGGTCGGCGCTGAGCTGGCTGCCCGGCATCGATGGCATCGACCTGTCGTTGTTCTTCGACACCGACGGCAGCGCCTACCTGCCCAACAATGGACCGCCGGAAGGCACGCCACAGTACGAAGGTCACCGCGCGATCTGGATGCAACGCTTCGACCTGGCCAGCAATCAACCCGTCGGTCCGCGCAAGGTGTTGCTGGACCGCGGTGTGGATCCAGCCAGCAAGCCGATCTGGATCGAAGCGCCGCACGTGTATCAGCGCAATGGCTGGTACTACCTCTCCTGCGCAGAAGGCGGAACCCTGCCGGACCAGCAGCATCGGCAGGTGGTCTTGCGCAGCCGTAACGTCTGGGGGCCGTATACATCGGCGCCGAACAATCCGATCCTGAGCCAGAACGACCTGCCTGCGGGGCGGGCGGATCCGGTCATGAACGCCGGCCACGCCGATTTCGTGACCACGCCCGATGGGCAATGGTGGGCAGTGTTCCTGGCCGCCCGCCCGTATTCGGGCGATCGCTACAACACCGGGCGCGAAACCTTCCTGTTGCCGGTGCAGTGGCGCGACGACTGGCCCTCGATCCTGCCGGCGGGCGAGCCGATTCCCGCGATCGCCAAGGCCCCGCCCCTGGCCGCCACGGCCAGCCACCAGGCACCGTCGTCGGGCAACTTCACCTGGCACGACGACTTCGACACCAGCACGTTGCAGCGCGAATGGCTGTTCCTGCGCGTACCGCATCAACCGGTGGCCGATCTGCGCGCGCGCAGCGGCTGGTTGACTCTGCACGCCAGCAGCCAGGGCCTGGACAGTACCGGGACGCCGGCGTTTCTGGCGCGGCGCCAACAACACACACGGTTCACCGCCAGCACCGCACTGGCCGCGCCGACCCAGTCCGGCGTCAATGCGGGATTGGCCGCATTTCAGAACGCCAACGCCTGGTACGCGCTCGGCGTGCGCCGCGATGGCGATAGACTCGAGGTGTTTCTGGACAAACGCGACGGTGCGCAAACCAGCACGCGCGCCCACACCCATGTCGCGCTCGCCGCGCAGGTACGCTTGCAGATCAGTGGCGATGGCGGCGCCTACAGTTTCGCTTTCGATGCTGACGGCCGCGGCTGGCAGGTACTGCAACGCGATGACGATGCCGGCATGCTCAGCACCGCGCAGGCGGGTGGGTTCGTCGGCACCATGATCGGGCCGTTTGCCCAGCTGCAGCTCGCACGCTCCGAGGAGGACTGACCATGCATCCATCTCTTCTCGCCCGACCGCATCCGCGCAGGCACCTGCGCGGCGCGCTGCTGGCGTTAGCGTGTGCCACCGGCGCGGCCCAGGCCGCGGCACCGCCGCCCTACCTGGATACCCAACGCAGTTTCGAACAACGCGCCGCCGATCTGGTGTCGCGCATGACGCTGGAAGAAAAAGCCGCGCAGATGCAGAACGCCGCGCCGGCAATTCCGCGCCTGGGCGTCCCGGCCTACGATTGGTGGAACGAGGCGCTGCATGGCGTGGCGCGCGCCGGCGGTGCGACGGTGTTCCCGCAGGCGATCGGCATGGCCGCCACCTTCGACCTGCCGCTGATGCACGAGGTCGCCACCGCGATCAGCGACGAGGCGCGTGCCAAGCACCATCAGTTCCTGCGCCAGAACCAGCACGCGCGCTATCAGGGGCTGACCTTCTGGTCGCCGAACATCAACATCTTCCGAGATCCGCGTTGAGGCCGTGGCCAGGAGACCTACGGCGAGGATCCCTTCCTCACTGCGCGCATGGGCGTGACTTTCGTGCAGGGCCTGCAGGGCGAAGGCGCCGACGCGCCGAAGAACGCGCAGGGCGAGAGCTACCGCAAGCTCGACGCCACCGCCAAGCATTTCGCCGTGCACAGCGGTCCGGAAGCCGATCGTCACCACTTCGATGCCCGCCCCTCCCAGCGCGACCTGTACGAGACCTACCTGCCGGCGTTCGAGGCGCTGGTCAAGGCCGGCAAGGTGGATGCGGTGATGGGCGCCTACAACCGCGTGTATGGCGAGTCGGCCAGCGCCAGCAAGTTCCTGCTGCAGGACGTGCTGCGCCAGCAATGGGGCTTCAAAGGCTACGTGATGTCCGACTGCTGGGCGATCGTGGATATCTGGAAGCACCACAAGATCGTCGCCACCCGCGAGCAAGCCGCCGCGCTGGCGGTCAAGCACGGCACCGAGCTGGAATGCGGGGAGGAGTATTCCACCCTGCCGGCGGCGGTCCGCCAGGGCCTGATCGACGAAGCGCAGATCGACACCGCGTTGACGACCTTGATGATTGCACGCATGCGCCTGGGCGTGTTCGCCCCGCCCGGGCAGTTGCCGTGGTCGAAGATTCCCGCCGCGGTCAACCAATCGCCGGCGCACGATGCGCTGACGCGCCGCACCGCGCGCGAATCATTGGTGCTGCTGAAGAACGATGGCCTGCTGCCGTTGTCGCGCGCCAAGCTCAAACGCATCGCGGTGATCGGCCCCACCGCCGACGACACCATGGCGCTGCTGGGCAATTACTACGGCACGCCGGCCGCGCCGGTCACCGTGCTGCAAGGCATCCGAGCCGCCGCCCCGAACGCGCAGGTGCTGTACGCGCGCGGCGCCGACCTGGTCGAGGGGCGCGACGATCCCGCCGCCACGCCGCTGATCGAACCGCAATACCTGCGGCCGTCGGCCACCTCGCCCGAGCGCGGCCTGCGGGGCGAGTACTTCCGCAATCGCGATTTGTCCGGTAAGCCAGCCTTGGTGCGCGTGGATGCGCAGATCGGCTTCAAGTGGGACCGCGGCTCGCCGACCGACAACCTGCTGGCACGCGGCGAAGCCGGTCCGAACGAGGCGGTGCCGGCGGACAACTTCAGCATCCGCTGGAGCGGCCAGCTGGTCCCGCCGACCACCGGCACCTACCACCTGGAAGCGGCGGCCGACGACGGCGTGCGCCTGTACCTGGACGGCAAGCCGGTGATCGACCGCTGGGCGACCACCGACCGCCTGCACGCCGATGGGGTCGATGTGCAGCTACAGGCCGGCCGTGCCTACGACCTGCGCCTGGAATACTTCGAAGCCGAGCGCGATGCCGCCGTGCGCCTGGCCTGGCGCCAACCCGGAGCCAAGCCGCCCTTGCAGGAAGCGCTGGACGTGGCCCGTAGTGCCGACGTGGTGGTCTTCGTCGGCGGCCTGACCGGCGATGTCGAAGGCGAGGAGATGAAGGTGAACTACCCCGGCTTTGCCGGCGGCGACCGCACCGACCTGCGCCTGCCCAAGCCGCAACGCGACCTGCTCGAAGCCTTGCACGCCACCGGCAAGCCGGTGGTGGCGGTGCTGACCGCCGGTTCGGCGCTGGCCATCGATTGGGCGCAGCAGCACCTGCCGGCGATCCTGCTGGCCTGGTATCCGGGCCAGCGCGGTGGCACGGCAGTGGCCGACGCACTATTCGGCGATGCCAATCCTGGCGGCCGGTTGCCGGTAACGTTCTACAAGGAAAGCGAAACCCTGCCGGCGTTCGACGACTACGCCATGCGCGGCCGCACCTACCGCTACTTCACCGGCACGCCGCTGTATCCGTTCGGCCACGGCCTGTCGTACACGCAGTTCGCCTATTCCGGTCTGCGCCTGGACCGCAACACCATCGCAGCCGATGGCTCGCTCACTGCCACCGTTACGGTGAAGAATACCGGCCAGCGCGCCGGCGATGAGGTGGTGCAGCTGTATCTGCACCCGCTCACGCCGCAACGCGACCGTGCCGGCAAGGAATTACATGGATTTCAACGCATCACCCTGCAACCGGGCGAGCAGCACGAGTTGGAATTCACCATCAATGCAAAGGACGCACTGCGTCTCTACGACGCGCAGCGCAAGGCGTATGCGGTGGACCCAGGCGCCTATGAAGTGCAGACCGGCGCCTCCAGTGCGGATATCCGCGCCAGGCAGCGTTTCACCGTGACCGACAAGTAGCAGCCGTCGACACTCTCGCCATGCGGCCGCGGGTAAACAATCCCTTCGGCCGCGATCGCCCTACGCCGCTCTGCTCCCAAGGTGAACAGGCACCGCTTGCGCGCCATGGGCGCGCCTGCCTTGGAGCGCCCTCGTCGCAAGACGCGGGCCGGGGCGTGGAGCGGGGTCAGGGCGAGGGTTCGGCGCAGCCCCTCCTCCAAACACTCCTACCTCGCAGGCGACACGATGCAAGCACCACGCCTTTCGCTCGACACCCTTGTCACATTGCCGCCGGTGGTTTCAACGCCCAGCTATGACCCGGCAAGAATCACCATCGGCATCGTGCATCTCGGCGCGGGGGCCTTCCATCGCGCCCACCAGGCCGCCTACATCGACGACCTGCTTGCCGAAGACCCCAGCTGGGCCATCAGCGCCGTCTCGCTGCATCGCCCGCAGGTGCGCGATGCCTTACGTCCGCAAGATGGCCTGTACACCCTCGCCCTGCTGGACGAACACCCGCAATTACGCGTCATCGGTGCCATCCGCGAGATACTCTGCGCCGTGGACGAACACGCTGCCGTGCTCGCGCGGCTCGCCGACCCGGCGGTGCGCCTGGTCACGCTGACCATCACCGAGAAAGGCTATTGCCTGGCCGGCGATACGCTCGACCTCTCGCATCCGGACATCGCGCACGACATCGCCCATCCCAACACCCCACGCAGTGCCATCGGCTACCTCGTTGCCGGGCTGCGGCAGCGCATGCACGACGGCACCGCGCCGTTCACAGCACTCAGCTGCGACAACCTGACCGACAACGGCACGCTGCTGCAGCGCGCGGTGGTGCGGCTCGCAGCGCAGAGTGACCCGGCGCTTGCGGAATGGATCGCGCAGCACGCGGCCTTTCCGCGCTCGATGGTGGACAGCATCACGCCCGCCACCGATGACGTGCTGCGCACGCGCATCCACGATCAGCTTGGCGTGCACGATGCCTGGCCGATCCAGCGCGAGCGCTACAGCCAGTGGGTGATCGAAGACCGCTTCTGCAACGGTCGCCCGGCGTTTGAGCACGCGGGCGTCACCCTGAGCGAAGACATCACCGGCTACGCGCGCGCCAAGCTGCGTCTGCTCAACGCGCCGCACTCGGCGCTGGCGTATCTCGGCTGCTTGCTGAACCTGGAAACCGTGGCCGAAGGAATGCGTCACCGCGAACTTGCCGCGTACGTAGAAACGTTGATGCGCGCGGAGATCGCGCCCACCCTGCAAGCCATGCAGGGCTTCGATGCGCAACGCTACAGCGACGCCATCCTTGCCCGTTTTCGCAATTCCGCCATCCGCCACCTGCTCGCGCAGATCGCCTGGGACGGCTCGCAGAAAATCCCGGTGCGACTGCTCGGCACGATCGGCGAAGCACTCGCTGCGGGCCAACCGATCCAGCGCCTATGCCTGGCCGTTGCGGCGTGGCTGCACTTCGTCCGCAGGCAGGCGCACAGCGGCGTTCCGTTGATCGACCCGTCGAACGATACCCTCAGCGCGCTTGGACGCAACACGACTGGCGATGCAGGTCATGATGTCGCTACCTTCCTGACACTGGAGGCGGTGTTCGGATCGTTGTCCGCAGACGCGCGTTTTTGTGCGTCCTTGCAGGCGGCTTATGCCGCGCTCGGTACTGCCACCCCGACCGAAGTGACACAGGCACTTGGGTCGATGGGTGACGTGTAAGACGGTGCGCAGCACCATCTCATGGCGCGAGCGGGTGCCATCAGGCGGCGAGCAGTGCAGTCGCCTCGCTCATGCAATGCATCACCCTGATGCAATTACCTGCCCAATCCGCAGCAGATTGCCGCTCTCATCGACAATGGCGAACTCACGCATGCCCCAAGGCTTGTCGCCAACCGGGTCGAGCCGTGGAATGCCCCGCTCGGGCAACGCAGCAACTTTCATCGCTGCGTGGATGGCATCTGCATCGCCTACCCGGATGTAGCAGCCCGCATAGCAGTCGGCCGGATCCAGATCCGGATGCGCGAAGAAGTGCAGCTCCACATCGCCACGTCGCAGGATTGCGTAACCTGCATCCTGCGGATGCGCATCGCCGACAAAACCCAGTTGCCGATAGAACGCCACCGTCTGCGGGATCGAACGGCTCGGCAGGGTTGGGATGGTTTGCGTCTCTACGTCGATGCTGGTGTCCATCGCCAAGCTCCGTCGGGTCTAGGCTTTAGAGTCGCGCGCTGGCGACGACAGTTGCACAGCCAATGTGTCTCGCATACCAGGTCAGCTGGCGCAGATAGCCACCAATGCAGCAGTTGAAGACGTCACCCGACGCCAGCGCCAGCTTGCCGCCCCACCGCATGCACCCCCGGCGGCAATCAGGTATCAGCCGACCAACACCACCGCGCCAAACTGGCCTACCAGCGCATAAGCAACGACATCCAGACCCAGCGTGTCCAGCACTGGCACCAGCGATGCGAGTTCCGGATTCGAAGCAATACAGGCAATGACCACCGCAGTCAGCGCGAAGAGTAGCTTGCGGTTGCACTTGATTGGCCACATGTGTGAATGCGCAATGGGAGTGACTGATTCGTTCGCACACTCGCCTTCAAAAAGAGCGATTGCAGGATCAAGCCGTATTCGGTCGCGCGACGCCACGTTTTTCCGACAGACGCATCAGCACCACGATCAGCAACGCCAGAAAGCTCAGCTCCCACACGTAGAAGGCTGCGCCTACCCGATCGATCATCACTTCGTGCCCGGCTTCGTTTTTCAGATAGCGGGTGGCACGAAAGGTATCCATGCCGATCAGACATGCCGACAGCAGCAAGCCCAATGCCGTTCTATCCGATTTGAAGAGGTAACAGAGCCACGCACTGAAGAACAGCAGGTTGCCTAACCAGGCGAAGCATTGACCATCCAGCACCTGGATCCAGCCGAACATGAGCAGGACGACACCGCTCACCTGTTCGGCACCGCCATGCAGTGCAGGAAGGCAGAGGGCGGCAACATACAAAAGCGCCGACACGACCAGCAACAATGCTTTCACGAACGTCCTTGTTTGAGATGGTGAGCGTAGCGCCTTGCGAGGTCGGAGACCTGCCGCCAAACCGCTTGCTGCGAACTATAACAAAGCGTGCGCGCCTGTCTCCCAACGCCATGTATCGCCATGCGCTAGGCAGCGGCCTGCATGAAGAGCGGCTAGCAAAACGTAGCGAGTGGTCGCCCGGTGGCTGCGGACGATGCGCCCAGACCGCAGTGTACGGGTGGGACATGCCGATTCCGAGCACCGGCCGCGCCCGCCTGGCGGCTGCGCCGTAGTTTTGTTGGCCGCTCGAAGTCGAAACGTCGTTTTGCATTGGACATCGCTATGACATGCTTGCACCCCGCTTCACCGACGTATTTCCCAGTTCCTCCCAGCCTATGGCGATGCGCAAAAAACAGCATCTACCGGAGAAAGTCTGCGTGCAGTGCAGGCGACCGTTTCGCTGGCGCAAGAAGTGGGAGCGTGTGTGGGATGCGGTGAAGTACTGCTCGGACCGATGCCGGGGCGACAGCAAGCGTCACCGCTCCACAGTTTAATAGGCACTGCTTCGGACCCGGCGGCATGCAAAGACGGGCATGTGCCGCACACCTCTGAGCCCAGCATGCACAAACGCGCGTTACCGATACCACTATTTCTTTCCTGCACTCCTTTTCGTGCCGCTGGACTTGGCGGCACGCTTGGTCGTGTTGCGCTTGCTGGCGACGGCCATGTTGTCCACCAGGCTCGGATACGGCCGACCTGCAGCTTTTGCGCGCTTGCGGGCCTGGGTCTTCTGCGATGGAGACAGGGGCTTGGAGCGCGAAGCGCCCTTCGGGCTGGACGTATTCCAGAGCGTGGACGTCTTGGCCGCACGCTTTTTCGCAGCGTTTGCTGTGGAGGTGCTTTTCTTGGCCGCAGTGCGCCTTGTTGGCGCTTTCTTGGTCGCGCTTTTCTTCTCGGCCGCGCGGCTCTTTGCTGCAGCTTTCTTGCTTGCCTTCCTCGCGACCTTGGACGAAAGAGTCTTTCTGGCGGAGGCGCTCGCGGCCACCGTTTTTTTCGTGGTGTGCTTAGAGGGTGTTTACATAATCAAACAGTCAGTCGCCGGAGTAGCACCCTTGCTTCAGCCAGCCATCCCCAAGCCTCGGAAACCTGGGTCAGCCGATCATGGTGCATGATGAGTCGGCGTGCACGGTCATTCCAGGCATGCGTGCGCTCGACGACC
>NZ_JFAQ01000072.1 GCF_001304695.1 Xanthomonas axonopodis
GCATGGGATCAAACACCTAGCTGCTGACGCCAACGCGTCTCAATCAGTCATTGGCAGCGGACAAACTGCGGCCGCGTTCGGTCGCTGCGGCAATGGCCTGGGCGGTGAGCGCCTCAAAGCCGCCGGCCTGGAATGTCTGGATGGCGGCGTGGGTCGTGCCGTTGGGCGAGGTCACGCGGCGACGCAGGACCTCCGGTGGTTCGCCCGATTCGGTGAGCATGCGTGCGGCGCCGAGCAGCGTTTGCAGCACCAAGGTGCGCGCGGTTGCGGCGGGCAGGCCCTGCGCTTGCGCGGCAGCTTCCATCGCTTCTGCCAAGAGAAAGACATAGGCCGGTCCGCTGCCGGAAACCGCGGTCACCGCATCCATCTGCGCTTCGTCGTCGATCCAGACGGTGACGCCGGCGCTGTCCAGCAGTCGGGTCGCCTGTTGGCGTTGCGCCGCGGACACGCGCGTGTTCGCGTACAGCCCGGTGACACCAGCGCCGAGCAGGGCGGGCATGTTGGGCATGGCGCGAACCACGGCGATATCGCCGCCCGACCAACGCTGCAGCTGCGTGGCGGTGATGCCGGCAGCAATGGAAACCAGCAGCGGTTGTTGTGCCTGCGCGAGATCGGCCAGTTGCGCGCACACCGTTGGCAAGACCTGCGGCTTGACCGCCAGGACCCAGGTCGTGGCCGCGCCGACAGCGGCGCGTGCATCCTCGAGGACCTGCACGCCGAAGTCGCGCGCCAAGGCTTCGCGCAGATCGGCCACTGGCTCGGCCACGCGGATGCTGGCAGCCGGCGTGCCCTGCCGGATCAGCCCGGCAATCAGGCTGCGTGCCATATTGCCGCCGCCGACGAAGGCGATGGACGTGGCAACGGAAGATGAGGGTGAAGACGAAGCAGGTGTGTTCATTGCAGCACCTAAATAACATGAGTCGATGTCGGAGGCGATGCGATCAGGCAGAGGCGGCCGGCGCCTGATCGCGCGCACCGAACAACGCCGTGCCCACCCGCACCATGGTGGCGCCGGCCGCGATCGCTTCGGCGAAATCCGCGCTCATGCCCATCGACAAAGTGTCCACCTGCCGATAACGGACTTGCAGCTGCTCAAACAGTGCTTGCATGCGCGAAAACGCGGCCTGGCGTCGTGCCTGATCAGGAAACGGGGCAGGAATCGCCATCAGTCCGCGTAGCTGCAGGCGTGGTTGCAGGGCGATCGCTTCGGCCAGGCTGTCGATCGCTTCGGGTGCGCACCCATGCTTGCTGTCCTCGTCGTCGATGTTGACCTGGATCAACACATTCAACGGCGCGCGGTCGTCCGGGCGGTGGCGCGCCAGCAGCGGAATCAATTTGGCCCGGTCCAGCGTCTGCACCCAATCGAAGCACTGGCTCGCCAGTTCGGCCTTGTTGGATTGCAGGTGGCCGATCAAATGCCATTCCAGGCCCAACGCACGCAATTGGGCGATCTTGGCGTCGGCTTCCTGCACGTAATTTTCGCCGAAGGCGCGCTGGCCCTGCGCGGCCAGGGCGGCAACGGCGTCGGCCGGCTTGGTCTTGGAGACCGCCAGCAGCCGCACGTCGGCACGCGCGTGTGCGGCCGCTGCGGCGTGGATGGCATCGAGAATCTGCTGCAGCGACGAAGCCGGCACGTGGCATTCCGGAGAAAGGCGGGAGCGCTATAGTGCCGCCCGCAGACGCTTCCATCCAGTTGGTGCGTGCCGGGTGCCTGCCTCGATGCCCGGCGTTGTGCCTACTAGGAGGCGTGTCCGGAAGCAGGGTAGGCGACCTCCCCAAGTCCGACCAGCCCGGTGCGATACGGACTAGCGACAGCGCGACCCGCTACGCTCGGGCAGGCGCTGCGCTCGCCAGCAATTCCTTGAGGCCACCGCGCACCAGCCGTTCGGCCTGGGGCAGCTCCGCAGCCTGGCGCAAGGCAACAGTTTCAGCCAGGCGGGTCGCGGCCGCCCTGAACCGGTCACAGGCCGCTTCCCGCCAGCAGCCAGAACGCTATACTGCCGGCCGGGGAGTACCTTCCAACCGCAGCCTAGGGGAAAAGCAGCGCATGGATATCGCTGAATTATTGGCGTTTTCTGTCAAGAACAAGGCATCGGACCTGCACCTGTCTGCAGGGCTACCGCCGATGATCCGTGTCGATGGCGATGTCCGTCGCATCAATATTCCGGCGCTGGACCACAAGCAGGTGCATGCGCTGGTGTACGACATCATGTCGGACAAGCAGCGGCGCGATTACGAGGAATTCCTCGAGGTCGATTTCTCGTTCGAGATTCCGTCGCTGGCACGCTTCCGCGTCAATGCGTTCAACCAGAACCGCGGTGCCGGTGCGGTGTTCCGTACCATTCCCTCCGAAGTGCTGACGCTGGAAGACCTGGGCTGCCCGCCGATCTTCCGCCAGTTGATCGACCAGCCGCAGGGCCTGATCCTGGTGACCGGCCCGACCGGCTCGGGCAAGTCGACCACGCTGGCCGGCATGATCGACTACATCAACAAGAATGAGTACGGGCACATCCTCACCGTCGAGGACCCGATCGAATTCGTCCACACCTCGCAGAAGTGCCTGATCAACCAGCGCGAGGTGCACCGCGACACGCACGGCTTCAACGAGGCGCTGCGCTCGGCACTGCGCGAAGACCCGGACATCATCCTGGTCGGCGAATTGCGCGACCTGGAAACCATCCGCCTGGCGCTCACCGCGGCGGAAACCGGACACCTGGTATTCGGCACCCTGCACACCAGCTCGGCGGCCAAGACCATCGACCGCATCATCGACGTGTTCCCGGCCGGCGAAAAGCCGATGGTGCGCTCGATGCTGTCCGAATCGCTGCGCGCGGTGATTTCGCAGGCGCTGCTGAAGAAGGTGGGCGGCGGCCGTACGGCGGCCTGGGAAATCATGGTCGGCACCCCGGCCATCCGCAACCTGATACGCGAGGACAAGGTGGCGCAGATGTATTCCTCGATCCAGACCGGCCAGCAATACGGCATGCAGACGCTGGATCAGCATCTGCAGGACTTGGTCAAGCGCAGCCTGATCACGCGCAACCAGGCCCGCGATTACGCCAAGGACAAGCGGATATTCGAGTAGCCGGGATTCGGGATTCGGGATTGGGGATTCGCAACGGCGGCGCTCCAACCGATCTCAGAACAGCCCGCTCTTACGAATCCCGAATCCCGAATCCCGGCTCTGAAGGAGCACGCCATGAGCACCATCGACTTCACCTCCTTCCTCAAGCTGATGGCGCATCAGAAGGCGTCGGACCTGTTCATCACCTCGGGCATGCCGCCGGCGATCAAGGTGCATGGCAAGATCAGCCCGATTACCCAGACTCCGCTGACTGCGCAGCAGAGCCGCGATCTGGTGTTGAACGTGATGACGCCGTCGCAGCGCGAGGAATTCGAAAAGACCCACGAGTGCAACTTCGCCATCGGCGTGTCCGGGGTCGGGCGTTTTCGTGTGAGCTGTTTCTACCAGCGTAACCAGGTGGGCATGGTGCTGCGCCGGATCGAAACGCGCATCCCCACCGTGGACGAGCTGAGCTTGCCGCCGGTGATCAAGACGCTGTCGATGACCAAGCGCGGCATCATCATCTTCGTCGGCGCCACCGGGACCGGCAAGTCGACCTCGCTGGCGGCGATGATCGGCTACCGCAACCAGAACTCGACCGGGCACATCATCACCATCGAAGACCCGATTGAATTCGTGCACAAGCACGAGGGCTGCATCATCACCCAGCGCGAGGTCGGCATCGACACCGACAGCTGGGAAAATGCGCTGAAGAACACCCTGCGCCAGGCGCCCGACGTGATCATGATCGGCGAGGTGCGCACCCGCGAAGGCATGGACCATGCGATCGCCTTCGCCGAAACCGGCCACCTGGTGCTGTGCACGCTGCACGCCAACAACGCCAACCAGGCGATGGACCGCATCATCAACTTCTTCCCCGAGGATCGCCGCAACCAGCTGTTGATGGACCTGTCGCTCAACCTCAAGGGCGTGGTCGCGCAGCAGCTGATTCCGACCCCGGACGGCCGCAGCCGCCGCGTGGCGATGGAAATCATGCTGGGTACGCCGCTTGTGCAGGACTACATCCGCGACGGTGAGATCCACAAGCTCAAGGAGATCATGAAGGAGTCCACCAACCTGGGCATGCGCACCTTCGACCAGAGCCTGTTCGAGCTCTACCAGGCCGGCGAAATCAGTTACGAAGACGCGTTGCGCTACGCCGACTCGCAGAACGAAGTGCGCCTGCGCATCAAGCTCTCGCAGGGTGGCGATGCCAAGACCTTGTCGCAGGGCCTGGACGGCGTAGAAATTTCCGAAGTGCGCTGAGTGCTGCGCGCCTCGGTGCCCGCGTCCACGGGGTGCCAGTGCACACGGGTAACAAGGCGCAGGGAATCTGACCAGGCGTGTATGGGGTGACCTGCTTCCGCGACGGCAACGCCAGCCCTTCTGTGCGTCGCTGCCATCTCGTGCCAGGCGTGGCGGCCAGCGTTGCGCCAGGATCGCACCGACGACGCGGCCCTGTCCGCCGAGTGGAGGGAGCGCTTGAGCGCGCCAAGAAAGACGAAGGTCCGGCTCGAACAGCCCCGCATATCTGCGGATGATCGACGCGCCCGGCAAGAACTTTGCCGCGCTGCTCCGGCACGCCCGGCTGCTGCCGGAGGAGGCCGGTCATTGACGGCCGGCCGAGGCGCCCGTAATGCAGGGACCTCCCGCGGCGTCGGCCCTGTTTCAGATGTGACCGGGTGGGTCGATAATGTCTAATAGCGCACCCCACTGCAGTGCCCAAGCCCGTGAGCCTTCCCGATTCCGATCTGCGACCGGAGCAAGAACCCTTGCCCGACGATGGTGCCGTGGTCACCGCCGGCCCGCTCACGCCTCCACCGGATTCGGCCGGAACTGCCGCCGACGACCATGCCTTCCATCATTCGGTGGCTGAGGATGCGCAAGGCATGGCGCTGGCGACCCTGGTCGCATCGCTCGGTCTGGCCATCTTCGCCAAGGGCGGGCTGATGATCGGTGGCATGGCGGGCGTGGCCTTCCTGTTGCACTACGCGCTGCACTGGAACTTCGGCCTGGTGTTCGTGCTGGTCAATCTGCCGTTCTACTGGCTGAGCGTGCGCCGGATGGGGTGGGAATTTACTCTGAAGACCTTCGCGGCAGTCGGCGCGTGCGGCGTGCTGACCAACCTGCTGCCGCGCTGGGCCGACTACGCGCACATGAGCACGGCCTTCTCGGCGATCGCCGGTGGCGCGCTGTCTGGCCTGGGGATTTTGTTCTTCATTCGCCACCGCGGCAGCCTGGGCGGCATCGGCATCCTGGCGGTGTACCTGCAGCGTGAGCGCGGCTGGAGCGCGGGCAAGGTGCAAATGAGCTTCGACGCGATGCTCATGCTGGTCGCCTTCTTCGTGCTGACTCCGGACAAGGTGCTGTATTCGGCCATCGGCGCCCTGATGCTGAGTCTGGTGCTGATGTTCAATCACCGCCCGCACCGGTATATGGGCGTGTGATGCGTGCCGAAGATCGCTCGCATGGCACGTCCGGGAGCGGCGAATAATCCGTCGCGTGCCAGCCATCAGCAGGCACGGCTGGCGCGCCCGGAGCCGTAGCATGCCAGCGATGCATGGCGCTTTCCATGCACCGACCAGGCCCGCATGGCGGTGAGCTCCGGCGTTTGTCAGCGGTTCTCGCTGCTTTGGCGTGCCGGGCAATTGGTAGGCAACTGCAGCCGTTGCATCAACCCGCGCGCATCGAATGGTGCATGTACCTTCATGTCGTTGTCGAAATAACAGTACACATCGCGCATTGCGCGCTTGCGGGCGCGAGCGCCCACACGGGCGGCATCGTCCGGTTCGGCTCCGCTGGCCCACGCGGCGATGCGTGCTGCCCAGCGATCCAGCGCGGTGTCGCGCTTGCGCGCCCGCGCCAACGCGGCCTCGCTATCGCGCGGCAGGCTGCCTGGAAATGCATCCAGCAGCTCGGCAAGGAGCCATTGATTTCCACGCTGGGAAAGCAGCCCGCGGCGTATTCGAGCTCGCGCCGTTGGGCCAGGCCAGCTGGATAAAACGTGCCGCGCCAGCGTGCGTAACGTCAGCCGGAAATGCCGATGCGAATAGCCATGCGCCCGAGCATTTCGCGTGCGCCGTGCAAGAGGTGTCTAGCCGCGCTGAACCGTGCGCGTTTTTGCCGGCTTCTGCGCCTGCAACCAGGGCGGCCCCAGTGCCCGGATCTGCGTAAATACCGGGCACTGGGCATGATGTGCGCCGGGCAGGTAGCCCAGGCTCATCAGGAACTCGCCGGTGATTTCGCCGCCGGTGAAACGGAAGGTCTTCTTGAACAGCTTGACCCAGGCCGGTTTGTCGAGCGAGTGGTGGGCGTCCAGCCACTGCGCGAAGCCGCCATGCGTGGCGCGCAGCGTCTGGATGACGCGCGCGTTGTGGATCGCCGCCAGCACCTTGAGGCGATTGCGGATGATGCCGGTATCGCTCATCAACCTGCTGACGTCCTGGTCGCCATACGCAGCAACAGTGTCCACGTCGAAGCCATCGTAAGCCTGCTGGAAATTGACGCGCTTGCGCAGGATGGTTTCCCAGCTCAGTCCGGCCTGGTTGATCTCCAGCACCAGCCGCTCGAACAACTCGCGTTCGTCGCGCTGCGGAAAGCCGTACTCGTGATCGTGGTAGTGGCCATGGACCGGATGGCCTGGGGCGATGCTGCAATAACCGCTCATGTGGGTGCCTGTCGTTGTGGGGCGAGGCTTGCCGATCGCGCGCCAGTGGCTGCCACAGCGCGCGAGCAGCAGTTGGCGCTGAGGCCGGGAGGCCGTTTGCGCGGCTGCAACGCTTCAGCAGCGCTCCAAGTCACACTCATTGCGATCAAGCTGAACGTGTCGATCAGGCGCCTCAGATGGGCCACGCGCAGGCCGCTGCATCGGCGGCATCGCGCATTTCCTGGAGCCGGCAAGGCCCAGTATGGCAGCGGCTCTGCGCGCGGCGAAGCGAACGGCTAGAATGCGGCCATGTCTGTTTTGCCCACGCCACTGGCCAACCAACTGCTGATTGCGCTCCCGGCGCTGTCCGACCCCACCTTTTCGCGCAGCGTCGCGCTGATCTGTCAGCACGACGAGAACGGCGCCATGGGCGTGCTGGTCAACCGGCCTTCCGAATACACCCTGGGCGAAGTGTTGTCCCAGATGGGCATCGACACCGACGATGAGCCGCTGCGCGAGCAGGTCGTGCTCAGCGGCGGGCCGGTGCACCCCGAGCGCGGTTTTGTGATCCATGATGATGCACGCGAATGGGATTCCAGCCTGGAAGTGGGGCAGGGCGTGTTCCTGACCACCTCGCGCGACATCCTCGAGGCGATGGCGGCCGGCAACGGCCCGCGCAATGCGCTGGTCGCATTGGGCTGCGCGGGTTGGGGCGCCGGCCAGCTGGAATTCGAGCTGGGCGAAAACAGTTGGCTCACCGCGCCGTCGGATGCCAATGTGCTGTTTGCGACCGCGCTGGAAGATCGCTGGCAGACCGCTGCCGGGCGTATCGGCGTGGACCTGTTCCGGCTCACGGATTATTCCGGGCATGCCTGAGGCGGGCGCGATCTGCCCCGACGGCACGGTGCTGGGCTTCGACGTGGGGTCGCGCCGGATCGGCGTGGCAGTCGGAACCGCGCTTGGTGCCACCGCGCGCGCGGTGGCCGTGATCAATGTGCATGCCAACGGCCCGGACTGGGTTGCGTTGGACCGCCTGCATAAGGAATGGCGACCGGACGGCCTGGTGATCGGCGACCCGCTCACGCTGGACGACCAAGACCAACCCGCCCGCAAGCGCGCACACGCGTTCGCCCGCCAGCTGCGCGAGCGCTACGCGCTGCCGGTTGTCCTGATCGATGAACGCTCCAGTTCGGTTGAGGCTGCGCAGCGTTTCGCGCGCGAGCGTGCCGATGGGCGCAAGCGCCACCGCGACGCCGAAGCGCTCGACGCGATGGCCGCCGCGGTGATCGTCGAACGCTGGTTGGCCGCCCCCGACCAAGCCACCTTTCTTCCTTGACCCCCGACCTGCGATGACCACCATGCAACTCGATTCGGACGGACGCCTGCGCCACCTGCTCACCCTGCAAGGACTGCCGCGCACCACGCTGCTGCAATTGCTCGACCGCGCCGGCCAAATCCGCGATGCGGCAGTCGGGCGGGTGGGCAAGCGCAGTGTGCTGGCGGGCACGGCGGTGTGCACGCTGTTCTTCGAACCCTCCACGCGCACGCGCAGCTCCTTCCATCTGGCGGCGCAGCGGCTGGGCGCGGACGTGCTCAATTTCGATGCATCCACCTCATCCACCCGCAAGGGCGAAACCGCGCGCGACACCTTGAAGAATCTCGAAGCAATGGGCGTGCGCGGCTTTGTGGTGCGTCACCCCGATGACGGAGCGGTGGAAGTGCTGGCCGCAGCCGCAGGCGAGGGCACCGCGTTGATCAATGCCGGCGACGGACGTAGTGCACACCCCACCCAGGGCCTGCTGGACATGCTCACCCTGCGCCAGGCCAAGGGCACCGATTTTTCCAAGCTCAAGGTCGTCATCGTCGGCGACGTCAAGCACTCGCGCGTGGCGCGCTCGGACCTGCATGCCTTGCGCACGCTGGGCGCTGGCGAGATCCGCGTCTGCGGCCCGGCCAGCCTGCTGCCCGATGACGGCATGCTGGAGGGCTGCGTGGTCGGCCAGGATTTCGATGCCATGCTCGAAGGCGCCGATGCGCTGATGATGCTGCGCCTGCAGCGCGAGCGCATGGAAGAAGGCCTGGTGCCTTCGCTGGGGCAGTACCACGCCGACTATGGTCTGACCCGCGAGCGCCTGGCGCGTGCCGGCCGCGACGCCGCGGTGCTGCACCCGGGCCCAATCAACCGCGGCGTGGAAATCACCGATGAAGTGGCCGACGGCGCGCAATCCTGCGTGCTGCGGCAGGTGGCCAACGGCGTCGCCGTGCGCATGGCCGTGCTGGAAACCCTGCTGGGCTAACAGCGGCTGCGCAGTAGTTTTATTCGCCGCTCCAAGAACTGCAATGCGACCGCGCGACTAATCCGCGGTCGCCTTCGATCTACGAATCGTTGACTGCGAAGAGACAGCGGCTTTTTGCCGAACGCACACCGTGATCCGCTGCGCGGTCGCGTTCGATGTGCAATGTAGTAATTGCGGACAAAAGTCGCTTGCTGCCTGATGCTTCCCGCGATCTGTTTTTGCGAATCCCGAATCCAAGCACCACCAGCTAACACCCGCTCACCTATCGTGACCGCTCCTTTCAGCGCAGGAGATCGCAATGGGTATTTCACGTCACGTCACCGCCCACTGGGAAGGCGACCTCAAGACCGGCAAGGGCCAGCTCAGCACGCCGCAGAGCGGCTTGATGGACAACACCCGTTATGCCTTCAGCAGCCGCTTCGGCGACGAGAAGGGCACCAATCCGGAAGAACTCATCGCCGCCGCGCATGCCGGCTGTTTCACCATGGCGTTGTCTGCGCAATTGACCGAAGCCGGTTTTCCGCCGACCTCGCTGGACACGCGCGCCGATGTGGATCTGTCGATGGAAGGCGGCCCGCAGCTGTCGCAGATTCGCCTCAAGCTCAAGGCCGTGGTGCCGGGCATCGACGAGGCCAAGTTCCGCGAGCTGGCCGACAGCGCCAAGAAAAATTGCCCGGTGTCCAAGGCATTGAGCGCCGTGCCGATCAACCTGGAAACCGAGTTTTCCAGCTGACACCAATACCGCCGCGACGCGTCGGCGCAAACGCCCGGCGCGCGCAGCTGGCGGTAACCTGAATAGGGCTTTTCGTGGCCGGTTTGGTTCAGTGCGGTTTCACTGGCGCAGGCCGAGCATCGGCAGCGTGTCCTCCCTATGAAGCTGCCGCAATGAAAACTCTCGTGCTTGGTGCTCTGGTGATGGGTCTGGTCGTGGCGGGCAATGCCACGGCACAGCGCTATGACAGCGGCTACGAGGATGGCCGCTACGAATACGCGCGCGTTGTGCGCGTGGATCCGATCATCGTTGCCGATTCGTACAACGAACGTACCAGCGAACGTTGCTACGATCGTCCCGCCGATGGTTACTACACCAGCAACGACGGGTACTACCGCGACGGCGGCTATGCCCAGGCCGGTGTGTCCAATCGGGGCGTGGCCAGTGTCATCGGCGGCATCGCGGGCGCCGTGCTCGGCAGCCAGGTCGGCGGCGGCAATGGTCGTCTGGTCGGCACCGCCGTGGGCACCATGGCGGGCGTCGCGGCGGGCCGCTCGATCTATGAGGCCAATCACCGCACATACCAGGGCAACGTGAGGGTCTGCGAGCCGGTGTCCTACCGCCGCGAACGCGACCGCGTGGATGGCTACGACGTCACCTACGAATACGCTGGCCGTATGTACCACACGCGTAGCGATTACAACCCGGGCAACCGTATCCGGGTGCGCGTGGACGTTCGCCCTGACTGATCGGAGCCGGATGCATGCGGTGCCGCTGGTTCGGGCATCGGACTGAAGAAGAACGCTGCGGGCAACCGCAGCGTTCTTGCGTTTTGCGAAGTGATTGTAGGCTGCAACAGCGCTTCACCAGTGCTTCGGCATTGATCGATGCCAGCACCTCGCTGTTTCACACGGGCGCTGACGCGCGGCGCAGGGGCCGTGATCAGAAATTCGCAGCACCTGCATGCCACTCTGCTGCGTTGATCCTGCGCAGCAGCGTTGTTGCCGCTCTAAGTCCAGTCCAGCGTGCCGCGAATCACCGTCTGCACCTGGCCACCCGACCACACGTCGCCGTCGGCATCGATGTGCAGTTCCAACAAGGCATCGAAGCCGATTTCGCGGCCCTGGCTGACCACGTAGCGACGGTCGGTGCCGGGCAATGCGTCACGGCTGTCCAGCCATGCGGCGACGACCGCATTGGCCGCGCCGGACGCCGCATCTTCGAAGCGCCGGCCATTGCCGACGAAGGCGCGCACTGCCAGATCGTAGGCGCCCGGTGCGCCGGCGCGTGCATACGCAAACACGCCCATGCTGCCGGTGGATTCTGCCAACCCGGCGATCGCGTCCCAGTCCGGCTGCAGGCCGCGCAGCGCGGCTTCGTTGGCGAGTTCTACCACCCACCAGGTGCGGCCGCCGTCCATCAGCGCGGGCGGTAGCGTTCCCAGCGGCCAGCCCTGCAAGGCATCGCGCAGGCGCGGATCGTCGGCGTCCACTTGCTCGGCCACGCGTGCGCGCGGCGTGCGGATCGCGATGCTGCGGTGGCCGCCGCGCTGCTCGACGCGCAGCGGCAACCGACCAGCGATGCCGTCCTGCACCAGGACGCCGTCCTGTGGTGCGGCCAGGCCGGCCTCGAGCACGGCATGTGCGGTGCCCACACTGGGATGGCCGGCAAACGGCACCTCTTTTTGCGGCGAAAACATGCGCAGCCGGTAGCTGCTTTGCGCGTTTTCGGCAGGGAAGACGAAGGTGGTCTCCGGCAGCTTGGTCCAGCGTGCGATGGCCTGCATCGCCGCATCGTCCAGACCCTGCGCATCCAGCACCACCGCCAGCGGATTGCCGCTGCCGGGGCGGGCGGAGAACACATCCAATTGCAGGAAACGGCGAGTGGTCATGGGCGTCGATCCGCAGTGAGGGCGCGGCAGCTTACCAAACGATGCGGCCGTCGATCACCTGCTGCGTCGCTCCGCCAATCCAGACTTCGCCTTCAGCGTCCACGTCCACATGGACGCGGCCGTCGCGGCCAACCTCGCGGCCCTGGCTGGCGACATAGCGCGACTCCGCCCCGGGCAGGCGGCCTTCGCCGTGCAGGCGTGCGGCGATACAGGCATTGGCGCTGCCGGTCACCGGGTCTTCCGGAATGCCGTCGCCCGGGCAGAACGCGCGGACGACCAGGTCGGCATCGCCATCGTGCACTGGCGCGTAGATGGCGAGGCCAACGGCGGCGCTGGCCTGGGTCAGGCGCGCGATGGCGGCAAGGTCCGGGGCTGCCTGCCGTACCGCCTGCGCATCGGCCAATTCCAGCAACCACCAGTTCGGACCGTTGTTCCAGAGCGCAGCCGGGTGTGGGCCCACGCGCAGCTCAGCGCAGGCGGCGTGCAACGCGTCGGCGTACGTATTACCTGTGTCTACGGCGCGCGCGCCCGGCGCCCGTAGCCGCACCAACAAAGCGCCGTGCCGGTCGAATACCTCTACCGGCAGCACGCCGGCCGCGCATTGCTGGCGAAGCTGGCCGTCGGGTTTGTAGGCGGTCACGCCGCGGGTCACCGCTGCCCACGCCGCGCCGACGCTGGGATGTCCGGCAAACGGGAGCTCGGCGCGCGGGGTGAAGATGCGGATGTGGTAATCGGCATCGGGCACGCTGACCGGCAGGAAGAAGACCGTCTCGGACAGATTCAGCCATGCGGCAATCTGCTGCATTTGCGCAGGCGACAGCGTCTCTGTATTGAAGACCACGCCCAGCGGGTTGCCGCTGCCGGCCCGGGCGGCGAAAACATCCAGTTGCAGATAGCGGTGCTTGCTCATGGCGGGCGAAATCTCGTCGAAAGAGAGCGCGCCGATGGTTGCAGTGCGAACCGATACGGCAATGGACGTGCGGCGACACGCTGTGATCGCATGCGGGGTCATGCGAGCGGCATTGGCAGTAGAATCGGAGCTTCCGCTCGGCATCCCGGGCATTTTCCCCCATCCTAAACGCCTATCTCAATGTCAGCTCCCCACTCTAGCGATCGTTGGATCGTCCTCAAGTTCGGCGGCACTTCGGTGTCGCGTCGTCATCGCTGGGACACGATTGGAAAACTGGCGAGCAAACGGGCGGACGAGACCGGCGGTCGCGTGCTGGTGGTGGTGTCTGCATTGTCGGGCGTGACCAACGAGCTCACCGCCATTGCCGACGGCGCCGCCGATAGCCCGCAGCGTGTGGCTGCGCTGGAGCAGCGCCATCGCGAGTTTCTGGCCGAGCTCGAACTGGACGCCGATGCGGTGCTGGGCGAACGGCTGGCCGCATTGCACGCATCGCTGGGCGATGCGCGCGCTGCAACGCGCACGCTGGAGTGGCAGGCCGAGGTGTTGGGGCAGGGCGAGTTGCTGTCGTCCACCATCGGTGCGGCGTATCTGCATGCCAGCGGCCTGGACATGGGCTGGCTGGATGCGCGCCAGTGGCTGTCGGCGCTGCCGCCGCAGCTCAATCAGAGCGAATGGTCCAAGTGCCTGTCGGTGTCGTGCCAGTGGCAGTCCGATGCCGATTGGCGCACGCGTTTCGCCGCGCAACCGACACGCTTGCTGATCACGCAGGGCTTCATTTCGCGGCATGCCGATGGCGGCACCGCGATTCTGGGCCGTGGCGGTTCGGATACCTCGGCGGCGTACTTCGGTGCGCTGCTCGGCGCCAGCCGCGTGGAAATCTGGACCGACGTGCCCGGCATGTTCAGCGCCAACCCGAAGGAAGTGCCGGATGCGCGCCTGTTGACCCGGCTGGACTATTACGAAGCGCAGGAAATCGCCACCACTGGCGCCAAGGTGCTGCATCCGCGTTCGATCAAACCGTGCCGCGATTCCGGCGTGCCGATGGCGATCCTGGACACCGAACGACCGGATCTGCCGGGCACCAGCATCGACGGCAATGCCGAGCCGGTGTTGGGCGTCAAGGCGATCAGCCGCCGCAACGGCATCGTGCTGGTGTCGATGGAAGGCATCGGCATGTGGCAGCAGGTGGGCTTCCTGGCCGACGTGTTCACGCTGTTCAAGAAGCATGGCCTGTCGGTGGATCTGATCGGTTCGGCCGAGACCAACGTCACCGTGTCGCTGGATCCGTCGGAAAACCTAGTCAACACCGACGTGCTGGCGGCGTTGTCGGCCGATCTGTCGCAGATCTGCAAGGTCAAGATCATCGTGCCGTGCGCGGCCATCACGCTTGTCGGGCGCGGGATGCGCTCGCTGCTGCACAAGCTCTCCGACGTGTGGGCCACGTTCGGGCAGGAACGCGTGCACATGATTTCCCAGTCGTCCAACGACTTGAACCTGACCTTTGTCATCGACGAAGCCGATGCCGATGGTTTGCTGCCGATCCTGCACGGCGAGTTGATCGACAGCGGCGCGATGCCGGTCAGCGAGGGCGAGGTATTTGGCCCGCGCTGGCGCGAGATCATCGGCTCGGTGCGCCCGCGTCCTACGCCGTGGTGGCATGCCGAGCGCGCGCATCTGCTGTCGCTGTCCAAGGCCGGGACGCCGCGCTACGCGTACCACCTGCCCACCGTGCGTGCGCGTGCGCATGCGCTGGCGCAGATTGTCGCGGTGGATCAGCGCTATTACGCGATCAAGGCTAATGCGCACCCGGCCATCTTGATGGCGCTGGAGCAGGCCGGCTTCGGGCTGGAATGCGTTTCGCACGGCGAACTGCGCCGCGTGTTTCAGGCGCTGCCGGAACTGTCGCCACGGCGCGTGTTGTTCACGCCGAGCTTTGCGCCCAAGGCCGAGTACGAGGCCGCGTTCGCATTGGGCGTGACCGTGAACGTGGACAACGTCGAAGCGCTGCGCAACTGGCCCGAGGTCTTCCGTGGCCGCAATATCTGGCTGCGCATCGACCTGGGGCACGGCGACGGACACCACGAGAAGGTCAACACCGGCGGCAAGGCGTCCAAGTTCGGCCTGTCGTCCACGCGCGTGGATGAATTTGTCGAGGTGGCGCGCACGCTCGAGGTCACCATCACCGGCGTGCACGCGCACCTGGGCAGTGGCGTGGAGACCGGCGAGCACTGGCGCATGATATACGACGAGTTGGCCGGCTTCGCGCGCCGCATCGGCACGGTGGAAACCATCGATATCGGTGGCGGCCTGCCGATTCCGTACAGCGCCGAAGACGAGCCCTTCGATCTGGAGGTGTGGGCCAAGGGCCTGGCCGAGGTCAAGGCCGTGCATCCGGGCTACCGCCTGGCGATCGAACCGGGCCGCTATCTGGTGGCCGAAGCCGGCGTATTGCTGGCCAGCGTCACTCAGGTGATCGAGAAGGACGGCGTGCAGCGCGTTGGCCTGGATGCGGGCATGAATACCTTGATTCGCCCGGCGTTGTACGACGCCTGGCACGACATCGAAAACCTCAGCCAACTCGACGCGCCGGCCGACGGCACCTTCGATATCGTCGGGCCGATCTGCGAATCGTCGGACGTGTTCGGCAAGCGTCGCCGGCTGCCTGCGGCCACCGCGCCGGGCGATGTGGTGCTGGTGGCCGACGCTGGTGCCTACGGCTACACGATGGCCAGCACCTACAATCAGCGCGAATTGCCGCGCGAAGAGGTGATCGATGCGTCCACTGGCTGAGTTCGTTGTACTCAGCACGGTGTCCGGTGGCGTGGCGATGGTGGTTTCCACCGCCATCGACATCGCCGGGCAACCGGCCCCGTGGACCGATAGCTTCAAGTGGGCAATCCCGGCGTTGGTTGCTGCCTGCATCGGCGCGTGGAGCGCAGCGTTCTGGCAGGGCCGCCGCGCCCGGCGAGCACTCGCGCAACATGCCGGCAGCATGGCATTGCGCACCGTGGTGTTGAGTGCGCTTGGCTATCTGCCGGCGTTGCTGCTGTATCTGCTGGTCGCGGTGGCCATCACCGGCGATGCAACGGTGATTCGCTCAGACGTGATGCTGCTGCTGTTCGTGATCGGTTGCCTGCCGCTGCTATGGGCGGCGGTGCCGTTTTCCATGATTGAATATGTCCTGTGCCGACGTTATCTGCGTCGTGTACGTGTTTCTGCAGGTAGTCCATGAGCGCTTTCGACAAACATCAGATGTCCACCTTCCGTTTCGTGCGTTGCGCACTCGACGCGCAGACCGGCGTGGCGACGCTGGTGTATGCCTTCGATCAAGGCCCGGAGCTGGTCGAGACCGTTGCGGTGCCTGGCGCACCCTTCGTGCTGGAAGGCGCGCAGGCAACCGCGGTGCAACAGGCGCTGCGGCTGCTGCATCTCATTGCAGGGGTCAGTTATTTCAAAGCCGCGGTGCCGCCGAACATCGCCATCGACGGCTACAGCATCGATGCCGAGACGGCCGCGCTGGTGGAAAGCGTGTACCTGCATGGCCTGGGCGAATTTGCCTATCGCAATGGCTTGAATCTGCACGGCAAGATCCGCTTTCCGGTGGACGGGCAGGCCTCTGCCGCCGCGCCGGCAGTGGGGTTGCGCGAGCATGCGCTGGTGGCGATCGGTGGCGGCAAGGATTCGCTGGTCAGCATCGAGGCCCTGCGCCAGACCGGCATGGCGCAGACTGTCAGCTGGATCGGCGGTTCGCAACTCATCCGTGCCTGTGCAGAACGCACCGGTTTGCCGGTCCTCAACATCGGCCGTGTGCTGGCAACGGAATTATTCGAACTCAATCGCCAGGGCGCGTGGAACGGACATATCCCGGTGACTGCGGTGAACTCGGCCATTCTGGTGCTGGCGGCGCTGCTCAACGGGGTTGACCAGGTGGTGTTCTCCAACGAACGTTCGGCCAGTTACGGCAGCCGGATTCCCGGCACCGGCGAGGTCAATCACCAGTGGTCCAAGGGCTGGGCGTTCGAACAGGCATTCGGCGATTACGTGCAGCGGCATGTGGCGGCGGATCTGCGCTATTACTCGTTGCTGCGGCCGCTCTCGGAGTTGGCGGTGGCGCGGCAATTCGCCAAGACCGATCACTACGACGCGCACTTTTCCAGCTGCAACCGCAACTTCCACATCATGGGCAAGCGCCCGGTGCAACGCTGGTGCGGCGTGTGCCCGAAGTGCCATTTCGTGTTCCTGGCGTTGGCGCCGATCATGCCCAAGACGCGGTTGGTCAAAATCTTCGGACGCAATCTGCTCGACGATGCGACCCAGGCCGGCGGCTACGACGCGCTGCTGGAGTTCCAGGACCACAAGCCGTTCGAATGCGTGGGCGAAGGCCGCGAATCGCGCGCGGCGATGGCGGTGCTGGCCAGCCGCGCCGAGTGGAAGGAGGACGCGTTGGTGAAGCGCTTCATCCGCGACATCCAGCCGCAGCTCGACCCGCACGACCTGCAGGTTGAGCCACTCATGGCCATCGATGGCGAGCACCGGGTTCCGTCGACGCTGTGGGAGCGCGTGCGTGCGAATTTCGCAGCTTGAGGGCAAAGCGGTTGCGTTATGGGGCTGGGGGCGTGAAGGACGTGCAGCGTATCGCGCGCTGCGCGCGCAGCTGCCGACCCAATCGCTGACGGTGTTCTGCAACGCCGAAGAGGCGCGCAAGATCGCTGCGCTGGCAGATACGGCCTTGCAGGTGGAAACCGATGCCAGCGCGCAGGCGCTGGGGCGATTCGAGATTGTGGTGAAGTCGCCCGGCATCAGCCCGTATCGCGCCGAGGTACTGGCTGCCGCCGCGCAGGGCACGCACTTCATCGGCGGCACCGCGCTGTGGTTTGCCGAACACGCGCAGGCGGACGGCAGCGTGCCCGGTGTCATCTGCGTCACCGGCACCAAGGGCAAGAGCACCACCACCGCGCTGCTGGCGCACCTGCTGCGCGCTGCCGGGCATCGCACCGCATTGGTTGGCAATATCGGCCAGCCGTTGCTGGAAGTGCTGGCACCGCAGCCGCCGCCGTCGTATTGGGCGATCGAGTTGTCCAGCTACCAGACCGGTGATGTCGGGCGCAGCGGCGCGCGCCCCGAGCTGGCATTGGTGTTGAATCTGTTTCCCGAGCATCTGGACTGGCATGGCGACGAGGCGCGCTATGTGCGCGACAAGCTGTCATTGGTGACCGAGGGCCGGCCGCGCATCTCCTTGCTCAACGCTGCCGCCCCGCTGCTTGCCGGCTTGCAGTTGCCCGATAGCCAAGTGCGTTGGTTCAACCATCCCGCGGGCTGGCATCTGCGCGGCGATGTGGTCCATCGCGGCGAACAGGCCATTTTCGATACCGCCGATGTGCCGCTGCCGGGCGAGCACAACCGCCGCAACCTGTGCGCGGTGCTGGCGGCGGTAGAGGCCTTGGGCCTGGATGCGGCGGCACTTGCGCCGGCGGCAGCGAGTTTTCGTCCATTGCCCAACCGCCTGCAGTTGCTCGGCAGTGTGGATGGCATCAGCTACGTCAACGATTCGATCAGCACCACGCCGCATGCCTCGCTGGCTGCACTGGCGTGCTTTGCGCAGCGACGCGTGGCGCTGCTGGTTGGTGGCCATGACCGCGGGCTGGATTGGCACGATTTCGTCCAGCGGATGGCGCAGCAGGCGCCGCTTCAAATCGTGACCATGGGCGCCAATGGTCCCCGCATCCACGCATTGCTGGCGCCGTTGGCCGAGGCGGGGCATTTCGGCTTGCATGCCGCCAACGATCTCGAACACGCCATGGGGCTGGCGCGCGCTGCGCTGGGCGAGCAGGGCGGCGTGGTGCTGCTTTCGCCGGGGGCGCCCAGCTTCGGTGCCTACAGCGATTACGTTGCGCGCGGCCGCCACTTCGCGCAGTTGGCAGGCTTCGACCCGGCGGCAATCAGCGCGATTGACGGACTGGGTATCCACTAGAAGCGGCCGACAGGAATCGACGCGGTTCACCGCCAGACAGGCGCGGCCTTGAATGTCCCACTCGGACGGCGCGGCTCATGCGCGCCGTGCAAGGTCCACCTGAGCTGTCCGCTACGTGTTGCTGCCCGGCCCGGTTCCGAGGCCACGGCGTTGCCAGGGTTGCCCTGGAAACCTAGCTCGCCACGGATGCGGATACGCCCGGTGCGCTTGGCCCAGCCAACTGGCCGCGCCGCTGCCGGCAGCGCCGATGATGACCCCTCCTGCACGGTGCCAGCGCCTACACTCGCCGCACCATCCTGGGAGCAAGCACATGTACAAGCAACGGACATGGCGTGGCGTTGGATTGATCGGTCTCCTGGCCTCGCTGGCCTTCCCCGCAGCAGCGGCGATGCAGGCCAAGCCGCTGGAATGGAAGATCGGCAAGGACACTTACAGCGGCGTGCTGGTGTACGACGATGCCGGTGATCCCAAGCGCCCGGGCCTGGTGATGGTGCCCAACTGGCGCGGCGTCAACGACTCGGCGGTGACCAAGGCCAAGCAACTGGCCGGCGACGATTACGTGGTGCTGGTGGCCGACGTGTATGGCAAGGGCAAGCGACCGGCCAACGACAGCGAGGCTGGGCAGTTCGCCGGCGCCCTGAAGAAGGATCCGCCGGAGCTGCGCGCACGCACGCTCAAGGCGGTAGAGGTGCTCAAGGCGCAGGCCGGCAAGGTGCCGCTGGACGCAGCGCGCATCGGTGCAGTGGGCTTCTGCTTCGGCGGTACCACGGTGCTGGAACTGGTGCGCTCAGGCGCGCAACTGGCCGGTGTGGTCAGCCTGCACGGCGGCATCGCGACTCCCAGCCCGGCCCCCGCTGGCTCGGCCAAGACGCCGCTACTGGTGCTCAACGGTGCCGACGACAAGAGCGTGAGCAAGGCGGATATCACCGCATTCGAAACCGAAATGAATGCAGCCGGCGCGGATTGGCAATTCGTCAATTTCAGCGGCGCCGTGCATTGCTTTGCCGAGGCAGATGCCAACAGCCCGCCGGGCTGCCTGTACAACCCGCGCGCGGCCAAGCGGGCGTATCGCATGCTGGGCGATTTTTTCGAAGAGCGGTTTGGGCGATAGGAGGGATTGGGGGATTCGGGAGTCGGGATTCGTAACAGCGCGGTCCCGTCCTTCAATGCATCAATCCCGGGTTTTGCTCAGCGGTCTGCGCCTAACAATCGTTTGGCGATCACATGTCGGAATTCGTAAGGCGCGACCAAGTCGCTTTTGCGAATCCCCAAATCCCCAATCCCAAATCCCCTCCGGAGCGCCCAGCGCTCCGGATCAGTGCGTGCGCTCGACCGCATAGTGCGCCAGGCCGCGCAGTGCCGCCACGGCAGGGCTATGCGGCAGGGTTTCCAGGGCCTGTTCGGCGGCGGCAGCATATTCGGCCGCGCGTTGACGGCTGTAGTCCAACCCGCCGGTGGCATGGATGGCGGCCAGCACTTCCGGCATCGCCGCCGCATCGCCTTGCCGGACGATCTGTCGCAGGCGCTCACGGGTGGTCGCATCCGAGTGTGCCATCGCGTGGATCAACGGCAGGGTGGCCTTGCCTTCGGCCAGATCGTCGCCCAGGTTCTTGCCCAGGTCCGCGGCCTCGGCGGCGTAGTCGAGCACGTCGTCGGCGATCTGGAAGGCGAAGCCCAGCTGCATGCCGTAGTCGTACAACTGCTGCTGCACCTGCGCGCTTGCACTGGAGGCAAGCGCACCCAGACGCGTGCCGGCGGCAAACAGCACCGCGGTCTTGCGCTCGATCACGCGCAGGTAGGCGGCCTCGTCGGTGTCGGGGTTATGGACGTGCAGCAGCTGCAGCACTTCGCCTTCGGCGATGCGATTGGTGGTGTCGGCCAGGATTTGCATGACTTCCATGCGATCCAGTTCGACCATCAGCTGGAAGCTGCGCGAATACAGGAAGTCGCCCACCAGCACGCTGGGCGCATTGCCCCATAACGCATTGGCGGTGCTGCGTCCGCGGCGCAGGTCCGATTCGTCCACCACGTCGTCGTGCAGCAGCGTGGAGGTATGGATGAATTCGATGATCGCCGCCAGTTGGTGGTGCTCCGGGCCGGAGCCGCCAGCGGCATGGCCGGCCAGCATCACCAGCATCGGGCGCAGGCGTTTGCCGCCGGCAGAGATGATGTGATCGGCAATCTGGTTGATCAGCACGACGTCCGAGGCCAGACGGCGGCGGATCAGCGCATCGACCGCGGCCATGTCGGGCGCGGCGAGAGACTGGATCTGGGGCAGGCCCAGCACGGTGGGGAGGTCTTCGGCGATGGTCATGCGCAGGCATTCGTGATGTGGGCCGATTATAGGTGCCCCGGCCGGATCCGTCCCGCCAGGCACACCCGGCGTCTTCACATTTGCCGCCCTGCGCAGCGGGGTCGTCACCCGTAAGGGCCTGTGCGGGCTGGATTTCCGACCCTTGGCAGGGCACTTGCCCGGCAGCTCCGCGCGGCAACCTGCCAGGACCGCCGAGCGGCAGGTGCGGTAACATTGCCGCACACACATTTATCGTTGCGCGCTACAGGCGCCAGCGCATCATCTCGGAAGCACCTATGGCCCGCGGCATCAACAAAGTCATCCTCGTCGGCAACCTCGGCAACGATCCCGACACCAAGTACACCCAGGCCGGCATGGCAATCACGCGCGTGAGCCTGGCCACCAGCAGCATGCGCAAGGACCGCGACGGCAATAACCAGGAACGCACCGAGTGGCATCGCGTGGTGTTTTTCGGAAAGCTGGGCGAAATCGCCGGCGAGTACCTGCGCAAGGGCTCGCAGGTCTATGTCGAAGGCGAACTGCGCTACGACAAGTACACCGGCCAGGACGGCGTGGAAAAGTACAGCACCGACATCGTCGCCAACGAGATGCAGATGCTGGGCGGCCGTGGTGAAGGCGGCGGTGGCGGGATGGGCGGCGATCGTCCGCAACGCTCGGCGCCGCGTCAGCAGGGCGGTGGCGGGCAGGGCGGTAGCGGATATGGCGGCGGCGGTGGTCAGGACTACGCGCCGCGTCGTCAGCAGCCGGCCCAGCAGCAGTCGGCCCAGCAGCAGTCGGCACCGCCGATGGACGATTTCGCAGACGACGATATCCCATTCTGAGGACTGTTCGCTGTCGCGTCATCCAGGAAGGCCCGCATTGCGCGGGCCTTCTGCGTTATGGGAAGTACGCGCGGACATTGGCCGGTTTCGGCGGAATGGTGGCAAGAGCCGCGGGGGCATGCGTGCTCGGAGGCACGTGTGTCGTGCGTGCAGCGCTCATCCATCGCAGGCTTGTGCGCAACGCACGCAGTGGGTGCGCCGTCCATGCGTTGCTCAGGCTCGCGACATCCACTTCGCTACAGCAGCGTGATCTCTACGGCAGGCTGTCGGCGTCCCTGCAGGTCTAGGCCGATGTGCGATTGCGTCCCTTCTGCTTGGCGCGATACAGCGCCGAATCGGCATCGTGCACGATGGCGTTGGGGCTCAGCGGCGCTTCGCCGGGTTCAAAGGTGGCGGCGCCGATGCTGACGGTGACGTGCGCGCTGGTGGGGCTTGACAGATGCATCAGGCCGAGCTCGGCAACCGCATTGCGCACGGCGTCGGCCAGGCGCAGCGCGCCTGCGGCATCGGTGTGCGGCAGGATCATGCCGAACTCTTCGCCGCCGTAGCGCGCGGCGAGGTCTTCGCTGCGGCGCGAGCAGCCGGCAATGGCGCCTGCGATCAAGCGCAGGCAGGCATCGCCGTTCACGTGGCCATAGGTGTCGTTGTAGAGCTTGAAGTGATCGACATCGATCATCAGCACAGACAATGGCGCCTCAAGGCGAACCGCGTCCTGCAACGCACGCGATAGCCGGTGGTCGAAGGCGCGCCGGTTGGCGATGCCGGTCAATGCGTCTATCCAGGCTTCGGTACTCAGCTTGGCTTCGTTGCGGTGCATGCGGCGCAGTTGCAGATCCAGCCAGATTCCCACGCCCAGCAGCAGGGTGCAGCCCAGCGCGGCCACCACGATGCGTTGGCGCGCGGTTTCCCGCCAGTTGGCCAAGGCATCGTCCACCGAAACGCCGGTCAGCACGGTCAGCGGATAGGGTCGCGCCGGTGCAAAGCTGGAGATGCGCTCCACGCCGTCGATCGGCGAGCGATAGGTGGCGGTGCCGTGCTTGCGTGCGCGCATGGTCACGTAGATCGACGTTCCTGCGATCGAGGTGCCGATCACGCCCTGTTTGTCGGGCCGGCGCACCATCACGATGCCATCGTCGTTGATCATGCCGATGGTGCCGTGCGGGCCGACTTCGAAGGTGCTGTAGTAGTTCTGGAAATACTTCAGTTGCAGGGTGACCAGCACCACGCCGGCGAACTCGCCACGGGGGGTGTTGAGGCGGCTGCTCAAGGTCAGCACCCAGGAGCCGTCCGAGCGGCTTTGTACGGGCGGGCCGACCAGCGACAAGGCGTCGCGATGGTCGCGGTGGTACTTGAAATAGGCGCGATCGGCGTTGTTGTGCGTTCTGGGGGTGCTGTCCAGCGACGAGCTTACCCAACTGCCGTCCGCGGCATAGATGAAGATGCCATGCAGGCGATCGGAGCGGCGCGCTTCGCGCACCAGAAACTCATGCAGCGCAGAACGCGCGGCGCTGGAGCCCTGGTCGTGTTCGATCCGCGACACCAACCCGGACAACACGGCGTCGGCGATGGAGAGGGTGTCGCTGGCATGCTGCGCCAGCGAATTGGCCAGATTCAACGACTGCGCCTGGGCGCTGCGCAGCGCGGTCGCGCGCTCGTCATGGATGGACCAGTATTCGGAACCGAGCAACAACATCCAGGACGCAGTCAGCACGAAGTGCAGCGCGATGCGCTGAGCACGTTGCCGCCTCCGCTTGGTTGGTGAGGTCACTGTGGTTACCTGTCTGGATACCAGGGCGATGCAACCGCCGTGCCAGCCTACGCGTCGCGGCAGGCATGCCTAGGTGCGTCAACACATGCAATGACAGATCTGTGATTGAGGCCTCACGTCACACGCAACAGCCCGCTTGCGCGCATCGCGACGCGCGATGGCTGCTGCAGCAGCGCTCGCTGCACATCGATGAGTACTAACACTGGCGTCGCTCCATGCCGACGCACCTGAATTCTACGACCCTCGATCATCGACCTCCGGACCGACGTCGCCGCGGATGTCAGAGCCAGCTCGACTGCGTTTGCATAATGGGCTGCGTGCTATCCCTGGAACCGAATCATGCTCAGGAGTTGCCATGCAAGCCATTCGTCTTCGCCATCCCGCCGGCATCGCGTCGCTGCAGTCGGTTGCATTGCCAGATCCGGGGCAGCCTGCACGCGGTCAGATCCGCGTGCGCCTGCATGCCAGTTCGCTCAATTTTCATGACCTGGGCGTTGTGCTCGGGCAGATGCCGACCGCAGACGGGCGCATTCCGATGTCCGATGGCGCAGGCGTGGTGGAAGCGGTGGGGTGGCTGGATGGCGAGCCGTTGCATGCCGGTTTTGCCACCACCCCGGGCGACGGTGTCGATGGCTATGCGCGCTCGGCGGTCGTCGCCGATGCACAGGCATTCACCCACGCGCCCCCGTGGTTACGGTCACGCCGAGGCTGCGACGCTGACCACCGCCGGCGTCACAGCGTGGCGTTCGCTTGCGGTCAACGGCCGGCTCAAGGCTGGCGACAGCGTGCTGGTTCTGGGCACCGGCGGCGTGTCGATCTTTGCACTGCAATTCGCCGAGGCGATGGGCGCGCGCGTGATCGCCACGTCCTCATCCGACGAGAAACTGGAGAAGGTGCGAGCGCTTGGTGCCGACCACCTCATCAACTATCGGCAGCATCCCGAATGGTCAGCGCAGGTCCTGGATGTCACCTACGGGCGTGGGGTGGACCATGTGGTCGAGGTCGGTGGCCCGGGCACGCTGACGCAGTCGATCCGTGCCGCGCGCGTGGGTGGGCATATCGCCCTGATCGGCGTACTGACCGGTGCCGCTGGGCCGGTTCCGACTGCCGAAATGATGGGGCGCCAGCAACGCCTGCAGGGACTGGTCGTTGGCAGCCGCAAGCATCAGCAGGATTTGGTGCGCGCACTCGACAGCTTGCCGCTGCGGCCGGTGATCGATCGCAGCTTTGCGCTGGATGAGATCGGTGAAGCCTTCGCGCTGCAGAAGGCCGGTGGGCATCTGGGCAAGATCACGCTGGAGTTCTGATCCAGCCCGCGGCACTGAGCGTCGGCGATGCGTCCGCACCGCCGGCGCGCGAATCCACTATTTCGACGTGTGCAAGGGCGGCCGATTGCATGACCCTGCTGGCGAGCGCAACCAATGTTTCTCTGATTTGGTCCGGTTGCCACTCACGGCGGCCAACTCACGTGCTGCACCCGCAACATTCCAAAAACTGTACAGCCGGCCCGTTCGGCTCCAACGTCATCGGCGCCTTGGTTGGTGATTCGCCGTGATGAGCGGCTTTCATCGGCGCATGCAGTAACCGGCGCGAATGCGGGCGAAAACCGAAGTTGGAAACGGGCAATACCACCGTTTTACGCCCGCAGTCACCGCTGCGCAATCACGCGCTTCTGACCGGCAGCGCTGCACATTGATTGAGAACTGTAAAAGCCAGCATTGTTGGAGATGCCAGCCATGAGAGACATCAAGATGACCCGTCGCGAGGTACTGATCGCGGGAACGGCATCCGCAGCCAGCGTTGCCGCAACCCAATCGATGGCCGCCACCGCCGCCATTGCGATGCCGCAGCGGCCGGCAACCGAGCCTGCCAATGCATCCAGCCGGGTCGCTTTCGAGGTGAACGGCAAACCGGTCACGCTGACGCTAGATAACCGCACCACCTTGCTGGATGCGCTGCGCGAACATCTGCATCTCACCGGCACCAAGAAGGGCTGCGATCACGGCCAGTGCGGCGCCTGTAAGGTCATCGTCGACGGGCAACGCATGAACGCGTGTCTGTCGCTGGCAGTGATGCATGAGGGCGCCAAGGTCACCACCATCGAAGGGTTGGGCACGCCGGACAAGCTGCACCCCATGCAGGCAGCGTTCGTTAAGCACGATGGCTACCAATGCGGGTATTGCACGCCCGGGCAGATCTGTTCGGCAGTGGCGATGCTGGACGAGGTGAAGCGCGGGATTCCCAGCCATGTCACCGAAGACTTCACCGGCAAGACCAGACTCACCACGTCCGAGTTGCAGGAGCGCATGAGTGGCAATATTTGCCGCTGCGGTGCGTACTCCAACATCGTCGAGGCCATCAACGACGTTGCGGGAGGCCGCGCATGAAGGCCTTTAGCTACGAGCGCGCCACCTCTCCGGCCGACGCCGCAGCCAAGGCTGCGCGTCAACCCGGTGCCAAGTTCATCGCAGGCGGGACCAACCTGCTCGATCTGATGAAGCTGCAGATCGAAACGCCGTCGCATCTGATCGATGTCAACGGCCTGCGCCTGGATACCATCGAGGCAACGCCCGACGGTGGTTTGCGTGTCGGCGCACTGGTGCGCAACACCGACCTCGCTGCCGACCAGCGCGTGCGCCGCGATTACGCCGTGTTGTCGCGCGCATTGCTGGCCGGGGCCTCGGGGCGACTGCGCAATCGCGCCACCACGGCAGGCAACCTGCTGCATCGCACGCGTTGTCCCTATTTCTGCGACACCAACCAGCCGTGCAACAAGCGACTGCCTGGCAGCGGCTGCGCGGCCATCGGCGGATATAACCGTCAACTGGCAGTGATCGGTGCCAGCGAGGCGTGCATTGCCACCCATCCCAGCGATATGGCCATTGCCATGCGCCTTGTCGATGCCGTGGTGGAAACGGTGCGCCCGGGATGGCCAGACGCGCGCGGTGGCCTTGTCCGAGTTTTATCGTGCACCGGGAACGACGCCGCATCTGGAAACCGTGCTGGAGCGCGGCGAATTGATCACCGCCGTCACCTTGCCCAAGCCGCTCGGTGGCAGGCATGTGTACCGCAAGGTGCGCGACCGTGCCTCGTATGCGTTCGCCCTGGTGTCGGTGGCCGCCGTCGTGCAGCGCGATGGCAGTGCACGCGTTGCAGTCGGCGGGGTCGCGCACAAGCCATGGCGCAGCGAAGCTGCCGAGGCCAGATCGAAAGAGGGTGCCCGCGCCATTGCGTCCGTGTTGCTCGACGGCGCACAGCCCACCGAACACAACGCATTCAAGGCGGCGCTGGTCGAGCGCACCTTGACCGCGATCCTGGCCGACACGAGAGCCTGATATGAATTTCGATACTCCCGCCGGCACCAATCCCATCGATCAGCTCACAGTCGTAGGCAAGCCCGTCGACCGCATCGACGGGCCACTCAAGACCACCGGACAGGCGCCGTATGCCTACGAACATCACGACTTGCCGGGCCAAGCCGCTTACGGGCACGTGGTGGGCGCAGGCATCGCCAAGGGCACCATTCGCAGCATCGACCTGAGCGCGGCGCGCAAGGCGCCGGGCGTGCTGGGCATCGTGACTGCGCAGAACGCCGGCAAGCTGCAAAAGGGCAAGTTCAACACCGCCAAGCTCTTGGGAGGCTCCGAGATCACCCATTACCACCAGGCCATTGCCGTGGTGGTGGCGGAAACCTTCGAGCAGGCACGTGCGGCCGGTCAGTTGATCAAGATCGATTACGGTCGTCACGTTGGCGCCTACGATCTGCAAAAGGCCCGTGCCGGCGCTAAGGTGACCAAGAAGGGCGACGCGCCCAACAGCAACGTCGGCAACTTCGACGCTGCCTTCGCGGCGGCGCCGGTGCAGCTGGATGCCGAATACACCACACCCGATCATTCGCACGCGATGATGGAGCCGCACGCTTCCATTGCCATGTGGGAGGGCGACAAGCTCAGCGTGTGGACCTCCAATCAGATGATCAACTGGGGTGCCGGCGATCTGGCCAGGACGCTGGGCATCCCGCGCGAAAACGTGCGGATCATGTCGCCGTACGTCGGCGGCGGTTTCGGCGGAAAGCTGTTCCTGCGTGCCGATGCAGTGCTGGCATCGCTGGCCGCCCGTCAGGTCGGACGTCCGGTGAAGGTCATGCTGCCACGGCCGCTGATCGTCAATAACACCACCCACCGCCCGGCCACGGTGCAACGTATTCGGCTTGGTGCCGGGCACGACAGCAAGCTCACCGCGATTGCGCATGAAAGCTGGTCGGGCGACCTGCCCGACGGCAGCCCGGAAACTGCCGCGGCACAGACGCAGTTGCTGTACGCCGGTGCCAACCGCCTGATTACCACGTGCCTGGCCGTGCTCGATCTGTCAGAAGGCAACGCGATGCGCGCGCCAGGTGAGGCGCGGGGATTGATGGCGTTGGAAATCGCCATGGACGAGATGGCCGAAAAGCTCGACATGGACCCGGTCAAGTTCCGCATCGTCAACGACACCCAGGTAGACCCGGAAAATCCGCAGCGCCCGTTCTCGCAGCGTCAGTTGGTCAAGTGCCTGGAAGATGGCGCGAAGCGATTCGAATGGTCCAAGCGCAAGGCCAAGCCGGCCAGCACGCGCGACGGTCGTTGGCTGGTCAGCATGGGCGTTGCAACGGGATTTCCCAATGCGCCGGTCATGACCTCCGGCGCGCGCATGCGTCTGGAGCAGGGCGGGCGCGTGGTGGTGGAAACCGACATGACCGATATCGGGACCGGCTCCTACACCATCATTGCGCAGACCGCTGCGGAAATGCTTGGCGTCCCGCTCAACTGGGTGGATGTGCGCCTGGGCGATTCGAGTTTCCCGGCCTCTGCAGGCTCAGGTGGGCAGTGTGGCGCAAACAGTGCCACCGCAGGCGTCTATGCAGCCGCAGTCAAATTGCGCGAAGCAGTAGCCAAGCAACTGGGTCTGGATCCGGCCGCTGCCGAATTTGCCGATGGCTATGTGCGTGCCGGCGGCAAGCGCGTCGCGCTCGGCGATGCCGCGGCCAATGGCGCGCTGGTGGTGGAAGAGAAGATCGAATTTGGCGATCTCAGCAAGACGCATCAGCTCTCAACATTTGGCGCGCATTTCGTCGAGTTGGGCGTGGATGTGGCAACCGCCGAAGTGCGCATCCGGCGCATGCTGGCCGTGTGCGCCGCGGGGCGCATCCTCAATCCCAAATCCGCGCGCAGCCAGGTCATCGGTGGCATGACCATGGGCGCCGGCGCGGCACTGATGGAAGAGCTGGCAGTGGACAAACGCCTGGACTTTTTCGTCAACCACGACCTGGCCGGCTATGAAGTGCCGGTGCATGCAGACATCCCGCATCAGGACGTGGTGTTCCTGGAAGAAAGCGACCCGCTGTCGTCTCCGATGAAGGCCAAGGGCGTGGGTGAGCTGGGCATCTGCGGCGTGGCAGCGGCGATTGCCAATGCGGTCTACAACGCAACCGGCGTGCGTGTGCGCAACTACCCGGTGACCCTCGACAAAACTGCTGCCGCACCTGCCCGAGATGCTGCACGCGTGAGCGCAGTCGTTGCCCCGGTCACGCATGCGCCGCCGGCGTGGCCGGCATGGCCGGGCTACGCGTTGCTCGATGACTTGCTGCCAACGCTGACCGCATGGCAGCGCGCCGGGCAGCGCGTGGCGATGGCGACCTTGGTCGGCGTGCAAGGCTCATCCCCACGCCCGTTGGGGAGCGAGATGGCCATCAGCGCCGACGGGAGCGTGGCGGGCTACGTCTCCGGCGGCTGCGTCGAAGCGGCGGTGGCGCATGAGGCCATGGCAGTGCTGCGCGATGGTCAGCCGCGTTGGTTGGATTATGGCGAAGGCAGCGAAGTGCTGGACATCCAGCTCAGCTGCGGCGGGCGCATCGGCGTGCTGGTGTGGCCGGTGCCGGATCTAGGCGAGTACCTCGCGCGTTGGCGTAATGCGCGCCAGCATCGACGCGCCTTTCATGTGGCCTTGGATCGTGCGTCCGGCACGGTGCGTTACCTTGCAAATGCACGGGACACGCGCGCAGGCGAATTCGTGCGCACGCACCGTCCGCCATTACGGCTGGTGCTGGTCGGAGCCGACCCGTCGCTCCTGGCGCTGGTGTCGTTGGCCAGCCAGATGGGCATCGAAGTGCGCGTGCTGCGGCCGCATGGTCCGGGCGAACCGCCACCGGGATTGGCGCCCGAGCACTACGACCGACGTGCGCTGGGCGATGCACTGCATGACCTGCATCTGGATACCGACACCGCGCTGTATAGCCTGGCCCACGATGCCGAGATCGACCTGCAGGTTGCGCGGCGCGGTTTGGCATCCCCTGTGGCCTGCATCGGCATCCTCGGCAGCCGGCAGAAGCGCGAAGGTCGTTTGCAGGCGCTGCGTGCGCTGGGGTACAGCGATGCCTCGCTCGCACGTCTGCGTTTGCCGGCGGGCTGGCGCATGGGACGCTCGTCGCCGCACACCATCGCGCTTGGCATCATCGCCGAAGCCACGCAAGCGGTGGCAGATCTGCAGGCCGTTACGGCAAGGCGATAAGTCGCTGGCTGCTCCTGCGGCGTGCGTGAGTCGTCAAGGCTTATCTCAGCCTGGTCCGAGCGAAGGAAGGCTGATTTCGAGCATTATCGTTACTGGCTTCCGACAGCGCGCAGCAATCTCTATCGCACTTGGAAAGGCTTCGCTGATACAACGATGGCGCACGCAAGGTGCGGTCACCTCGCACGCACAGCCCGCGCTCTAGGCTGCAGCTGGCTTCCAATGAAGCAGCACGTCGCCATGACCCTTGTTCCGGATCGCCACGTCGACGTCTCGCGTGATGCTGTTCGCGTCAGTTCTCTCGCCGCCAATCGTCCCGCGCGTGGTGACATCGGCGAAAATCGCGGTGCTCTCGCCGTCTCGCAATCGACACCGTCCTCTGTCGCCGCCGCGCCAGCAGCGTGCTGCCCATGAGTGGCGATCACGCGGCACTGGTGCTGGGCGCCGGGGCAGGGCGCCGGCTTGGCCGCTCGAAGCAATTGCTGAAGCGTGATGGCGAGCCGTTGCTGCGCCGCGCCGCACGCATTGCGTTACAGACTGCGCCGCGCCGCTGCGTGGTCGTGCTGGGTGCCGATGCTGATGTATTGAGCGAGGTGTTGCAGGACCTGGATGTCGAAATACTCCGGCATCCCGATTGGGCCGAGGGCATGGGTTCCAGTTTGGCCGCGTTGCGCCGGCATGTGCAGGGCGACGGGGCGTTGCGACGCAGCCTGATCCTGGGGTGCGATCAGCCTGCGCTGGATGCCCCGCATTTGCGCTCTCTGCTGGAAGAGGCCGATCGCGCCGTCTCCGGCTGTGCAACCAGTGGCTATAGCGGCGTACGCGGCATTCCCGCGGTGGTCACGCATGCGGCTTGGGCGGATGTTCCGTTGCAGGCCGATAGCGGCCTGCGGGGACTGTTCGCCAGCCTGGATATGCAGAGCCTGGGGTGCGTGAGCGCCCCGGCGTTGGCGCTGGATATCGACACGCCGGCCGATCTGGTCGCCGCGCAGCAGCGCGGCTGGGTCGATGCTGAGTGAGACGCCATGACGGGTACGCACGCAAATCTCTGGCAGCCTGGGCCCTGACACGATAGGCGCGGCGGCCGCACGTAAGCGACAGGCACTTTCACTGCATGCGCGAACGCTGACCTTACCGGTGCTAATCACAGGCACCAGTCCAGGCGCGTTACCGATTCTTTGCAGGCTGCCAACCCTCACGCTCGGCCGGCGCCTTTAACCGACCAGCAGCCTTACGGTAATCCCCCCCCCCCAGGTTAGCTGACGCCAGAAGTGGAATTTT
>NZ_JFAQ01000073.1 GCF_001304695.1 Xanthomonas axonopodis
CATCGACTGATGGGTGCATTGGTGGCTCCACCGTGGCTGGTACGGCTGGCCTGGGGCATCGCCGCGTTGATCGTGATGCTGAACCTCAAACTGTTATGGGACACCGCGCTGGGCTGAGACCCGCCCAGCGCCGGTTGCGCGTGCCGCCGAGGCAACGCGCGGCCTGCAGGCCGACCATGCTGCGTCGACCTGCAGGCGCAAGCATCAACGCTTGGCGAACGCCAGCAGATCCTGGTTGAACTGCCCGGTGTGGGTGAATGTCAAACCGTGCGAGCCCCCGGCATAGATCTTCAGTTCGGCGTTCTTGATGATCTCGGCCGAGCGCCTGGCCGACGCATCGATCGGCACGATCTGGTCGTCGTCGCCATGTACGACCAGTGTCGGTACCTCGATCTTCTTCAGGTCCGGGGTGTAGTCGACTTCGGAGAACTGCTTGATGCAGTCGTATTGCCCCTTGTGGCCGCCCAGCATGCCCTGCAGCCAGAAGGAATCGCGCATGCCCTGGGTGACCTTGTGACCATCGCGATTGGCACCGAAGAATGGCGTGGTCAGATCCTGGTAGAACTGCGAGCGGTCCTTGGCCACGCCCTCGCGGATGCCGTCGAACACGCTCATCGGCAAACCGCCGGGATTGGTCGGGCTCTTCGCCATCTGCGGCGGCACTGCGCCGACCAGCACGACCTTGGCGACGCGCTTGCTGCCATGGCGGCCGACGTAGTGCTCCACTTCACCGCCGCCGGTCGAATGGCCGACCAGGATGGCCTCGTGCAGGTCGAGCTTTTCGATCACCGCCGCCAGGTCGTCGGCGTAGGTGTCCATGTCGTTGCCGTCCCAGGTTTGCGATGAGCGCCCGTGGCTGCGACGGTCGTGGGCAATGACCCGGAAGCCGTGCTGCCCCATGAACAGCATCTGCGCATCCCAGGCGTCGGCGGTCAGCGGCCAACCATGCGAGAACACGACCGGCTGACCCTTGCCCCAATCCTTGTAGAAGATCTGGGCGCCATCGGGGCGAGTGACGAAATTTGACATCGGGGAGACTCCGTGCTGGGTGGGATGATGCGGGGATGGGGGGGCGGCCGCGGCCGC
>NZ_JFAQ01000074.1 GCF_001304695.1 Xanthomonas axonopodis
CAAAGCATGGGATCAAACATCGGTCCAAGGTCATGCGGCGACCATGCCTGGGCAAGGCGGGCGCGCGGCGCATCGTGCATCTGCTTCGCCAAGCAATCATCCCTCACGGCGTGTGCGATCACGGCACGCAATCCCACACCACACTCCGCTCATTCGATCGACGGGCGATGCGGCGGGCGGGCGTTGCGGTAGATCAGCTGCACCGCCCAGGCACCGGCAAGCCCGACCACACCGGCAGCGAAGTGGCTCCAGTCCAGCACCCGCGGCGCCGCGCCATTGGCTTCATGGCCCCACAGGTTGAACCACAGCAGCACCAATGCGGTGATGCCCATGCCCATCCAGAACCACAGCCGGGTGCCGCCGACCGCATAGATTAAAAACGGCAACGCCGCACCGATCAAAAAATGTACCGGGAAAAAATACGCTGTGCCGTAGGGCCGCATCAGATACCAGACGATCGCTGCGAACGTGCCCAGAAAAACGAACAGGCCAAGGGCCAGCAGGCGGGTTTGGTTGGTGGCAGTGGTCATCGGCAAGCCTCGCAAACGCAGACCCTCACCCTACCCATGCCCAGGTCACGCCCAGGTCAATGCAGTGCGAGCATGCTGCATGCATCGCTTCGGTGGTCTGGTTCGCTTCGCACAAGTGCGACGTGCCGCGTTACGGTGCCGTGCAGCCATGGCGCTGGAATCCGGCGCGTGTCTGCAAGTGTGCGTAATACGCCGCCACCGCAGGCAATGTCGCATGCGCGATGGGGCTGGCGATCCAGCGCCGTGTCGACAACCCCAGCACGATGTCGGCAAGCGTAAAGCGTGCGCCGAGGACGAACGGGCCGCCGCGCTGCAGCTGCGCGTCGAAGATCGCCATGTGCCGGTTCCACTGCTCCACGCTCGCCGCAATCGCCTGCGCATCGGTATGCGCCGCGTTGCCACGCACGCTGGCCATGAATGCGTAACGCTAGGCCGTATTGAGCTCGGTGGCCTGCCACTCCATCCATTGCTCGACCAATGCGCGCGCGGCCGGCGCGGCCGGCAGCAGATCGTCGCGTTGGCTGCGCGCGGCCAGGTAGCGGCAGATCGTGATCGATTCCCACAGCACCAGTTCACCCTCGCGGATGACCGGCACCAGCGCATTGGGGTTGAGTGCGCGAAATTCCGGCGTCTGCACCGACGCAAAGCCGCTGCCATATGCCTGCAGCAGGTAGTCCAGCCCCAGCTCATCGCATAGCCACAACACTTTGCGCACATCGAACACTTTGCGCACATCGATCGAAGTTGGCTTTCCGTAGATCTCCAGCATGTGTTCCTCGGTGACGCGCGTGATGGCTGTCGGCTGGCGGCGGTGATACGCGCTGCATGCAATGCCGCACGCGCCTGATGCAGCGAGCGCAGCTGTGTGCATCAGCGCACGCGGCGGTGAGTAGCAGAGCGCGCAGTGCATTCTCGCCGCTGCACTCTCGCGCCGCTACAGCTCGATCTTGCCTGCGTATGCATCGCGCACGGTCTGGCTGATGTAGGTGCTCAGGCCGCGCCCGGCCGTGGCGAGCCGTTGCATGGTCGCCACCACCTCGGCCCCCGCGCTGTCGGCGGTATTCACATAGGTCTCGCCGCTGCGAAAGCGCACGGCGATGGCATCATCGGTCAGCGCGTAGGCCACCACGCCCGAGTGGCCGTTGCGATTGCCATAGCGCTGCATGCGAACCGGGCTGGATGCGGTCATGCCGGCAGGCTAGAACCGCCGCAGTGACGGACGCTTCAACGAACACGGCAATACGCGCAGCGGCGGCACTGCACGCCCTGCGACACCGAAACGGGCGTACTGGCCACTTCAGCGCCATGGCGCCGCCGCGCCGCCATCATGTGCATGCCGAAAACGCGAACGCTGCTGTGATGGCACCTGCTGCGAATGTGGCAGACGGCACACCGGCATGCGAGTGTGGCGTGTCGATGACGCGCCTCTGCGCGCACATCGCATCGACCAACGACCTTGGTCTGGCCAAGCAATCGTGCCGATCGCCCCACTGCCATCACCGCATTACCCCACACCAATCCCACCGGCCCGCACCGGGTACAACGCCGTCAGCGCCTGGCAGCGCTGTGCAAACAGCGCGTGCAATTGCCGGATCGCCGGCGAAAACTGCTTGCGGTGCGGGCACACCAGCTGCAGCGGCAGGCGGTCGCCACATTCGGGAAACAGCGCCTCCAGCCGCCCGGCCTGCACGTCGGCGCACACATCCAGCCACGACTTGTAGGCGATGCCTTCGCCTGCGACCGCCCAGCGCCGCACCACATCTGCATCGTCCCGCGCACCGGCACGACGTGTCGGCGGCCCTCCAGGTCGAATTGCCAACGGTCGTACGCGCGCCCGGCCAGCACATACAGCAGGCAGGCGTGCTCGCGCAGCGCATCAGCGTGGCGGGGTGGCCGTGGCGCTGCAGGTAGGCGGGCGCGGCCACCAGCACGCGGTGGTTGTCCGATGCCACCGGCAGTGCCACGTGTTCTGCATCGTCGATACGGCCGAGCCGAAATGCCACATCCACCGGCGCCCGATACAGGTCGGCCACCTGGTCCGACAGGTGCATGCGCAGGGTCAGCTTCGGATGTGCAGCGCGGAATTCGGTCAGCCACGGCAGCAGCACGTTGCGGCCCAGGTCCGACGGCGCCGTCACCTGCAACACGCCCTGCAGCGCACTGTCGTGGCCCCGCACATGCTCGCGCCCGTCGCGCAGCAACTCCAGTACCTGCCGCGCGTACGGCAGGTACTGCTCGCCTTCGGCGGTCAGCCGCAGGCTGCGCGTGGACCGGGCAAACAAGCGCAGGTCCAGCGCGCGCTCCAGCCGGGCCACCGCCGCGCTGGCCTGTCCCGGCAACAGGTCGGCCTCGCGCGCCGCGCTGAAAAAGCTGCCCAGCGCCGCGGTACGGACGAACAGCGCCAGGTCGTCGAAGCGGACCATCTTCACTCCAATCATGAAAGTGCTTGTGCAGTTTGCTGGTTTTTCCGTGAATTCAGGTGACCGACCATGCAGCTCCCTCCCGCACGACGCCCTGCCATGAAAGCCATCGCCTACCCGCAACACGGCCTGCCCATCGACGATGCGCGCGCGCTGGTCGAACTCGAGCTGCCGTTGCCAGAGCCCGGCCCGCGCGACCTGCGCGTGCGCATCCACGCCGTGTCGGTCAATCCGGTCGACACCAAGGTGCGCGCCAATGCCGCCGTCGATGCCCCGCGCGTGCTGGGCTGGGACGCCAGCGGCGTGGTCGATGCAGTGGGCAGCGAGGTCAGCCTGTTCCAGCCCGGCGATGCGGTGTACTACGCCGGCACCTTGAATCGCCCGGGCACCAATGCCGAGTACCACCTGGTGGACGAGCGTCTGGTCGGGCGCAAGCCGGCCACGCTGGATGACGCTGCGGCCGTGGCGCTGCCGCTGACCGCGATCACCGCCTGGGAACTGTTGTTCGACCGGCTCGGCATTGCCGAGGGCGGCGGCGAAGGCCAGGCACTGCTGGTGGTCGGCGCCGCCGGTGGCGTCGGCTCGATCCTGGTGCAGCTGGCGCGCACGCTGACCAGGCTGACCGTGATCGGTACCGCCTCGCGTCCGGAAACCCAGGAGTGGGTGCACGCACTCGGCGCGCATCACGTGATCGACCACAGCCAGCCGCTGAGCGAGGGCCTGCAGCGGCTCGGCATCGCGCAGGTGCAGCACGTCGCCAGCCTCACCCACACCGACCAGCATTTCGCGCAACTGGTCCAGGTGCTGGCCCCGCAAGGTCAACTGGCGCTGATCGACGACCCGGCCACGCTGGACGCGTTGCCGCTCAAGCGCAAGAGCGCGTCGCTGCACTGGGAATTCATGTTCACCCGCTCGCTGTTTGACACCGACGACATGATTGCCCAGCACCACTTGCTCAACCGCGTCGCCACGCTGGTGGACAGCGGCACGCTGCGCAGCACGCTGGGCGAGCACTACGGCCGCATCACCGCCGACAACCTGCGCCGCGCCCACGCTGCGCTGGAATCGCACCGCACCCGCGGCAAGCTGGTGCTGGAAGGTTTCTGAGCGCAGACGCCTCAAGACCAGACAGCGGCTTGCATCGCCGCTGTCTGGTTGCCGCATCCCGCAGCGCCGGTGCGCAGTGCCGCAGGCGCAACGTTCCACGCGCTTGCGCCGGTGATCCCCGACCACCCAACCGGCATCGCACTGACGCAGCCGCTGCGACCGGCCCCGCTACACTGCGCACATGTCATCCGAATCCCTGATCCTTCTCGGGCTGCTTGTCGCAGTCCTCGTGTTGCAGCTGCTGGCGCTGCTGCGGCGTCCGTCCACCACCGCGCTGGAGCATGCGCTACGCGCCGAACAGCGCGACGGCCGCGGTGAACTGCGCGAGCAACTCGAAGGCCTGGCACGGCAGCAGGACGCCCGCCTGGAAACCTTCGCGCGCAACCTCACCGAGCTGTCCACGCGCACCGACCAACGCCTGGACCTGCTGCGCGATGCGCTCGGCGAAGACGCCCGCAAGGCGCGCGAAGAAAGCGGCCTTGCACAACAACGCACCGGCGAGCTGCTGACCCTGCGGCTCACCGAACTGCGCACCCAGCTCGAAGGCTTCGGCCAGCAACAGGAAACCCGCATCCACGTGTTCGGCCAGCAACTAACCGAACTGATTGCGCGCACCGACACCCACATGGCCGCGCTACGCGAAGCGCTGGCCGAAGACGCGCGCAAGGGCCGCGCCGAAGCCGGCCAATCGCAACAGCGTTTCACCGAAGCGCTGGGCCAGCGCTTGAACGAACTCACCCAGCGCAACGAATTGCGCCTGGGCGAGATGCGCACCACGCTCGAGCAGCAGCTGGCCAATCTGCAACACGACAACGCCAGCAAGCTCGAATTGATGCGCGCCACCGTCGACGAAAAGCTGCAGACCACGCTCAACACACGTCTGGATGCCTCGTTCAAGCTGGTCTCCGAACGGCTGGAACAGGTGCAGCGCGGCCTGGGCGAAATGCAGCAGTTGGCCACCGGCGTGGGCGACCTCAAGCGCGTGCTGACCAACGTCAAGGACCGCGGCGGCTGGGGCGAAGTGCAGCTGGACAACATCCTCGAGCAAACGCTGACGATGGAGCAATACGCGCGCGGCGTGCGGGTCAAGCCCGACAGTGCCGAAGCGGTGGATTTCGCCATCCGCCTGCCCGGACGCGGCGACGAGAAAGTGGTGTGGCTGCCGGTCGACGCCAAATTCCCGCGCGAAGATTACGAGCGCCTGATCGACGCGCAGGAGAAGGGCGACCTCGACGCGATCAAGCAGTCGACCGCACAACTGGAACGCGCCATCCGCATCCAGGTCAAATCGATCAGCGACAAGTACGTTTGCCCGCCGCACACCACCGACTTCGCGGTGATGTTTCTGCCCACCGAAGGGTTGTATGCCGAAGTGATCCGTCGTGCCGGCCTGGTCGATCTGCTGCAGCGCGAGCATCGCGTGGTGCTGGCCGGCCCCACCACGTTTACTGCCTTGCTCAACAGCCTGCAGATGGGCTTTCGCACGTTGGCGATCGAAAAGCGCTCCAGCGAGGTCTGGCAGGTGCTGGGCGCGGTGAAGAGCGAGTTCGGCAAGTTCGCCGGCATTCTCGAAAAGGCCGAGCGGCAGATCAGTACCGTCGGCAAGAGCCTGGGCGAAGCCAGCCGCAAGACCCGCACCATCGAAAGCCGCCTGCGCGGGGTCGAAACCCTTTCCGGCGAGCAGTCGCAGGCGTTGCTGGACGATGGCAGCGACGACACCGGAACCAGCAGCGAAGACGACAGCAACGACGAGCAGGCGTGATCGGGCTGCAGACGCTGACGCATGCGGTCCGCAGGCGACAGCACAACGTAGGAGCGCGCCCGGGCGCGACCAGCCTTTACCGATAACGCTTCATCGCGCCCTGGTGCGCTCCTGCAAATGCAGGCCTCTGGCATGTTCCCTTGCGCCGATAGCCAGCACATCGCGCAGACATCGTCACCACGATGCTTGCGCCCACCTGATTCAAGAGGAGAGTTTCAATATGGCGACCCGATGGATCCACGCAGGGCTCTGCGCGCTGCTGCTGACTGCATGCAGCAATGCGCCAACCGCCTCTCCTGCCTCCCCAGCCGCGCAGGCCCCTGCTGCACAAACGAGCGCCGACGCCGCTGCCTGCACCGCGAAGGGTGGCCAACTGCGCCCGGTCGGCCGCATGCAGATTCCGCGTTGCATCGTGCCGTATGCCGATGCCGGCAAGACCTGCACCGACAACCGCGATTGCAGCGGCGACTGCCTGGCCACCAGCATCGTGCCGACCGGTGCGGCGGCCACCGGGACCTGTCAGCGCGACAGCGATCGTTTCGGTTGCCGCCCAGGAGGTTGTCGGCGGCAAGGGCCAGGCGGCGTTGTGCATCGATTGATGGCCTCGAAGATAGCCAGGCGCGTGCATGGGCCGGTCAGCCGATCGGCCCATGCGCCTCACCACAGACAACTGCCAGCAGCGTGAGCCAGCGGCATCGCTCGCTCCACGCTGGCCGTTTATGCTCTGGGCTCTCCCTGTCCAGGACGCATCGATGAGCCAGACGCTTTACGACATCCCCGTGACCCGCATCGACGGCCAGCCCACCACGTTGGCGGACTATCGCGGCAAGGTCCTGCTGGTGGTCAACGTTGCTTCCAAGTGCGGCCTGACCCCGCAGTACGAAGGCCTGGAAGCGCTGTATCGCGACAAGCGCGCGCAAGGTCTGGAAGTGCTGGCATTTCCGGCCAACGACTTCAACGGACAGGAGCCGGGCAGCGAAGCGGAGATCGCCCAGTTCTGCCAGCTCACCTACGACGTCACCTTCCCAATGTTTGCCAAGATCGCGGTCAGCGGCGACCAGGCGCATCCGCTGTATCAGGCACTGACCAGCACGCACCCGCACACCACCGGCGATGGCCCGATGCGCGAAAAACTGACCGGCTACGGCATCGCCCCCAACCCCGCGCCCGGCGTGGTGTGGAACTTCGAAAAATTCCTGATCGGCCGCGATGGCAAGATCGTCGACCGCTTCGCCCCGGACATCCCCGCCGACGATGCGCGCCTGCGTCAGGCGATCGATGCGGCATTGGCTGCATAGCGCTTGGCAGAGTCCGCACCGACATCAGCTGCACTGCTGCAGTCGCTGACGCCTGACGAAGTACGCTTCGTTGCCCAGCGCGATGACGGACGGCCAGGATGCAGAGCGGCATTCACAGGCGCTTGCATCCGTGATTGCGCGCGGTGGCAGGTTCGAGCAGGGCGAAGAGTGGTACCCATACGAGGTCGTCGAGTTAGGCGCCCACGCCCTTGTGCCGGGCCATGCGCGTGCGTTTGCGATCTGCACGCTATTGGTGATCGCCGCGGTGGTGGACGGGTTTGATCTGTCCACCACACTCGCGGACAAGTTCCAGGACCGTGCCGACGACTATGCAAAGCTGCCGCCTCAGCTCCAGCAGGCGATTCTGGCAGCCTACGCCGCCGCGTAACGTTGCAGACAGGACGGTAGTTTTCAGCCTCGCTTGCCGCTACCGCCGGCCAGCACGCCTGCAAGAGAGCAGCGACAAAAAAGCCCGGGATTGCTCCCGGGCTTTGACGTTCATCACTTACCCAATACCCGACCGCTCAACGCACCCAGTTCGGGATCGGCATCGCGTTACCCGGCACGGTATTGTCCTTGTCGTCGCGCAGGTATTCTGGCAGCTCGTTGTTCTTTTCGCGATGGCTGCGCAGATCGCGGGTGATCTGGTAATTGCGGCGCTGCATCCACGCATCGCGGGTCAGCGCGTATTCGTCCGGCGCCTGGTCGCGCAGCGAATCCAGCGACATCAGCTGCGCGCGCGTGTCCACCAGCTGCAAGCCCTGCAGGGCGAAGCGGGTACCGCCGTCGTCCACCTGGCGAATCCACGACAGCGGAATATCGCCCGCCAGCCCGAAGGTGTCGCGCACGGTGCGCGGCCCGAACAACGGCAGTTCGAAGTAACGCGAGTTGCGCCAGCCCCACGCGCCCAGCGTCTGGCCGAAGTCTTCGCTGCGCCGCGGGATGCCGGCCGCCGAGGCGGGGTCGAACAGGCCGGCCACACCCAGCGTGCTGTTCATCACAAAGCGCCCCAGCGACTGCATTGCATAGACCGGGTGGCCTTGCAGCAGCTGGTTGACCATAGTCAGCGGCGTGCCCAGGTTGTCGAAGAAGTTGGTCACGCCCAGGCGCGCCGGGCTCGGCACTACCTTGGTGTAGGCCGTCGCCAATGGACGCGCCACGCCGCGGTCCACCGCCATGTTGAAGCGGTGCATGCCGCGGTTGTAGCGCTCCCACGGGTCGTATGCCGGCGCCGCACCCGGTTGTGCCGGCGCACCATTGGCACCTTGCGGGGTGGTCGTGCCGTACAATGCGTCGAAGTCGCTTTCGGCATCGGTGGGCGCGACTGCAGCGGCGGTGCCGGTGCCCGCAACGGGCTGCGGATCGGCAGGAGCAGCAGCGCTGGCCGGCAGCGCGTCCGGGGCGGCCATCCCGGACGCGGCCGGCTGCGCGGTCACTCCGGCATCGTCACGGACCGGGGCATCGGCTGCAGGCGCGATGGCGGTACCGACCGACGGCGGTGCGGATTTGGGCGCCTGGCTGGCGCAGGCGCCCAGCAACAGGCAGGCCAATAACGGAAGAGAACGGAACTGGGTCATGATGGGCTGGCGCTCAGGCCTGAAAATCGAGAGTGGGGGACAACCGATAGGCGGCGCGCAATTCGTCAAGACCGGACGCCTCGCCCACCACCGCGCCGCTGCCGGCGTGGCGCAGCCGGGCAGCCAGTTCGGCCAGCATCGCCACGCCAGCACTGTCCAGGCGTTGTACACCCGACAGGTCCAGCGTGCGCGCGCCATCCAGCTGGGCGATCGCCTGCGGCCAGGCCGCGGTGACCGCCGCACGGTCGAGCACGCCGGTGATGACCAGCGTCTCGCCCGTGCGTTGCACGGTATTAGTTGCCATTGGCCGGTGCCGCACCGACCTGCAGGTTGCCGCTACGCAGCTCGGCGGCTACCTTGGCAATGCCCTTCTCGCGCAGCGGCCCGTCGAACTGAGTCTTGAAGGTCTGCACGTAGGAAATGCCTTCGATCATCACGTCGAAGATCTTCCACTGGCCGCCGGTATTGCGCATGAGGTAATCGACCGGGGTCGGGTCGTTGCCGGCACGCAGCAGGTCGGTAGACACCTTGACCCCGCGGTTGCCCGGCAGCGCGCTTTCGGACTTGGCGCGGAAGGTCGGCTTGCCTTCGAAATTCAACAGCGCCGTGCCATAACGCTGCATCAGGTTGTCGGCCAGCGCATCGGCAAACAGCTTGACGTCGGCATCGGAGGCGCCACGGCCATGCACGCCCAGCACCAGACGGGCCGAGTAATCGCGGTCGAAGGCCTTGTTCAATTCGCCATTGATGAACTGACGCAGCGCCGCCGGATTGCTGCGGAACTCGGCGCGGCGCTGGTCCAGCGTGCTCAGGATGCGGGTGCTGCTGTCGATGACGGTCTTGGTCGCCGCGCCCTGCGCAGGCGCGCTGGCAGCGGCCGGCTGCGCCAGCACGGTTGCCGGTGCACACACCAGCAGGGTCGAGGCCAGGACGGCAGAAAGCACAGTGGTCTTCATTGATGTGGTTCCGTAGAGGGAGGAGCGGTTTGGGCAGGCGCAGGCGCCTGGCCGTTGGCGGCGGCCGGGGCATTGCTGCCGCTACCGCCACCACTGAACATGTATTTGCCGACCAGCTGCAGCAGATCCACCGCCGGCTGGGTGAAGCCTATTTCGTCGCCCGGCTTGAGGGTGTCCGGGTCGCCGCCCGGCTGCAGCCCGATATAACTCTCACCGAGCAAGCCGCTGGTGAAGATGCCGGCCGAAGTGTCGGCAGGCAGGTCCTTGTATTTGGTATCCAGCGACAAGGTCACGATCGAATCGAACTTGGTCGGATCCAGGCTGATGTCGGCCACCTTGCCGATGGTCACGCCACCGATCTTCACCGGCGCCTGCGCGCGCAGCTGGCCGATCTGGCTGAAGCGGGCGGTCAGCGTGTACTGGCTGGAGCCAAAACCCCAACGCTGGTTGGTCGAGGCCACCGCCAGCACTAGCAGCGAGGCCAGGGTCAGCAGCAAAAAGGCGCCGACGGCGAATTCGAGTCGTGGTCCACGCATGGCCATAGTTATTCCACTCAACTAAACAACATTGCAGAAAGGACGAAGTTGAACATCAGCACCAGCAACGAGGCATTCACCACCGCGCGGGTGGTGGCGACCGAGGTGCCTTCGATGGTCGGTTCGGCATGGAAGCCCACGTAGGCGGCAACCAGTGCGGCGGTGCCGCCGAAGATCGCCGACTTGAGCATCGCCACGCCGAAATCGTCCCAGACGTCCACGCTATTGCTCAGCCCGGACCAGAATGTGCCGTTGTCGATCCCCAGCACATGCACCGCTTCGAAATAGCCACCGGTAATGGCCAGCGAGCAGAACACGCCGGTGAGCAAAGGCACCGTCAGCACCGCCGCCCAGAAGCGCGGCGCCACGGCCTTGGCCACCGGGTCGATGGCCATCAACTCCAGCGCCTTGATCTGGTCGGTGGCACGCATCAAGCCGAGCTCGGCCGCGATCGAGCTGCCGGCGCGGCCGATGAACAACAGCGCGGTCAGCACCGGTGCCAGCTCGCGGTACAGCGACAGGCCCAACAGCGTGGACAACGCATCGGACGCACCGTAGGTGGTGAGCGTGCGATAGCCCTGCAAGGTCAGCACCAGGCCGACGAAGGCGCCGCCCACCGCGATGATCGGCAGCGAGCGCGCGCCGACCTTGTAGATCTCGCGGACCAGTTCGGCAATGAAGTCGCGCGTGGGCAACGAGCCACGCAGTACCGTCAGCGAAAACAGGCCGGCGCGGCCGAAGGCGCGAATGGAATCGGCGAAGGCCATCAGGCAGCACTCCGGTCGCGGCGCGGGGCGGCATCGAAGGCGATGGGGCCATCCGGCTGGCCATGCAGGAACTGCTGCACCAGCGGGTCGGTGCTGTCTTGCAGCTGCACAGGCGTGCCGGCGAACACGATGCCGCCATTGGCGATCACCACCGCCTGGTCGCAGATCGGCAGCGTCTCGTGCACATGATGGCTGACGATGATGCTGGTCAGGCCCAGGCTGTCGTTGAGGCGCTGGATCAGGCTCATGATCACGCCCGAGGCGATCGGGTCCAGCCCGGTCAGCGGCTCATCGTAGATCATCAGCGGCGGGTCCAGCGCCAGCGCACGTGCCAGTGCCACGCGCCGCGCCATGCCGCCGGACAACTCGCGCGGCCACGCATCGGCGGCGGCCAGCAGGCCGACTGCATGCAACTTCATCTGGACCAGGCGCTGAAGCACCGCCGCCGGCAAACGCGTGTGGGTGCGCAGCGGCAGCGCGACGTTTTCGGCCACGCTGAGGTCGGTGAGCAGGCCATTGCCCTGCAACAGCACACCGACGTTGCGCCGCATCTCCAGCAGCGCGCGGCTGCCGGTGGGAATCGCATTGCCGAACAACGTCACCGTGCCGGCGACCGGGCGCAGCTCGCCGGTCAGTGCGGCGAGCATGATGGATTTGCCACTACCAGACGGACCGAGCACGGCCGTGATGCTGCCCTGCGGCACCGTCAGCGACACGTCGCGCAGGATCGTGCGCCCGCCGCGATCGATGCGCACACCCGACAACTGCACCAGATTGGGTTCGGAAGACGCCATCGCAACCTTTAACGAAAACACAACGTAGGATTGATCCGCTCGGCTGAACTTAACCGAACTGGCGCGTGCAGTATTGTCGCATCGCTCACTTCGGTGTTTGCCCGGCGCAGTGGGCCTGTACATTTGCCAGCAGGTATTGGATTGGTTGCGGTCGCGATGCCGCCACGGATCCAGTCGCCCCCGGCGTTGCCGCAACATATCCGGCACAATGCCGGTCGCGCGCTTCGGCCTGCACGAAATCCTCTACATGATCGCAAGCGCACTGATCGCCGAGGCCGCCGGGCTGGACGCCATCAGAAGTGGAATCTCCTATTCCTCGCGTGCACGAGAATTGAGATCAAGAAAAGTTGAATCGTAGAGGCACTCAAGAACTAATTAAAGGCACTCAAGAACTATCCGCAGCGCAATGAGGGTCCGAATGGCGGATTGAGGGCTACCTCATACCTCGCGCAGCGCGGTGGTGATCGGCAGCCGTGCCGCGCGCAGGGCGGGAAACAGGCCGCCGACCAACCCGATTCCCAGCGCCCACTTCAGCCCGCTCCACAGCAGCTCCGGCGAGACCTTGAACTGGAACACCACCTGGCTGAAGTTGCTGCTCAGTGTGGACACGCTGTAGCCGTTGAACACCACCCAGGCGATCGCGCCACCCAGCACGCCGCCGAGTAGCGCCAACAGCATGGTCTCCAGCATCACCGCCATCACCACCGGCGCACTGCGGAAGCCAAGCGCGCGCATCGTGGCAATCTCCCGTGCACGCGTGGCCACTGCCGCGTACATGGTGTTGAGTGCGCCGAACACCGCACCGACCGCCATGATCGCGCCGATCACCGTGCCGAGGATGCCGATCAGCTTGCTCAGCCCGCCGCCCTGCTTGCCGTAGTAGCTGCGCGTGGTGTCGACGTCGAGCTTGAGCCGTGGGTCGGCGGCCATCGCGGCCTTGAACCGGTCGAAGCCGGCCTTGCCCTCGGTGCGCGCGCTGATCGACTGCCAGGCGCTGCGCTGGTAGGTGCTGGCCAGGGTTTGCGCATCGGTCCACAGCTCCGAATCGTGTGCATCGCCGGAGGCGAACACGCCGACCACGGTCCAGGTCTGGTTGCCCAGGCTCAACGTCCTGCCGACATCCAGCCCGCGGAACTGGTTCTGCGCGCCCTTGCCGACCACGATCTCGCGCAGGCCGGTGCCGAAGCGCCGACCATCGACGATCTTGACCTTGTCATGCACGGCCCAGCCCTGCTCGCCGACGCCGCGGAACTGCGCGTTCACGTCGGTGCCGTCGGACTTGGAGACCAGGTTGACCACCTGCGACAGCTCCGGCGAGATCATCGCGCGACCCTGCGCGTCCTTGGCGATGCCGGGCAGCGCGCCGATCAGCGGCACCAGGTCGCGGGTGATCACAGAGTTGGTCTCCGCCTGCGAACCGCCACGCAGCACGATCGCCGTGGTGTCGTCGCCGGTGCTGTTGAGCGTGGCCTCAAAACCGCGTCCCATCGCCAACATCGCCACCAGCACGCCGACCACGCCGGCGATGCCGACCACGATCACCGAACTCGCGCCCCAGCGCTGCGGAAGGCTGGCGATGCCGATACGCGCGGCGGCCAGTGATAGCCGGCCGCTGCGGGTCAGCAGCAGCCACAGCGTCAGCGCCACAGCCGCCGCCAGCACGCCGATCCATGGCAGCGCGATCCATACGCCCAGGCCCACCGCCAGCAGCAGGATCGACAGCGCGTTGCCCAACCAATGCTTCTTCATGTCGATCTCCTCTCAGCGCCCAGCCAGGGCATCGACGATCTTCAGACGCTTCGCGCGCAGCGCCGGCAGCACGCCGAACACCACGCCGATCACCACGATCAGTCCGGCACCGACCAGCCAGGTTTGCAGTGGCACGTTCGGAGGCAGCATGCCCCTCGCCTTGGACGCCAGCCCCGGCAGGATCAGCGCCGCAAGACCCAGTCCGATCGCACCACCGAGCCCGATCAGCAGCACCGATTCGATCATCACCAGGGTCAGCATCGTGCCGTCCTTGAAGCCAAGCGTCTTCAGCGTTGCCAGTTCCGGGATGCGCTCGCGTACCGCCTGGGCCATGGTGTTGCCGGTCAGCAGCAGCAGTGTGAAAAACACCGCGCCCATGATCGAGGTGACGATCATGCCGATGTCGGCGAACTGCTTGACGAAGGCCTGCTGGAACGCCGACTCGGTCTGGCTCTTGGTCTCGTGATCGGAGTTGGCCGAGATCGCATCGATCGCTTGCACCACGCGCGAGGCATGGTCGGGGTTGTCCAGCGTCACCGTGTACCAACTGACCCGGTTCTTGATGTAGTCGTTGGATTCGTCGAAGTACTTCCAGTTCATGATCAGCTGGCGTTCCTCGTTGGCGGCCAGCGTGCGGTCCTTGGAGCGAAAGATGCCGACCAGTTGCAGCGGCCAAGCGTTGCTGCCGCCGCGGGGGAAGAGCGTCGCCTGCAGTGGGATGGTGTCGTCGAGTTTCCAGCCGAACTCTTTGGCCAGCGATTCGCCGACGATCGCGCCGGTGCGCGTAGCATGGAACGCCTTCAGCTGTTCCGGAGGAATCTGCAGTTCACGGTAAACGTCGAAGTAGTTCGGCGCCACCGAGGAGTTGGCGAAGAAGTTCTTCGGATCCTTATAGATGCCCCCGAACCACATCGCCGAAGTCACATCGCGTACCCCGGCCACCTCGCGGATCTGCGTGCCCAGGCGGATCGGCAGCGACTGGGTGATCGACAGGCGCGAGGTCACCACCAGGCGGTTGACGCCTTCGATGCTGCCGCCGGAATTGAACGCCACGCGCACCGAATCGAGCATGCCGAACAGCAGGAATGCAGCGACCACCGACAGCAGGGTCAGCATCGTCCGCGTCTTGCTGCGGAACAACTGCGCCCATACGAGCGAGAAGTATTTCATCGTCGTCTCCGGTCAGTAGGCGACCAACGCGTCGGCCAGCTCGCCCTTGTCCAGATGCACGGTATGCGAGGCGTACTCGGCAGCCTTGGGATCGTGGGTGACCATGATGATGGTCTTGCCGTGCTCGCGGTTGAGCTGCTGCAGCAGCTTGAGGATCTCCTCGGCGTTGTGGCGGTCGAGGTCGCCGGTGGGCTCGTCGCAGATCAGGAACGTGGGGTCGGAGACGATGGCCCGCGCGATCGCCACGCGCTGCTGCTGGCCGCCGGACAATTCGCTGGGCTTGTGGCTGCGGCGCTCATCGAGGCCGACCAGCGTCAGCGCGATTTCGGCATGGCGCCTGCGCTGCGCCGCGCCGAGGTTGGTCAGCAGCAATGGCAGCTCGACGTTCTTCTGCGCATTGAGCATCGGCATCAGATTGTAGAACTGGAACACGAAGCCGACGTGATGGCTGCGCCAGGTGGCCAGCTGACCGCCGCTCATGCGGTCGATGCGCTCGCCTTCGATCTCGATCTCGCCGCCGGACGGCGTGTCGAGTCCACCGATCAGGTTCAGCAGTGTAGTCTTGCCCGAACCGGATGGGCCCATCAGCGCGACGAAGTCGCCGCGCTCGATCTCCAGATCGATGCCATGCAGTACCTGCACCTTCTCGGGGCCGCGCTGGTAGGTCTTGGTGACGTTGCGGAGGGTAACGAGGGCGGTCATTGCGTGGGATCCTCTGCGTTTCGATGCGGGGTGAACGAGATCAATGATGGGTGGGCTGGTATTGCGATGCGATCGGTGTCGCTATGTCTCCATGTCCTGCATGTCGCCACGCGTGCGGCGATCAACGTCGGCGACTCCACTGTCTTTGCAGGTTCAAGTGCAGCAGGTGTGGTTGTTGCTGTCACTTTGGATTTCCCCGGCTCCGGTACGAAGCGGCATTCCCCGGTCACCGCTGCAGACGGGGACTCGGTAGGGCGCTCGACAGCAACAACAGCAATGCCGCTCACGACCTAGAACCAATCCACGCAACATTCAAACGAAGACAACACTTGCGCGCGCGGCGCACTCACTCCTGTGCGTCGCTGGACAATGTCACCGCATCGCCATCCTTCAACGCCTGCGGTGGCTCGACGACCACCGTGTCGCCTACGGATACGCCCGATACCACCTGCTTGTCGCTGCCAATGTCGATGCCGGGCTTCACCTCGCGCAGCGCGACGTGGTTGTCGTTGCCGAGGACGAAGACGCGGCTGGTGCCGTCACGCTGCAGCAGTGACGCAGCCGGCACCCGCACGCCCTTCTGCTTGTTCTGCTGCTGCGCCGTGGCCTTTTCCAAGAAGCTCACCCGCACGCCCATGTCCGGCACGATGCGTGCGTCCTTGACGTTAAGCGCCACGCGCACCTTGACCGTGGCCTTGCCGCGGTCGGCAGCCGGGATGATCGCGATCACCTCGGCCGGGATGCGCCAGTCTGGATAGGCGTCGAGGATCACTTCGGCCGGCATCTTCGGCTGCACGCGGCCGATGTAGGCCTCGCCGACCTCCACTTCCACTTCCAGCGAATCCATGTCGACGATGGTGCCGATGCCGGTGCGGGTGAAACCGCCGGTGGCCAGCGGCGAGACGATCTCGCCCGGCTGCGCGGCCTTGGCAGTGACCACACCGGCGAACGGCGCGCGCACCACGGTGAAGTCGACATGGATGTCTGACAGCGACAACTGGTGCGTGGCGACCGCGATATTGCGCTTGACCACCTGCAGCTGCGCGCGCAGCGCATCGCGCTGCGACACCGCCTGATCGTACTGCGAACGCGATACCAACTGCTCGCCGACCAGCGAGTGTAGCCGCGTCGCATCGGCTTCGGCCACGACCAGCTGCGCCTGCACGTTCTGCACCTGACTGCGCGCCGCCGCGAGCTGCGCGGCACCGACCTCGCGCTGCGCATTGGTCTCGATCGGATCGAGCGTGGCCATCACCTGACCTGCCTCCACGCGCATGCCTTCCTCGATCATCACCTGCAGCACCTTGCCGGTGACCTGCGCCGACACCGTAGCCATGCGTCGCGCCACCACGTAGCCGCTGGCATCAAGGACCGACGACGACGCGTTGCCGGCGCTGATCGCCACCACCGGTGCGCCGCGCACCTGCAGCGGCTTCGCCCGGCCCAGCCACCACCACGCGGCGGCGGCGAGCAGCAGCAGCACGATAACGACGACGAGCGTGGCGATGGCGATCCCCCCTGCGCGCCCCGAGGGCGATTCGCGGGACGGGGCCTTGCGGTCGATGCGCAGTTCCTTCAGCAGATCGGCAGAGTTGTTCATTGAGGCCTGTTAACGTGATCGTTTCACGCTCTAGCAAGTCATTAAGTTGGACGCGAATCCTGGGACGCGACTCTACAGCATCATGATGCGTATCGTAGGGGCGGGGAGGGAGTGCAACGGGGCTAACATGGTACGTGCTTGCTTTTAAAGGCGATCTATGGTTAGAATGCAATGATATGCACAGGGAGCGTGATATGAAAATGCCTTCAGAACTTGTCGAGTTCGCCAAGGAAGCTGACGAGCAAATGGCTCGTGATTATCACGAGGGCTTCTTTCGCATGAGCGAGAAGCTGAGGTCACTGGTATGTGGCACGGATGTATTGTCACGGGTGGCTGCTGATGAGTTGCGGAATATAGCCGGAAATCCCGGCTACGAATCCCCTCGGTGGGAACCTGATTATATTGTTATGGCTAACGGTCCGAAGTGGCAATTGAGAGTTGGGTTTTACTCTCGCTCTTCGGAGTTCGTCTACACAATGCCTCAGCACATGGTTGTCGTTGTGGCGGGGCAGCAAGCACTTACGGCTGATCACTATACCTTGCCGCAAGGGATTTGATATCGGGACATTCGACCCAGCTTTGCGGCTTCAGCCAGCCGTGCGGCGAGTTCATGCGCCGGGCGATCTTATTACAATAGATAGTCGACATGATCTGTTTGATGTCATGGTAGACGCGAAAGTATTGGTTGTGAAATTTTTTTCGACCGCACACCACCCATTGCAATGGGCATTTCATCGCGATACGGGGCAGGCTTTACAGGCAATCGCAGCCGACCCTGTTGATTCAGAGCTTGTATCGATGTCGCGAACACTCGGTGCTATGATGAATCGGGCTGCTGTTCCAGCATTGTCGCAGCTTTGCGATCATCACCAATATTTTGTTCGCTGGGCTGCAATGCAGGCGCTTGGATATGTAGCGCCTGAATTGCTGGTGCCAAGATTAAAGGTTGCAGCAGAGGATCCGCATCCGCATGTACGTGCGGCCGCACATAAAGCTTTGAGTCGAATTTTGCCACAGGGATGAGTCATGCCAATTACGATTGATCCAGTTTCCACAGAAAAGTTGCGAATAGACGAATTCATCGAACATGTGGAGCAACATGTGGATCTTGGTTGTGCGGAAGGTTTGGCGGAGTCAGCGCCTCATTTCCGTAAGTTAGCGAACGATGCGGACCTGATTCCATCTCATTTCAACGGCGCCATTAAGAAATTTTTAGATCATAGTCCGCTTGCGGCATATACGCCGCAGTCAGTGTTTTTGGGGGCGGGGCGCGGATTTTTCTTGCGGGCAAATATTTGGACGCCGCTGAAATTGTCTGAGAAATTTCGTTCCCAGGAGGAGCGGGTTTTTAGCTATCGAAATACGCACGATCATAATTTCCAGTTTATGACGGTCGGCTATCACGGCCCGGGATACGAAACGAATCTTTATCAGTATGATCCTTCTCGGGTGCGCGGATATATCGGCGAAGTTGTTGAACTAGAGTCGCTGGGGCGCACAATGCTGCCGGTAGGTCGTGTCATGGTCTATCGCGAGAAAATGGATGTGCATACTCAGTTTCCGCCGGAGCAATTGTCAGTATCGCTTAATCTAATGGTGACGAAGAAACGTGAGTGCGAACCGGATCAGTATTTTTTTGATCCATCCGACGGTCGCATCGTTGAAATGCCACAAATAGCATTGGTGCACAAGCGTGCATCTATTGTGGTGCTGGCCGGGCAGCTGGCAAACAGCGACACTGCTGATGTCATTGAGTCGCTAATTATTGATGCGCCTTGTCGGCGTGTACGTGAGGCTGCATTGGTTGCTGCTTCTACTCTCAGAGAATTGTCTGCAGGCGAGCGTTTGCGAATGATTGAGCTAGGCGCTGATGATCGCGATGAAGTTGTTCGCTTTCGTGCGCGCTCGATGGTGGCTGAAAGGACGGTATGAAGTTCGTGTAGTAACGTCGTGGCAGATGGCACTCGTCTGTTAAGGCGTCCATTGAGGGTGCAATTCAAGGAGGTCTCATGCAAGCCATTGTTCTGGATGATCTGGAAGTGAACGTTGCACCGACGGGGGCGTCGGATGCAGTGGGCGGTCCGTTGTGTGTTGGTGTCTTTGTTGTACTGATGCTGGTTCCAATGTAATCAAGTTGCGCTGGGCGGGCTCCATGAGCCCGCCTTTATGAGAGGCATTTTAATGACTTCGTTCTTGACGCCGCTGGAGCGCAGGCTGGCTACAGTGCTTCCTTGTACCGCGGCAGGAGTTGTTGTTTGGTATTCGCGATGGTGGCGCGTACGGGAATATCGAATTGAAGCAATCGCCAATGTGGCGATGCTGCTAGGGATCATACTGGCGCTTGTTTGGGTCTCGTCGTTGCCGATGCATACAGTGCAGCCTCATGTTCTGTCCGCTGGCGGAAAGCTTGGGCTGGTGGGAGGGATGTTGCTCAGTGGTGGTGTGTCAGGATGGCGATCGTCGCGCAGGACTTCGTTTTACCTTCATGGGCATTGGCTGGCGTGGTGCATGCAGCATCGACACTACTGTAACGAGCGAAAATTACGTTGTCTGTGGGGCGGATTACGTGGTGCTGTGAGCATGGCTTGTATCAGCGTCGTCGCCTCCCATTGGTTTGTCATATCTAGATTAGCTGTGGCCATAGCGGTTGCCGTATTTTTTATTGGATTCGTATTTGCCTTCTTTGCAAATAGAGGGTGTCTGAATGTTTCGATTTCTACGTCTGCCGCAAGCAGTCGTGGATTCGTACGTATCATGCCGGCAGCCCCCATGCTGCAGATGCCGCGCCCGAAAACGGTTGGATTTTTCTTTGTCGTCGCAATACTTGCCATCTCTCTATCGTTGCGGTATGGGCGGTACGTATTGAGCATCCCGGTATGCTGGGTATGGCAGTGGCGATATCGGCTATCGCATTCATCTTTTTTCAGACCTTGCTGGTCGCGGGGGCCACGGAACTGCACAGGTTGCTGGCTTGGACAGGCGTGGCGCCCTGGCGTGCGGTATCACGTCTGCTGTGGTTTCCTGTAGCGATTGCTGCAGGCATGGCGGCTCCGATTGCAATTGCTGCGGTTGTCCTACATCAACCGATTTGGATACTGGTTGTTTTAGTGGGGTTAGTGATCGCGTGTTATGTTGGAGTGATATGGGTGGTGAGCGACCTTGTAGGAATGGGAGGCGGCCGTCGTTCAATTTTTCGTATGGTAAATACGATATTTCCACTCGTAGCTCTAGTCGCTGGCCCGATCGCCGTGTTGATATTGCCGCTCCATTTGGGCTGGTTGATTCGAAGAGGGCATCATGCCTGGATGGAGAAAGTGTGATATCAATTAATATAAACGCGGTGTGTGCGGGCTATGCTGTTCACCAAGTTTTGTTTGAATTTACTGCGACAATAGCTGCTGGTGAAGTCGTAGTTATGATCGGCGCCAATGCTTCGGGAAAATCCACGTTGGTGCGGGTGCTTTCCGGATTGCATGAGGTAAGCGACGGTACCGTGGTTTATACGGATCTGGAGCTTGGAAGCCGTCCACCCGTCGGGCTCGCGGTGGCACCGAACATGCTGCCGGAGCGCTTGACTGGATTTCATGCGCTTGATCTAGTAGCGGCTGCATTGCGCACGAATGCCATCAAGGTGGCGATCGATTATGCGACTGTGGTGGATTTATATCCTTACATGCATGCTCCCATCGCATCATACTCGCTTGGGACTCGGCAGAAACTAGCGATCTCATTGGCGATGGTTGGCACGCCGCGGTTGCTGCTTTTAGACGAATCACTTAACGGGTTGGACTTGCCCAGTGTCGGCCGTACGCTGAAGTTCTTGCGTGAACTGACGCAGGTGAGTGGTCAAAGCGTGTTGTTAGTCACGCACAACATCGACCTTGCTCAATCGTATGCGCAGCGAGTCTGGATGCTTGAGAACGGGCGTCTAGCAAGGGAGTGGAAGCAAGATGAGCTGAGTCGGATGCAGTGCGAAGGTCAGCTTATTTCACGTCAGGTATTGGAGCACTTGAGTGGTGCATAGGCGGACTCGGGGTTTGATCATTCGCAACGCAGTGCCGACATTGCCATTGCATCGCCTAGGATTTCTGTCATCGAAGCCACCAGCATTGAAATTCCAAGAAACCGCTGTTCACCGTAGCGGAAATCGGCATACACCGCACGCCTGATGGTGCTTACAAACCCTGCTCTGTAAAGGGCCGTGTGGTTTTCAGGGGCGACGCATTACACCATCACCCAGCCCGCGCCTTGCGTGCCACTGATGACTTGACGCCGCAGGTGTAACCATCATCGGCGTGGGCGGCTCACCGATGCGGTAGAACGTGCTGTTGCCGCAACGCATCCGGCACAATAGCGGGAATATGCCTGTTACGCCCCCACCCGATTTCCGGCTGTATCCCTCCAACGCGCTGGATACCCTGGCCGCCCTGCTCGCCGAAGCGCTGCGCCGGCCGATGCCCGGGCAACCGTTGCTGCAGCCGGAGGTGGTGCTGATTCCGCAGGTGGCGATGCGGCGCTGGTTGCAGTCCACGCTTGCGGCCGAGCACGGTGTTGCGGCGAATCTGGAATTTCTCACGCCCGGCGAATTCGTCGCGCGTGCACTGGAGCGCAACCTCGGTGCGGCCGACGACGACCTGGACATGGCCACCACGCAGTGGCGGTTGTACGCGGCCCTGCAGGCGGACTTGGGCCGCGATGCGGCGTTGGCGCCGCTGGCCGGATACCTGGCCGATGGCGATGCACTCAAGCCATGGGCGCTGGCCGGCGAGTTGGGCAGCGTGTTCGAAAAATACCAGGCATGGCGCCGCGACTGGCTGCTGCGCTGGGAAGCGGGCGCCGACCCGGATGACCCGCAGGCCCGGTTGTGGCGCAGCATCGCCACCGGCCGGCAATACCGCGCCCGGCGCATCGGCCAGTATCTGGATCGCCATGCGCGTGCCGATGGTCCGTTGCCGCAAGGTTTGCCGCCGCGCGTGTTCGCGTTCGCCATCTTGAACATCTCGCCGGACGTCTTGCGCGTGCTGGCCACGCAGGCGCGCGTGGGCACGCTGCACTTCTATCTGCCCACACCGACGCAAGGGTACTGGGGCGACCTGCAGACCTTGTGGCAGTGTCGGCGCGAAGATGGCGCCGTGCAATTGTTCGCCGAGCAGGTGAAGGAAAACCCCTTGCTGCAGGCCTGGGGCGCAGCCGGACGCGATTTCATGGCGCTGGTGGGCGACTACGAAGTGGTGCACCCGCTGGCGGAAATTGCCGCCTACGCTGACCCGCTGGATTCCGGCCGCCGCACGCTGGCCGATGGCGGGCTGGGCGACAGCCTGTTGCGGCGCATGCAGAGCGATCTGTTCCATCGCCGCGCGCCTGCAGCGGGCGCGGTATTGCCGGCGGTGAATCTGCACGACCCCAGCCTGCAGGTGCACGCCTGCCACACGCGGCTGCGCGAGTTGCAGGTGTTGCACGACCAACTGCGTGCGCTGCTCGACGACACACGCTTCGATCCGCCCCTGCAGCCGCGCGAGATCGCGGTGCTGTCGCCCAATATCGACCCGTACGTGCCGTATCTGGATGCGGTGTTCGGTAGTCATGGCAACGACGACGCGCTGCCCTACGCGCTGGCCGATGCCAGCCCGTTGGCGAGCGAGCCACTGGCCGAAGTGTTCCTCACCTTGCTCGGTTTGCCGATCGCGCGTTTCGGGCTGCATGAAATCCTCGACCTGCTGGCCAGCGCGCCGATCGCCGAAGCGGCCGGCCTGGACGAAGCCGGGTTGGAACGCCTGCGCAATTGGCTGCACGCGGCCGGCGCGCGCTGGGGCCTGGATGCGGCGCACCGGCGGCAGCACCAGGCACCGGGCGACGATGCCTACACCTGGCGTTTCGCGCTGGACCGACTGCTGCTCGGCCATGCCAGCGGCGCCGACGAGGACATCGACGGGGTGGCGCCGTGGCCGCAGCTGGAAGGCAGCGCGCTGGCCGCACTCGACACCTTGTTGCGGCTGTTGCGCGTGCTCGAACGGCATCAAGCTACGCTGGCCGAGGCGATGACGCCGGTCGAGTGGCGCGAGCGTTTGCTGGGTCTGCTCGAAGCCTTGATTCCGGCCACGCCGACGGCGCCGCGCGCGCAACGCGCGTTGGATCGCTTGCGCGCGCTGATCGATCAATTCGCCCGCGATGCGGTGCGTGCCGAGTACGCCGGCACCGTGCCGGCCGAGGTGGTGCGTGCGCATTTCGCGGCGGTGCTGGGCGAATCGGATACGCGCGCGCCGCTGCTCACCGGCGGCATCAGTTTCGGGCGCATGGTGCCGATGCGCTTGCTGCCGTTCCGCGTGATCTGCCTGCTCGGCATGAACGATGGCGATTTCCCGCGGCGCGACCCGGCTGCCGGGCTCAATCGCCTCACCGCGGAACTGGGTACCGAACGTCGCCGGCACGGCGACCGCTCCACGCGCGAGGACGACCGCTTCTTGTTCCTGCAGTTGTTCGCCTCCGCGCAGGAAGTGTTTTACCTCAGCTATCTCGGCGCCGATGCGCGCGATGGCAGCGTGCGCGAGCCGTCGGTGCTGGTCAGCGAATTGCTGGCAAGCGCCGCGCAGTACCACATCGCCAGCAACGCGCTCGACATGCTGGTGGTGCGGCACCCGTTGCAGCCCTTCGCCGCCGCCGCGTTCGGTGCGCCGGGCGACGACGGCGCCGACCCGCGCCGTTTCAGTTATCGCCGGCAATGGCGCCCGGCGGTGGACAGCCTGGTCGGCCAGCGCCAGCCGCTCGCGCCGTGGGTGGCCGGCGCCTTGCCGGCCGACGACATCGGGTTGCCGGCCAGCGTGTCCATCGACGAACTGCGCCGGCTGTTTGCCGACCCGGCCGGACAGTTCTTGCGCCATCGCCTGGGGATGCGCTTGCCCGATCCGGCCGGCGAAGACAGCGACCTGGAACCGTTGCTCGCCCCCACGCGCGGGCTGGATCAATACGGTTTGCAGCAGCAGGTCTTCGAAGCGGCATTGGCCGGCGACACCGAGCACCTGTACGCGCGTCTGCGTGCCCGCGCGCTGTTGCCATCCGGCCCGCTGGGGCGCCGCCAGCTCGACGAGCGCGTGGTGCAATTGCGCCCGTATGCCGAGGCATTCCGACAATGGCGGGGCGAGGCGTCGGCCGAATCGCGCCGGCTGCAGGTGCAGATCGGCGAGATCGAACTGCACGGCCGTGTACCGGGCTGGTATGCAAGCGGCGTCGGGCGCGTGCAGGTTGGCGCGCTCAGCGGCCGCAGCGCCATTCGTCATGGCCTGGAATGGCTGCTGCTGCGCGCCGCCGGCGAGCACGCGCCGTACGTGCGCTTCTTCGAACACGACGATGGCCTGGGCCCGCATCCCATCGATGCGCAGCCGCTGTCGCAAACGCAGGCGCACACCGCATTGGCCGAGCTACTGCAGCTGTATCGCCACGGCTTGCAGACGCCGCTGGCGTTCGCGCCGTACAGCAGTTGGAAATACCACCAGGCTGCGCGCGGCGATGACTTGGACAAGGCCATCAAGGACGCGGCCGGGCAGTGGCAATCGGGCTTTGGCTGGAGCGAATCGCGCAGCCCGGAACTGCGCCTGGTCACGCGCGGCCGCGACCCGTTTGCCGACGCGCAACGCTTTGCCGAGTTCGCCACCACCAGCCATCGTGTGTATGCATTGCTCGAACAGGGAAACACCGGCGCGCCGCTCGAGACCGAGCGCGTGATCGACAGCTGGCAGCATTGGCGCGGCGCGCAGGAGGAGGCCGAATGAGCGTCAGCCCCGTCACCGACCCATATCTGCAGTTGCCGCTGCACGGCGTGCGCCTGATCGAGGCCAGCGCCGGCACCGGCAAGACCTTTACGCTGGCCACCTTGTTCACCCGGCTGGTGGTCGAGCGCGGCTTGCGCATCGGCCAGATCCTGGCGGTGACCTTCACCGAAGCCGCCACCCAGGAACTGCGCCGCCGCATCCGTGAACGCTTGGCGCTGGCCGCAACCTTGGTGCCGGATGGCTCACCAACTGGTGGAGAACAGGACAACGCCGCGAGCGCATCATCCGTTGCGCAGGACGCGCCCGACGCGCTGCTCACGCGCGCGATCCTCCTCACGCATCTGGACGCTGGCACCGAAACGCCCGCTGCCCTGCGCCGCCGCCTGCAGCAGGCGGTGGAAGAAATCGACCTGGCCGCCGTGTTCACCATCCACGGCTTCTGCGCGCGCGTGCTACGCGAACACGCGCTGGAAAGCGGCCAAGCCTTCGCCGCACCGGAATTGCTGGCCAACGACCGCGAATTGCTGGGGGAAGTGGCCGCCGATCTGTGGCGGCAGCGCGCCGCCGATGCGGTGATGGCCGAAGATCTCATCGCGCTGTGGCCGGGCGGCCCCGAGGCCTTGGCCAGCGATCTGCGCGCCTTGGTGAGGTATTCGCAGTTGCTGCCTTCACCCACACCGCCAGCGCCCGACCCGACGCCGATCCGCCACGCGGCCGCGCAAGCCCTGGTCGCCGCGCTGCACGCGCACGGCGACACTGCGTATGACGCTATCGCTTCGGCATTCGATAACAAGGTCTTCGATGGCCGCCGCGCGCGCCGCGCCAGTTTCGACAAGGCCTTCGAACAGCTATGGAACGGCAGCGCCGATGCTCACTGGGTCCTGGACGAAAAGGGACACCTGGACAAACTGCTGCCGGCACGCATGCGCGAGTTCTGCAAAGACGGCGCGCATGATCGCGTACCGTGTTCGCCATTGTTCGACGCACTTCAACTCTGGCAACAGGCCGACCTGCAGGTGCAGCAGTGGCAGCAGCAGCGTCGCATTCGCTTACTGCACGCGCTGCGCGAGGACGCCATCGCACGGCTCGCGCTGCTCAAGCGGCAACGCCGCGTGCAGACCTACGACGACCTGGTCGATGGGGTGGTGCATGCATTGCAAGGCGCGCAGGCCGACGCGTTGGTCAAGCGCCTGCGCACGCAATACGCCATCGCGCTGGTGGACGAATTCCAGGACACCGACGATCGCCAGTGGTCGATCGTTTCCAACGTATTCGGCGAAGGGCCACTCGCGCAGGCCGCCGGACTGGAACCGGCGCTGTTTCTGATCGGCGACCCCAAGCAGGCCATCTACGGCTTCCGTGGCGGCGATGTGCGCACCTATCTGGCCGCGGCAGTCACCGCCGAACTGGCGCCGCCGCTGAGCCACAACTTCCGCTCGCGCCCCGGCGTGCTGGCGGCCATCGACGCGCTCTACGCGCAGGCCGGCTACGCCGATGCCTTCCTCACCGACGGCATCGCCTTCCACCCGGTGCGGGCCGGCACCAAGCGCGTGGATGAAGACCTGCAACGCGATGGCGTCACTGCGCCAGCGTTGACGCTGTGGCGCGCGCCGGAACCGCCGCCGCCTGCGAAAGGCAAACCCAAACCCTGGAGCGCAGGCCGCGCGCGCGAGCTGGTCACCGCCGCCTGCGTCGCCGCAATCCGCGGCTGGCTGGCCGGTGGCCGCGACGGCGCGGCCACGGTGTGCGGCCGCCCGGTGCAGGCCGGCGATATCGCCGTGCTGGTGCGCAGCCACGGCGAGGCCACGCGTATCCAGCAGGCGCTCGGCGCGGTGGGCATCCCGGCGGTGGCCGCCGGCAAGCAGAGCCTGTTCGCCACGGAAGAGGCGCTGGAGTTGCTCGCCTTGCTGCAGGCCTTGCTCGACCCGGGCGACGACAGCCGCCTGCGCGCCGCCTTGGCCACGGTGCTGATCGGCGAAGACGCCGCCGCCATCGCCGCACTTGACCGCGATGGCGAGCGTCACCGCCGCTGGCAGCAACAGGCGCTGGACTGGCGCGAACGCTGGCAGCGCGGCGGCCCGCTCGCCCTGATCGGCGAGCTCGGCGCCACGCACGGGCAACGCCTGCTTGCCCTGGTCGATGGCGAACGCCGCCTCACCAACTATCTGCAACTGGCCGAACTGCTGCAGGAAGCCGACGCCCGCGCACTCGGCCCGCATGGCCTGGTCGACTGGCTGTCGCGGCGCATCGCCAATGCCGACGACAACGACGAAGCCCAGCAACTGCGGCTGGAATCGGACGCGCGCCGCGTGCAGATTGTCACCCTGCACAAGAGCAAGGGCCTGGAATATCCGCTGGTGTTCCTGCCGTATGTCGGCATCGGCCGCAGCGACAAGGGCGCCGGCCGCCATTGCGTGGTGCATGCGCCGGACGTGGGCCGTCAGCTGCACTGGAAGACAGAGCGCGACGACCCGAGCTGGAGCGCCGCCGAAGCTGCCTGGAAGCAGGAACAACGCGCCGAGGACGCGCGCCTGCTGTATGTCGGTCTGACCCGCGCCGAGCACGCGCTGTGGATCGCCAGCGGCCCGTTCCATCAGCACGAACGCATCGCATTGTCGGCCATGCTGCGTGCGCTCGATGCGCTGCAGGGCGCGGCGGGCGAGGGCACCGTAGTGGTGGACACCAGCACGCCGCCGGCCCACCTGCCGCGGCTGCCGGCTCCGAGCGAGGCGCAGGTGCCTCCCGCGCGCAGCGCGCAACGGCACATCGCCCCGGAATGGTGGGTGTATAGCTTCACCCAACTGGCCAACGCCGATGCCGGCGCGGTCACCGACGCGATGGCCAGCGCCACCGTCGTCGGCAGCGGCGGCAGCGATGAACCGTCCGGCAGCGAGGCGGTCGCCGCGGCTGTTGCCAGCGACGCCGAACCGTTCGATCCGCGCTTTGCCGGCAACCGCTTCGGCGTGGTGATGCACGACGTGTTCGAACGCTGCGACTTCGCCGCCTGGCAGGCCTGGCGGTCGGGCCAACCCGCGCCCGAGGGCCAGGCCGCACCCATCCTGGAGGCCCTGCAACGCGGCGGCTATGCCCAGGACGACCTCGACGACGGCCTGCGCATGCTCACCGCGCTGATCGGCCACACGCTCACCGTGGCCTTGCCCGAAGGCACCCGCCTGGCCGACGTGCCCGAACCGCAGCGCCGCAACGAAATGGAATTCCATTTCGCCATGCGGCCCACCCGCGTCGATGCGTTGCTGGCCCTGCTGCATCGGTTTGGCATGGTCGGCGACCGCCAGGCCTTCGGCGCGCGCCAGCGCCTGGAAGGCCTGATGACCGGCCTGATCGACCTCACCTACAGCGTGGACGGGCGCTGGTATGTGCTGGACTACAAATCCAATCGCCTGCCCAGCTACGACGCCGACGCCCTGGCGCGGGCCATGGCGCACAGCGAGTACGAACTGCAGGCGCTGATCTACACCGTGGCCCTGCACCGCTGGCTGCGCTTCCGTCTGGGCGAGGCCTACGACTACGCCCGCGACTTCGGCGGCGTGCGCTATCTGTTCTGTCGCGGCCTGGATGCCGGGCGTCATGCGGTGGCTGCCGGGTCGGAATCCGCTGGCCAAACCCCTGGCAATTCCATCGCGGGCCAGCGCACGCCCGAAACCGTCCTCGATTCCACGCGGGACGAACCCGACGCCGCTCCGAACGCCGACCTCACGACCACCGGCCTTGCGCTCGCGCCGCTTGGCGATCCGGCACCGGGCATCTATGCCTGGCGCTTCGAACCGGCGCTGGTGCAGGCCCTGGACGCCTTGTTCGCTGGCAAGCCTTCAGATGCGCTGTCCAGCAATGCAGCAGAACCCCATGTCGCCGACGGGCAAGAGCCCCTCTCCCCCCGGGAGAGGGGTTGGGGTGAGGGGACGTCCACCCAGGGAATGCCCACCCCATGAACCAACGCACCACGCCAATCGCATGGCCGACCCGCACCGCGTCCAAGTCTCTCAGCGATCGCGCCGAGCAAGCACCGCCCGCGTGCCACTGGCGTCAACGCTGCTGCGCGCCCGCACCGCACGCCATCGCACCACACGCCAGCACAGGTGCGCGGAGCATGGCGTGGCGCGCGCGCATCCGCCGATGGAATGCCAACGCCATGACCCACCCGAACCTCCTCACCGCGCTCCACCAGAGCGGCGCCCTGCGCACCCTGGATCTTGCCTTCGCGCAAAGCCTGCAACGCCTGGAGCCGGAGACCGACCCACAGGTGCTGGCCGGCGCCGCGCTTGCCTCGCTGGCGGTCACCAGCGGCCACGCCGGGCTGGACCTCGCCCGCGCCGCCATGTTGCTGGACGCGCGCGACGGCCCGTCGCCTCCCTTCCCGGACCCCGCCGACTGGCAACGCAGCCTGGCCGCCTCGCGCTGGGTCGACCAACCGCAGCCCGAAGCCCCGGCCGCCGCCGGTTGCCCACTCGTCCTCGAACGCGGCCTGCTCTACCTGCGCCGCTACCGCGAGTACGAACGCCGCCTGGCCCTGGGCCTGCAACGCATCGCCGCACAACCGCCGCCGCCCTTCGACGCCGCCACGCTCGCGCCGCTGTTCGCACAGTTGTTCCCGAATGCCACCCCAACCCCTCGCACCGCGGAGTCAGCCCCTCTCCCCGCGGCAGAGGGTGCCCGCAGGGCGGGTGAGGGTCAGGGCCTGCCCGAGCCATCCCACCAGCAAGAGGGCACAAATCCACCTGCGCCGTCCATCAAGGGGTCGAACCAGACAGCGCCAGCCCACGCCCCGGACCGCCAAGCCCAGGCCGCGGCCCTCGCGCTGCGCCGCACGCTGCTGCTGGTCACCGGCGGACCCGGCACCGGCAAGACCACCACCATCGCCCGCATGCTGCTGCTGCGCATCGCCCAGGCCCAGGCCCAGGCGGCCGGCACATCGCCGCCGCGCATCGCCCTGGCCGCGCCCACCGGCCGCGCCGCCGAGCGCATGGCCGAGAGCCTGCGCTTGGCCGTGGCCCGCGCCATGGAGCAAGGGCTGCCACCTCCCTCCGCCGCACCGACTCCAGACGCTTTCCCTCTCCCTTCTACCGCACCGCAACCAGACGCTTTCCCTCTCCCGCCTGAGGGAGAGGGTGCCCGCAGGGCGGGTGAGGGCAGCGTGCCCACCGACCCGCAAGGGAACACCGCCCTCCTCCCCACCGGTGCCAGCACCCTGCATCGCCTGCTCGGCGTCATCCCGGATTCCCCGCACTTCCGCCATAGCGCCGACAATCCGCTGCCGTTCGACCTGATCGTGGTCGACGAAGCCTCCATGGTCGACCTGCCGCTGATGTGCAAGCTGGTCGAAGCCGTCGCCGACGGTACCCAGCTGATCCTGCTTGGCGATGCCGACCAGCTGCCCTCGGTGGAAGCCGGCGACGTGCTGGCCGCCATCCTGCAGGCCGCCGGCCCCGGCGATGCCCTGCAGCCAGACGACGCCCACGCCCTGCAACCGCTGCTCGGCAGCCCGCCTACCGCCACGCCCGCGCCTGCCCACACCGGCGGGCTCACCGGCCATCGCGTGCACCTGCTGCGCGGTTACCGCCAGGCAGACAACTTCGCGCTCGCCCCACTGGCCGACGCCATCCGCGCCGGTGATGCCGACACCGCCCTGGCCCTGCTGCGCAGCGGCGAACTGCCCGGCGTGCACTTCCACGAAGACGGCGAAGACCCGCTCAGCAACGGCCGCGACGCGCTGCTCGCCCACTGGCGCGCACTGGCCAACGCCCAAGACCCCGCCGCCGCACTGCGCGATGCCGGCCGCCTGCGCCTGCTCACCGCCGTGCGTGCCGGCCCGCAAGGCGCGCGCGGCCTCAACGCCCGCATCGAACAACTGCTGGCCGACACCGGCTCCGGCGCCCGCCGTCTGGGCGGCGCCTCGCCCTGGTTCCATGGCCGCCTGCTGCTGATCACCGAAAACAGCTACCGCCACGGCCTGTTCAATGGCGATGTCGGCATCTGCCTGCGCAGCGACGCAGGCCCTTCCCCCGGCCAGGGCGACGCGAATGCCGTGACCGCACGCGATCACGCGCCATCGTCGTCAAGGCCGGGCCACGCCGGCGACAGGACACACCGTGACGCCCCCGCCACCGACAGCCGTGCCCAAGGCCCCTTGGTCGCCTGGTTCGAAGGCGACGGCGATGGACAGGTGCGCGGCTTCCATCCCGCCGCACTGCCCGCGCACGAAAGCGCCTTCGCCATGACCGTGCACAAGGCCCAGGGCAGCGAATTCGACGAGGTCTGGCTGCAACTGCCCACCCGCGACGCCCGCGTACTCAGCCGCGAACTGCTCTACACCGGCATCACTCGCGCCCGCCGCGCCCTGCACCTAGCCGGCAGCGAAGCGGTCATGCGCGACGCACTCGCAAGGCACGCCGCGCGGATCTCCGGGTTGGCGTGGCGGTTGGGTGGGGAGCAGATGCAACCCGCTGCTGGTGCTGCATCACCTTTGCGGGCAACAACGCCAACCGCGTCGGGCAATCCCATCCAGGGCTCTCTATTTTGATGTGGAAAACGTATGCACAGATGCCGAGATCGCCCAGGAAAAGCGGGCCTCTGCGTCAGCAACAGGTAAAACGTGCTTGTTGCTGGAGGCTCTGTATGAGAAGGCAATCGTGCCCAGCAAAGCCAGCGCTTCTGAGGACAGTCGGAATGAGCACCGCATCGCGCAGGCGCCGCGCCATGCCATGGCAGTCCCATATCGTTCAGCGCCGGCCTGTGCCGAGCGAAGCGCGCGAGTACGACGGCGTCGGCGCAGCGTGTGCGCTGCTCGCCAACACCGGCGTCGGGTTGGGTTGATGCGGCGGCGTGCCTGCCGGGTGTCTCTTCGTCGCCGCACACAGGAATTCACCACGCTGCCGTGGCGCTGCGCTGGACGTGGGTAACGTTGCGCGCCTGGTCGTCCGCTCGACCGCGGGATTGCGCCGCACGCATTGCCGCTGCCCACTGATGCACGCGTGAGCGCTCACACGCGACGGTTGCGTGCAGCGTTGTGCGCGCGTGACCGTGAGCACCGGTCTGTCGTGTTGCCAACAAGGGCTGCCAGCACCGCCGTTCACTGACAGAGGTCTTCCCATGCAGCCCACCGGAATCCGTTCCACCGCTGGCTTGCCCAGCGCAGACATGACGGCTGACCTGCGCGATGCGCCACCCGTCGCCGTGCCGGCACATGTCGCCGCAGACGCCGCCGCGCCGCCGCCGGGTGCCTTGCAGACCATCATTGGCCGTCCTCCCCGCCCTGACGCGCCACGGCACCGACGCACGCAGAGCTTGCCCGCGCGATTGACGCCTGCCCAGCTCAGCATGCTGGCCGAGCTCGGCGTCGCCGACACGCCCGTGCTGACGCCCACCGAGGCAGCCGTCCTGCGGGAGCTGCGTCTGCACCGGCCGCAGTTGCCGCTGGACACGCTGCTGTTCACCGACCCGAACAAGGACCCCGACGATGTCGTGACCTACACCATCGCCAAGCAGCTGCAGGTCGAAGGCTTTTTGCGTCTGACCGACGTTGTCGTCACCCTGGGCGATGCCGACATGCGATCGCAACGGGCGCAGCTGGCAAAAGGTGTCTTCGATCGCCTGGCATTGCCGGATGTTCGCGTCGCGCGTGGTCAGGACTACCCCATGACGTCCACGCAGGCCCGGGAGCATTCCAAGTTCCTCGCCGAGGGGACCGCGCTGCGTGCGGCGCCGGACGCCGTCCACACCGATGGCGTCCTTGCGATGCGCGAGCGCCTGGCAACCTCGCCCCACAAGCTCGGCATGGTGGTCATCGCCGGAATGACCGATGCCAGCGCCCTGCTTGCCGAGGCGGGCGATCTGGTGCGGGAAAAGGTCGCGTCCATCACCATCATGGGAGGCATCGACCCGGCCAGGGACGCCGATGGTTTCGTTCAACCGGATACGCGCGCCTACAACAACGCCACCGACATCCACGCCGCCCGTGCGCTCTACCGGCGCGCGCAGCAACTCGGCATTCCCCTGCGCATCCTGACCAAGGAGGCTGCCTACAGGGCCGCCGTGCCGCCAGCGTTCTACGAAGGCATCGCACGCAATGGCCATCCCGTGGGCGAGTACCTGCGCGATGTCCAGAAAAATGCCTTGAAAGGCCTGTGGGAAGGCATCCAGGCCAACCTGATCCCCGGTCTGGATACGGCGTGGTTCTTCCGTACGTTCGTTGCAGCACAACCGCAGGATCCAGCGGCACCGGGTCAGCAAGGTGACATGACCTTCGACGCCATCTGGCCGCAGGTGACCAAGCTCAATCTCTACGATCCGCTGACCCTGCTGGCGGCGCTGCCCGGCACCGCGCGACTGCTGTTCCAGCCAACGCCCATGCACCGTGAGGGAGCCAGCCCGGTGGAACATGTGGGCCACGCCGAGGTTGTGCGTCCGGAAAAAGCCAGGCTGTTGCTGTCGGCGCTGGCCAAGGCCGCGCTCGCCCGGGAGGACGAGGGGCAACACGCGCGCTGAGCGGTTCGCAGCATTCGCGGAGTGGCGCCGTGTGGCGTCATCCGCGAAGCGCGAGGTTGGGCATCCCCTCCAGTTCGTCCGCCTGCGAACAGGCCGGGCGGCTTACTTGCCCTTCTTTTCCTGCTTGGCCGCGCGCTTTTCTTTCAGCGTCTTGGTCGGCTCTTTCTTCTGGTTCTTCTTCTGGTCCATCCCCTTGCTCATGACACCCTCGTGGTTGCTGGATTGAACGCTCTGGCAGCGCCGGACCCGGCGTGCCAGCGTACTGTAAGGCTTGTGCGCCATGGAAGGGCAGAGGATCTGGCGAAGTGGAGCAAGTGACACCGGGCGGCGGCCGCCGACGCCCATCGCCTCAACGTGGCGCAAGCAGCCTGGCAAGGGTATCGGGCCGCCCGGCCAGCCGTTCCAGCCGTGGGTAGCGCAGCGGCCCGGTGTATACTGGATCTGCACGTCCGCGCGCTGCTCGTCCTGCGCAATGCCCAACACGATGAGGCGGCGTGTGGAGCCGCGCACCGCGTCGCGCGCCGCGTCCTGCTTGAACGGCGATCCATTGACGGGTCAACACGCGCGTGCCCGGCCGCAGCCCAGCGGCGAAGGCGGGGCCGTTCCAGGCCACCGTGCGCACCATGCCGTCGGCGCGTGCCGTCAAGCCGATCGAGTAGGTGAGATCGGCAACGCCAGCTTCTTCTTCGCTGGCACGGAACGCCGCCGTTGGCGTGTCCGTGTAGACAAGCGCCCAACCGTGCTGGGTCAGGCCGCGCGTGGTGTCCAGTTCGTCGTGGGCATCGATCCATCCGCGCTGGAAGCCTGCCCAGTTCGCTGGCGCCGCTGCCTGCAACGTGGCGCAGATGTCCTCGAACGTATAGGTACGCGCGGGCGCGTCCGGCGTGGCGCCGGCGAAAAAGCGCTGCGCGAAATCGTCGATGCTGCGCTTGCCCCCGCTGCGTGCGCGCAGTTCGGCATCCACCGCCAGCCACAGCATCACGCCTTCGGAGTAGTAATTGCGCCGGCGCTGCCAGTCGCGCCACGCCACCGGCTGGCGCAACATGAAAGCCGGGTAGTGCACGTCGTCGGATAAAGAGCGCCATGCCCGCCCGGGTCGCGTCGCAACTTCCGCCGCTTCGATGGCGATGCGGTCGCGCACGTCATCGGGCGTGAACTGGCCGGCCCGCGTCGCCAGTACCCGACTCAGAACTCGGTCTGCCCTTCGTACATCCACAACAGGCTTCCGGAGACCGGGACGTTCGGCGTCGGTGCCCATAAATCGGCAGGCGTCCGGTAAAAGCCGTTCCAGGCATGCACGATTTCATGCGCAATCAGGTCGCGCGAGGAGTTGGCCCGGCCAGTCCTGGAAATGCGACGACGCCAAACCGTTCTCGCTGGACGCGCGATGCTTGGTGCCGCCGGAAGCGCCCTCGTTGCTCAGCCGCGCCAGGATGGCGTAGCGCGCAAACGGCGGCGGGCCGAACACCGCTGCTACCTGCACAAGCAGCGCCTGCAGCTCGGCCACACGTGCGGGCGGCACCTGCAGATCCTCGGGCCGCTGCGCCACGATATCCAGCGACACCGCCCCGGTCAGCGACAGCTGCGCGGCATAACGGCCTGCAAGCACCGGCGCGTCCAGCAACGTTTCCAGCGATGTCGTCTTGAAGGCGTAGTGCGTGCCGCGCACGCGCTCCACGTCCAAGGCACTGATCGGCCGTAATCGATCCGGTAGCGTCAGCATGGCGGCCACAGGAATGTTCCGCGCATACCAGCCGGCTGGATACAGCACCAACTGCTGCCAGGGCACAGACACGATGTCGCGCGTCAGCAACTCGCCGCCCGACAGCATCTGGAACCGCACTTCAATGTGCTGCACACCAGCCGGCACCTCTACATGGAAGGCATGCGGTTCGTAGGCATCGCGCCGCCATGGCAGGCGGCGGCCCGCTGCGCTGACCTCCAGGCCGGCAAGATCGGTCACGGTGAGGCTGGGCCCATGGCTGGCAGCCTCCCAACGTGGATACAGCAGCGTCACGGCACCGCTCGCGTCTACCGGTATCTGCTGGTGCACATTGAAGATGCGGCGCGCTACGTCGGTGGCATCCACGTCCACGCGCATCACCCCGGCAAATGCGTGGTCCACCGGCGGCGCAATGTAGGTCGGGCCGTCACTGGCCTGCGCAAACCCCTGGCCCGCGAATAGGGCGAGCACCACCGCCAAGACCGACGCACGCGCAAAGCGGAAATGGGGAATGTGTCTTGAATGGATGCGCATTGCACGGCCTTGAACAAGGCCGTGATCCTATACGCCTGCAACACCATGCAGCCATCTCGAAAACAGCGCGCGGCTCCAGCTCGCTTTTAGCGCGTTCACCCGCATCGAAGGACACAAACGTGTCCACAGACCGAATGCACGCGGGCGCCGGTGGCAGCTGCGGCCTTAGGGCAACGCTGATCAAGCCCCGTTCCCGCGTTTCGCGGGAGGTTGGATGCACATAGACGATGGGGCGCGTAGATCGCTTTGCCCATTCAGGGCAATCCCGGTGATCGAGGCCTCTGTTGGGAGGCCTCTGTGCTTCATGTGGGCAAC